>CAZTIB010000018.1:0-2666 GCA_964613615.1 uncultured Chromatiaceae bacterium
TGGCGATCAGCCGTCCCCGGGAGCCGGTGAGGAACAGGTCCACGGGGTGTCGCGTGCCCGCCAGTGCTGGTATCGATGAAGTCGATCATGTGCTGGTGCCTATCCTCGCCTCACTGACACAGCGCCCCGCACCGGATCGCGTCGCCACCCTTCTCGAGTTTGCCATAGCCGCACTCCGTCAGCGCTCGCCCGGCGCGTGTCAACGACTTTGAGACATCGGTGTTGCGGAGTTTAGTGTCGAACCTTCGCGCTCCCCCATGGTCGCGGCTGGCAGTAGATTGCTGGGTGTCCGGGACCAGAATTCGCCATAATTCCTGGGGATGACGATTGCGAACGTGGAGTCGGATGAATGATTCAGGCGCCGGGGAGATGATGGGTTGCAGGCGCAGCGGATGGCGGGCACCGGTCGCGGCGGCTCTGGTGCTGGTAGGCTCTTTCACCGGGCCGCTGATGGCCCAGGCCGCCGACGGTCTGCCGGCGCCGCCGGTGATGTCGGTGTACAAGTGGGCGGCGGCGCTGAAGCTGCCCGTCTATTCTGTCGACCGGCTGCCGGTGGGCGGGACCAAGCCCAAGCCAGCTGGTTACATCGTTCAGGGCACGAAGGTTCTGCCCTGTGTCGTCAAGCGCGGCGGGCAACCGATTCCCAACGCCCGCGCCCGGCCGTTCGTCGGTTACGAGGTGCTCTACGAGGAGACCGACACTGACCGCCTCGACCGCCAGGCGCTTGCGCGCCATCAGGCCGCCTTGCCAAGCCGGCTGACAGCGCTGCGCACCCGTGTGGACAAACTGGCCAAGACGGTTCAGCCATCACACGACTGCCCGCGCGGCTACTCCGGCCCGGTAATCAATGCGCGCTGGCTTCTCAAGATCGACCGCGCGCCGCCGGCGTTTCGCGAACCGGCCCAGGACACCCCCGACTCGCGGGCCGACACGAGCGCGCGCGTTCACTCGTCCCGCCAGGGTTCCGGCACGGTGCGGGAACTGGCCAACATCTTCCACGACTCCCAGTACTGCTCGGCCGTGAACCAACATGTGCACGGGCGCCGGGCCCGCATGCTGGCGCAGTGGGACAACTTCGTGAAGCTGGTGGGCACAACCAATCCGGGACTCGAGCCCTCGGCCCGCCTCGCGGCACACGCGGACGTGGTAGCTCGGACCGCGACCTTCGAGGGCGATCTCGCCCACGGCTGCAGCGCTCACGGGCTGTGCGAGATCGACCTCATTACGCTGTCCGTCAAGAACCGCGCCGAGCACGCCCGCTGCGCGAACGGCGATCGCCAATTCGGATGCCGATTCCAAGGCGACTATGCGCGCGTCGCCGCCTCGGTCACCCAGTACAACATCTGGGATCGCCTCTTCACGATGAAAGACAGCATCACCTCGTGTTATCTGCGCCGCGACCTGCAACCAGGCGCGAGCGCAGGACGGGTATGGCGCGATCACTACGGGCAGCCCAGCGATGACGCGGGGGCCAGGTACCAAAAGGAACAAGCGCGCTTCACTGCCGCCTTCGAGCGGGCTGAGCTCATTCTCAGCACGCCGCGTCGCTCACTGACGCGGTTGTTCGCGGCCGATGACAAGCGCGACATCCTGGAACTGCTGCACTACTACCATCCACCGGCCATGGGGAAGTGCTTCCCACAGGAACCTCGGCAGGAGTACATGTCGGGTGCGTACATCAAACGGGGCGACGCCTTCTTCCTGCTCCTCGGTGAGCGCTCGTTGATCGGCAGGAGCCGGCGGGACCCGGTTCTGGGCGCGGCTTACGAACTCTCCCTGGCCCGGCTCGGCGCAGATGCGAGTGGCCTCGAGCGGGTACTTCTCACCACACCGATGCCAGGGGTACTGGTAGCTTCGTCCCGGGTCGCCTTCGGCACCCCCAAGCGCTGCACTGCCTACGGCGTCGAGCCGAACTGCAGCTTTGACAAGGTTCGCCGCTATCGCCGCACGCCGCCCTGGCTGAGTTCCGGACGCGCTGCCCGAGTGACCTGCAAGAGCGTTCCAAACGGCCCCAAGACCTGCGCAACACCAGCCACTGGTGGGCATTCGGTAACTCTGGGCGGGCGCTGCAGTATCGATTTCATGCCGATGAGCCGGGTGCCCTGATAATGTCCTGACCACGGCGTCCTGGTGCGGCCGGCGCGCCGGGTCGCGAGTTCGTGAGTTCGCGCGATCAGGCTGGCAATGCCGTCCCGGCCACGAACAAGGTGCTGGGGTGGCCCAAAGTGGCTGCCGGTGCCGAGGACGCAATACGGGCAGCCAGAAAGCGCGGCACCGGTATCACGAAGATCGCTCAGGGCGGTGGGCGTCGGAGTCAGCGTGATGCAGCGGGTCCTCGGATAGCGCCAGGCCTCAAACAGGTCTGCAGTGGCCGGGAAAGCGGACTCTCGACGGGAAACTTGTCGAAGACGGGAGATGCTGCGGCGCAGCAAGCCTGGGTTCGGCCAATAGCCGACGTATGCCGTTCGGTGCTCGCACCCAGCGCAAGTCCAGGAAGCGGACATCAACGCTCGGTACCCGCCAGCAGGAATTTCGCCCTGTCCCGGACGCTCAGGAAGTAAAATCTACGGCCGAAATCGACCCGTTGCGGGCATTTCGCCCGATCAAGTTCGACCCCGCGCGACACCCGAAAGCGGTCATCGCCCAACGTGAGTTGAACAGCCGTT
>CAZTIB010000019.1:0-22047 GCA_964613615.1 uncultured Chromatiaceae bacterium
ACTTCCGCCTCCGGCGGTGTGGTCGTCACCATGACGTCCGCCCAGGCCGGAGCCAGGTCCACCGTCAGTTCCTGCCGACGCCCCAGGCCCTCGACCTCGACGCTGGTCTCCAGCGGCAGGTAGCGCTCAGCCAGCACGCGCAGCGAATGGGGGCCTGCCGGCAGTTCGATTTCAGGGGTCGGCGCGGTCCCGGCCAGTTCGTCGTCGACGAACACCTCGGCCGGCACGCCCGGACCCGTAAGCACGACCAATCTGCCCGGCAATTTCGCCATTTCGAAACGAAATTCCTGGTTCGGCGCGCGCAGCACCTGGATGTCTTCGCGCTGCGGCACATAGCCTTCGGCCGACAGCAGCACACGATAGTCGCCTGACCACAGCAGGTAGCGGCCGCCGAAGGGCACCTTGACGAGGCCACCGGCGATTTGCACGTCGGCGTCGACCGGATCTACATCGATGCGCACTGCCTGGGCGGTGAACAGAAACAGTGCCACGGCCAGTAACAGCGCGAGTGCCGCGCCAATGGCGTACCGCAAGCGGTGCGTCGGCGGTGGCCCAGCTGCGCTGGCCGCCACATCACTGCGCTGCCGGGCAACGGCCGTAATGACCGGCTCTTCCGCCGCTGGCGCTGCCGCAATCTCCGGTGGCAGGGTCTGATATTCATCTTCCGTCTGCGCCACGCGGAATTGCCACTGGCCGTCAGCAATCGAGCAGTCGATACGAGCGGTATCCGTGCTCAGCCCATCGCCGTCTGCCAGCCAGCGCGCTGCGTCGAGGCGGTCGCCGTTCAGCGTAATGCGCGCACCGGGAGCCGGCTGTAATAACGGCCGCCCGTCGAGGTCGCTGATCTGGGCCAGCGGCGCAGAACCCGCCGCGCCGGGAACGCGCAGCGCGCACTCGGCGCCGGCGCCAATGGCCAGCGGCAGATCCGCGGGCCCGAAGCTGCGCGTGCCGGCAGGTGTGTCAACGCGGATGTCGAGGCTCAAATCGGTTCCTCACACCTGACCACGATTGGTGGCGTGGTGCCATCCGCTGCCACACGGAACTCGCGCCGGGCGTCACGGTATCCGTCCCGCGTCCCGACCGCGACGTAAGTGCCCGGCCGCAGGTCCACCGTTCGCGTCGCAAAGAGCCCCAGTTTGCCAACTTTGTAGATCACCACCTCGGTGAGACTATCGGAGTCGAAGCGCACCGGCACCGGGGTTGCCGCAATCTTCAGTACCCGTTCAAGGGCCGCGATCTGCGCCGCCAGCTTGCTGCCCATGGGCTTGGCCCTGCGCGCTTCATCGGCCACTCCCCTCGCCTTTTGCCACGCGCGCTCGTCATTGAGCTTGTCCGCATTTGCGACCTCCGTATCCAGGCGCGCAGAGAGCTCGGCGCGGCGACGGGCGTTTTCCAGGCCCTGCCTGGCTGACTGCAGAGTCGAATCGAGGCCAAGCGCAGACTCATACTGGCGGCTCGCAGCTTCCCAGTCTTCCTCAGCGGCGAGTTCCCTGGCGCGCGCCTCGAAGGCAACCACCTGCTGCAGTCGCTCTTCCGCACCGAGTTGTGCCAGCCCGGTGCGCGCATCTGCGTCACCGGGCCGGGTGCGCAGCGCGGCCTGGAAGGCCCGCCGGCCGGCGCCCCAGTCGCGCCGTGCCAGGGCCGCATAGCCCGCTGCCATCTGCTGTTCGTAAGCTGCCCGCGACAAGGCCCCCTGCGTTCGGGCCACACCCTCTTGCGCGGGCGTCCAGTCCGGATCAATTTCCAGCGCCTGCCGGTAGAAACCGGCGGCGGCGCCCAGATCACCAGCCGATTCCCGGGCCGTCGCATCGCTCATCAGCGCGAGTACCTCCTGCAGACGCCCGGCACGCTTGAGCCCGCGCTTTGCCGCTTCGTTCGCGCTATCAACCGCCAGCGCGAGTTCATAACGGTCAAGGGCCGTTGCCCGGTCGCCGGCCAGCAGGGCTGCTTCGGCCTCGGCCAGGGCCGTTGCGAGCACCTGCGGCACCCGGGTTTCAATCACTTTCAGCAGCGTCAATGCACGCCGGTAACCCGTCGCCGCGGCCGGGTAATTACGTTCCCGATAACGGGAGTCGCCATCTGCTGCAAGCCGTTCCGCTTCGGTCCAGTCGGCCCCGCCCCAGCGAGCAACACCCTGTTCCTGCAAACGGTCCTGCAATACGAGCAACTCCCCGAGCACTTCATCAGCGCCCGCCCGCGCTTCGGGCGACGAAGCCTGATCGGGAACCACGTCAGCAGGCTGCTCCGGCGCCGGCTCGACCGGCGCGGGACTAACGGTGACCGGCCCGCGCTCTTCGACGACTGTCGGCAAGAGAAAGACCACGCCGAGCACCGCAGCGACCAGGACAATAAAGGCTACCAGTACCCAGCTGCCGGGCAGACCCGCAGCCCGCCGTTCAGTGCCGGTGGTCGGACGGCTGGCGTCCGGCACCACCGTTTTCTGCCGCCGCACCGGCTGAATCACCCCCCCGGGTGCTGCATCGGCCGCGACGTCGTCGAGCACGCTGCGCACCGCAGCGATGCCGGCCGGCCGACGCGCGGGATCTTTATCGAGGGTGGCCGCCAGTAAATCGTGCAGCGCCGCGGGTATCGGCTGACCGGTGCCGTCGAGTTCGGGCAGAGCGGGCAGTTCATCGCGCACGCGCTCAGGCGTTGCGCCAGGGTGGAACAACGGCTGCCCGGACAGCAACTCATAGAGCAGCGCGCCGACGCCGTAGACGTCGTCGGCCACGGCAGGTACCTCGCCGGCGAGCTGCTGCGGGCTCATATACGGCAGCGAACCTCCACCGCGAAGATTCCCGGCCTCGACATCCAGACCGCCGGCGATGCCGAAGTCGGCCAGGTAGGCAACACCCCGCGGGTCGACCAGCACGTTCGACGGCTTGAGGTCGCGGTGCACGATACCGTTGCGGTGAGCGTACTCGAGAGCGTCGCAAACCATCTGGCACAGCGGCAACAAGCCGGTTAAGGCCGCACCCCGCCGCTGCACGAGACTGCCACCGGGCACGTACTGCATCGAGATGAAGAAGCGGCCATCGGCTTCGTGGAAATCGTGCACGCGAACGATGTTCGGATGCTGCAGCTGGCGCGCCTTGCGGCACTCGTCGCGCAGCAGGTGAATGTGGCGATCAGAATCTGCGAGGCCGGGGGCCAGCACCTTCAGCGCAAGGTCTTCGCCCAGCTCACGGTCGTGGGCCAGCCACACTTCGCCGCTGCCACCTTCACCCAGGCGGCTGCGAAGTTCAAAACGGTCGCCGAGAACGACGCCTGGAGACAATTCCGTCATGGAGTAACGGGGCGTCGCGCCGCACGGAGCGGCGCCGGACTGTCAGTCAATGGGTGGCTCGATGGGATCCCCGGCGGACTCCGACAGCGTCACAAGGCCCGTCTCGCGAGAGTAGATTTCTCGCAGCAGCCTGCGCCACTCCCGGTACTTCTCCTCCGCCGTGCCGGTCAGCCGCCGCGTCTGCCCGTCGATTTCAATCACGAGCGGCTCGGCTTCAGAGTCGAAAGATTCACCGAGCTCCTTCAGCGAATCACGGTGCAGATTCGCTTCGGTCGACTTACCCATACCACTCTTGAACACTTCCATGCCGCCCACGATAGCCGTAGTGGTGATTGCAGAATTACCGCCCCCGTTGGCCTCATAAGCGACGGCCCCGAGGATCGCAGCCAAGCCCATCAGCTGACGCATGCGGGCCGAGCGCTTCAATTCCTGGTAGGTCAATGTCTCCTCGCGGGACATGCGCCGCCAGTCTTCGTAAGGCGTGGACAATTCGTAGTAAAGGCTCGCGTAGTACTCGTTCAGGGTGTCGACGAGCATGTACTCGCGTTCCCGAACCGCGCGCATGCGCTGCAACATTGGGTCAGCTTCCGACGGCAGTCGCTTGACGACATACCGACCCTTTTTTTCCTCGAGGTACTCGTCGAAGGCATCCGGGACCAGGTCCGCCGCAAAGCGCAGTTCTGAAACCTGGCGAATGCGCTCGAGGTCAGCTGCCGCCATGCCTTGCCGCAGCTTCAGCAGATCATTGGCCACATTGTTGTAGATGGCCTGGTACGGATCCTGGCTGCGGTCACGATAGTTTGAATACGCCTTCTGGGCGATCTTGGCCTTGTACGTCTTGTTGAGCCACTCGCGCCCGGTGGCGTCCCAGGCCGCAATACGTATTTCCACGTTTAACCCGTCGGACCGGTCGATACGACCACCAACCAGCAGGTCGACAGCGTCTGAACGTTCCGGCACGACCCAGACAGAGCCCCAGTAGCCGCTGTCTTCCAGCGTGGCTTTCAGGTGGTACGGCATGAACCGCGCCTCGGCGCGACGCACGGCCGGGAAGGTGAAGCCGTCAGGTTCGGTGACGTCTTCCGGCACGCCGGGGTCGAACAACATGATGCCTACGTCGAGCAGTTCAGCCGACGGCACGTCCGTTTCGGCGCGCACCATCTCTACCTGGTCGTACTGGACCGTGCGCGATGCCGCACAGCCGCCAACGGCGGCCACCAGGCACATCAGGCCACCCAGGCGCATCAGCCGGGCAAATGGGGAGTGTGTTGTCTGTGGACTATGCATAGCAGATTACTTTTTCTTAATACCCATGTGCCGACGGTACTCGTCCCAGAGCGCGTCTCGAATCTGCGGATCCGTTTCCGCCATGGCGGCTTCGCGGATCTGCTCTGCCACCTGGTCTTCGCCCGTGCCGTCGGTTGGGATGTCTTCCGGAATTTCGGCAACTTTCCCGCCATCACGATCTGAGGACTCGAAGTCACCGCCTTCGCCGTCGTACTTGACCTTGTCCTGGCCCTGGCCGGCGTCGGCGCCAGCCGCGCCCTCACTGCTGCTGTCCGACCCGTTGGAACCGTCTGAGCTGCTGCCTTCCATGCCGCCGCTCATGCCGCCGGCCTGACCAACACTGCCCGCCTGACCACCGTCCATGCTGCCACCAACGTCGCCGAAGCCGCCCATGCCGCCGGTGCCCGCTTCCTCGACCTGGGCCGCATCGGCGGCCTCACGATCGGCGGCGCCGCGGCCCGAGCCTTGCCCGGTGCTGGCAATCCGTCCGCGTTCGCCGTCCATTTCGCCGTCGAAATCGCCGAGGGAGCCGTCGAAAATTGCTTCCAGATCGGCATCACTGCCGTATTGGCCGGTGCCCTGTCCGGCTGCACCGCCCTGGGAACCGCCGCCGGGGACGTCGGCCTGCCCCCCGCCCTGGTTGCCATCGCCCTGTCCCTGCTGGGAGCCTTCACCCTGCTGGGAGCCTTCGCCCTGCTGGGAGCCCTGTTGTTCGCCACCGGTCGATGGCATACCGCCACTGGCTCCGGGCATTCCGGAACCCTGGCTGCCGCTTTGCGGCATGCCGCCGCTGCCGGACGACCCCGATGACGACGGCGGCGACCCGCTGCTCCCGGAGGAGCCACTGCTGCCGGACGATCCTGAACTGCCCATGGAGCTTGAGCTGCAACCTGCGATGGCCAGCAGCAGAATTAGTACCGGAACTAAGACGGGTCTAAACAATGAATCCATTCCTGTTCGTCAGGACCCCAATTATAAGGCGTCACCGCCAGCCTATCATTTGGAACCCGGCGTGGGCCGTGAGTTCACTAAATTTCGCCAGTGTTAAACCGTTGGTTTCAGCACTTTCAGCCATTCCCATTGGTTGCGGCCCCAGGCAGCTCGGCGAATAATCGCGCGGCAGTCAGGCGGCACAGCTCCTCGAAGGTCACGGGATTCTCCCTGCCGGTGTCGTAAGCAAAGTTCAGTTCGCCGCTGCCCTCCCACACCACGGTGCCGGATTCAGCGTCCCAGATCTGCAGAAACACGCGCAGGTTGCCCTGCTTGGTATCCAGCATCCGGAAGCCGAACAGGGAAAAGCGGCCCCGATTGCCTTGGGAAAATCCCGCCAGGCTGAGTTGCGCCAGGTAGCGGACCTCACTTATCCGGCCAACGTGTGCCAGCACGTCGCCGTCGAGAATGCCGGTTTGCAGGTAATCCCGGTACATCGCCTTGTATTGCTGGTCGAGGTCCGCCGCGTTCACACTATTCAGCACCTCAGCGAGCCCCCTGACCCGCACGTCGGGGCGGGCTTCGCTCAGCGCCTTCACAAAACTCTGCGCCAGCGCCTGCTTGTCAGCCTCGCGCCCGGTGCCCGCGGCAGGCGTCAGGAACCCGATACCATGGGCTTCGAGGTCCGTCGGCCCGAGGCTCAGGCCCGTATGCTCGACGTTATAGTTGAGCTGCCCGGTGCTGCAGGCAACCAGCCCGACGCACAGACACAGCAGCGACCCACGAGCGGCCGAAAAACCCATTAATCTCAACGGTCGTTGCTGCTTCAGCATATTTAACGAAAGCCGGCGCCTCAGGTTGACAGAGTTTGCCAGATTCAGGGTGGCAAAAGTCCCGGTGCGGTAGACTCGCGAACCGCCGCCAGTCCCGCCGGCCAGCCCGACCTGCGATACGAGAACCTGGGAGCCAGGCCGCGCCTGGCGACCGCCGAGAGAGGCAACACGTGGACAAAGCCGCAGAATCCGGCGCGAAACTAGGTTACCTGTGGCTGCAGCCTGGCGTCACGCGCACCAACGGCCGGGCATTGCTCTATTGCGGCCTGACCGGCATTCCGGTCCTGGCTTTCATCAATTTTATCCAGCCGGTCATCCTTGAGGTCATCCTCGGCATTCCGAAAGAATCCCAGGGTGCCCTGACCGCCAACCTGGCCGTTGCCCAGGAGGTGATCCTGCTGTTGCTGGTCGGCCCCTTTGGTGCACTGGCCGACCGCATCGGCCGGCGGCCAATCGTTGCCTTTGGCTACCTGTTTGTTGCCATGGGTTTCGTGGCCTACCCGTGGGCCGGCTCTGCCGAGCAGCTAGTGCTGATCAGGGCGCTGTACGCGGTCGGTGCGGCCGCCATCGTGTCGTCGTATTCCGCGCTGCTCGCGGACTACCCGCAGGAACGCTCGCGGGGCAAGATGGTCGCCCTGCTGGGCGTGCTGAACGGACTCGGCATCGTGCTGCTCGGCACAGTGGGCGGGAATCTGCCCAAGTGGCTGGCGGCGGCCGGAATTTCGGAAACGGGCGCCAGCCGGATCGCCATGACGGCAGTCGCGATCCTGTGCTTGGTCAGTGCCCTCATTCTGTTCGCGGGTTTTCGTGGCGGCCGGCCCGGCACAGGACAGCAGCGCCAGCCCCTGGCTACCTTGCTGCGGACCGGCCTGGCGGAAGCGCGCAATCCCCGCATCGCCCTGGCTTACGGCTCAGCCTTTGCCGCGCGCGGTGACGTGGTGGTTATCGGGACCTACGTGTCGCTGTGGATCTCCCAGGCCGGCATTGCCCAGGGCATGAGTGCCACCGAGGCCCAGGGGCGGGCCGGCATCGAGTTCGGCATCGTCAACCTGGCGGCGCTGCTGGCAGCACCCCTGCTCGGGATTCTGAATGATCGAATTCCGCGCGTACCGGCGCTGGCCATCGGCATGGCGTTCGCGGCTATCGGCTACCTGATCTTTGGGCTCCAGACCGATCCGCTGGCCAACTTCGCATTTGTTGCTGCGATGCTGCTCGGCGTCGGACAGATGAGCTCGATCCTGGCTGGCCAAACCCTGATATCGCAGGAAGCCCGACCGGAAATCGCCGGCTCAGTGATCGGGGTCTTCAGTTTCTTTGGCGCCATCGGCACGCTGGTCGGCAGCTGGGTGGGCGGACAATTATTCGGCCTGTGGCGCCCGGGGGCACCATTTCTGTTGATGGGTGCGTTCAATCTCCTGATCTGTGTGGCCGCGATCTATGTCGGCGCCCGCGAACGCAGCGGCAACAGCGCCGCGACGGGAGATTTGCTAGCATCCACGGCCGTTGCGGAAAAGGACAGATCACCATGAACGATGCGGCTGCCGGCGCCCTGGCTAAACTGCAGTCTCAGGTGGGCCAGGAGGTTCACTGCAGCGACTGGCTTGAGGTTACCCAGGATCTCGTCAATCGGTTTGCGGACGCTACCGGTGATCACCAGTGGATTCACGTCGACCCTGATCGCGCCGCGGCCGAATCCCCCTACGGCGGCACGATTGCGCACGGCTACCTGACGCTGTCGCTGTATCCGATGCTGCGCGGGTTGATCGACAGTGAAAAACCGATGTTCCCCGGCGTCACCAACGTCATCAACTACGGTCTCAACAAGTTGCGTTTTCCTAACGCCGTGCGCGTCGGCAAACGAATTCGCGCCCACTGCACGCTGGCGAGTGTCGAAGAAACCAAGGGCAGTCTGCAGATCACCGAGCAGTATGCGGTGGAAGTCGAAGGCGAAGAACGGCCAGCCTGCGTCGCCGAGTGCGTGATGCGCCTTTACTTCTGATCCCCGCGCCCGTGTCAGAACCGCACCTGCTGACCAGCCTCCAGGACGGGGTGCTGACGCTGACGATCAACCGGCCGGAGAAACGCAACGCGTTAAGCCTCGCCCTGCTGGACGATCTCGCCGCCACCCTCAACACGCATCGCAATGAGCCCGGGCTGCGCGCGGCCATCATCACTGCCGCCGGCGATCGCTGTTTCGCTGCCGGCGGCGATCTGCAAGAACTGGATGCGGTCCGCACGGAAGCCGACGCGGCGGCCATGTCTCAACGGGGCCGGACCGCGCTCGATGCCGTGCGCGAGTTTCCGCTCCCGGTGGTGGCCGGCCTGAACGGCCTCGCGCTGGGTGGCGGCGCCGAGCTGGCGATGGCCTGCGACCTGCGAGTTGCCGGCCAGAACGCCGAAATCGGCTTTCTGCAGGGGCAGCTGAACCTGACCACCGCATGGGGCGGCGGCATCGACCTGTGCCTGGCCATCGGTATTCACCGGGCCCTGGAAATTCTCGCGTCGGCCCGGCGAATTCCGGCGGCAGAAGGACGGGAACTCGGTCTCATCAATTACGTGTGTCCTGCGGATGCGGAACTCGATGCGGGGCTGGCCGAGTTTCTCCGCCCCTGGCTGCAGCGCAGTCCGGGCGTGCTGCGCGGCTTCAAGTCCATCACGAAGGCCTCGCGGCTGCACATGCACGCCGCGCTAGCTGCCGTCGAAGAAAGGGAATTCGTCAGCACCTGGGTCCACCAGGACCACTGGGATGCGCTCGAAGCCGCTCAACGCAAACGCGACGGCGGCCGGCGAGGAAACTGATTCAGGTATCTTCCCCGCGTAACGCCCGGCGCAGGATCTTGCCGACGTTTGACTTCGGCAATTCGTCGCGAAACTCCACCTTCTTCGGAATCTTGTAACGCGCCAGGTGCTGGCGGCAGAACTCACGCAAGCCGTGGGCATCGATGCGTGCGTCGGGCTGGGCAACGACGAAAGCCTTCACGATTTCGCCAGACTCCGTATCCGGCACACCGATAACCGCCGCTTCCGCAATGTCTTCGTGCAAAGTCAGTATGTTCTCGATTTCGTTCGGATACACGTTGAAGCCGGAGACGAGGATCATGTCTTTCTTGCGATCGACGATTTTGAAATAGCCATCTTCGTTCACGACGGCCACATCGCCGGTCTGCAGAAATCCATCTTCGGTCATTACGGCCGCCGTTGCCGCCTCGCTGGCCCAGTAACCGGACATGACCTGCGGCCCCCGCGCGCACAGTTCGCCCGCCTCCCCGATTGGCACCTCGCGACCACTATCGTCGCGCAGGGATATCTCGGTGCCGGGCAACGGCAGACCAATGAACCCCGTGTACTCGGTCAGGTCCGGGCGATTGCTGGTGAGTACCGGTGAGGTCTCCGACAGGCCGTAGCCTTCAATGATCTCCGTGCCCGTCAGTTGTGCCCAGGCCCTGGCGGTAAAATCCATGACCGCCATGCCTCCGGCCGACGCGATTTTTACCGACGAGAAATCCAGTTTCGCGAAATCCGGATAGTCGATGAGGCTCTGGTACAGCGTATTGACGCCGGTAATCGTGTTGAACGGCCACTTGCCCAGCTCGGCAACAAAACTCCGCGTATCACGCGGATCGGTAATCAATATGTTGTGGCCGCCCAGGTCCAGGTACGCGAAGAAGTTACAGGTCAGCGCATAGACGTGATACAGGGGAAGCGCCGTGATCACGATCTCTTTGCCAGGCACGCAGATCCTGCTGAACCAGACGTTGATCTGCGCGACGTTGGCGACCATGTTGCTGTGACTGAGCATCGCACCTTTCGAACGACCCGTCGTACCGCCGGTGTACTGCAGAAAGGCGAGGTCACTCCCGTCCACAGCGGGAGGCACCAGCTGCTGGCGGTCCGCCTGCAGCATGGCATCAAAACGAATCGCGCCGGGCAACCGGTAAGACGGCACCAGGCGCTTAATGTAGCGAACCGCGAAGTTCACAATCTGGCGCTTCGGAAAGCCGAGCAGGTCACCGATTTGCGTGATGATCACGTGCTCAACCTGAGTCTGATCAACCACCTCCGCAAGCGTCCCGGCGGCGTTCGCGACAATGACAATCGCCCGCGCCCCGGAATCGTCGAGCTGATGGTGCAACTCGCGCGGCGTATACAGGGGGTTGACGTTGACGACCACCAGGCCAGCGCGCAGGGTGCCGAGCAATGCAATGGGGTACTGCAACAGGTTAGGCATCATCAGCGCGACGCGATCACCCTTGCGCAGGCCGAGGCGGTTCTGCAATGCTGACGCGAAACGCGCGCTCAGCTCGTCTAGTTCGCCATAGGTGATGGTGCGGCCAAAGTTGGTAAAGGCCGGCAACGACGAGTAGCGGGCGCAGGCCTCTTCCAGCACCGATACCAGGGATCGTTGCGGATCCAGCTCAAGGTCCGCCGGTACGCCGGGCGGATAACTGCTGAGCCAGATTTTTTCCATTTTTACCCTTGACGCACGGCTACCCCAGTCATTGTCGCATCCGGCACGGGTCTTTGCACCCGGGCCATGGCGCGGCGGCGGTCGGTACTAACGTGGCGAAGTCGCGGCATTCCTGCTAGTTTTCAGCGCCAACGCGGCGTCGAGCCGCCTCGCGTCGTCAACCATGGGAGTCAGCCGTGGCCGGGTCCAGAATCCCCAACTTCTATCGAATGAGCGTGAGTGAGCGTGTGCGTGCGGTGCACGAGCGCGGCTTGCTGACGGACGCCGACTTCGAACGCCTGGTTACGGGCGACATGACGCTCGACCTGAGCGCCGCCGACAAAATGATCGAGAACGTGATCGGCGTGCTCGGCATGCCGATCGGGCTGGCGCTGAACTTCCTGGTCAACAGCCGCGAGTACGTCGTGCCGCTGGCCGTCGAAGAGCCGTCGATTGTCGCGGCCCTGAGTGCAGCGGCAAAGCAGGCTCGACCGGCCGGCGGGTTCGCGGCAACCTCCACCGCACCGGTACTGATCGGGCAGATCCAGGTGCTGGACGTGCCGGATCTCCAGCAGGCAAAAGCCAGGGTGCTGGAGCGCAAGCAGGAAGTTATCGACCTGGCCAACAGCTTCCACCCGCGCATGGTCGCGCGCGGCGGCGGCGCGGTAGGGCTGGAAGTTAACAGCTTCCCGATGACCTCGACCGACGGCGAAATGCTCGTCGTCAACCTGCTCGTGGACACGCGCGACGCGATGGGCGCCAACCTCGTCAACGGCATGTGCGAGGGCGTCGCCTCGCTGATTGAAAGCCTGACCGAAGGCAAGGTCTTCCTGCGCATCCTGTCGAACCTGACGGACCGGGCCCTGGCCAGCGCGGAAGTCACGTTGCCCGTCGACCAGCTGGGCGGCAAAGGCTTCGCCGGCGAACAGGTGCGCGACGGCGTGATTATTGCGGCCGATTTCGCCGAGGTAGACCCGTATCGTGCGGCGACCCACAACAAGGGCATCATGAACGGTATCGACGCCGTTGCGCTGGCAACGGGCAACGACTGGCGGGCCATCGAAGCCGGTGCCCATGCTTACGCGGCCCGGCACGGTCGCTACACGTCTCTATCGCAGTGGTGGAAGGACGAGGACGGCAACCTGCGCGGTCGCCTGGAATTGCCGTTGAAGGTGGGCCTCGTCGGCGGGCCGCTGGAGTCGAATCCGGCCGTGGCGATGAACCTGCGCCTGCTTGGGGTAAAGAGAGCCACCGAACTGGCTGAAGTGATGGCAGCCGTGGGGCTGGCGCAAAACTTTGCCGCACTTCGGGCCCTGGCAACTGAAGGGATACAGAGCGGGCACATGACACTGCACGCTCGCAGCGTGGTGAAAGCGGCCGGCACACCGGCGGATCTGTTCAACGAAGTGCTGGAAGACCTGCTGCGCAGTGGCGAAATCAAGGTCTGGAGAGCGCGCGAAATTCTCGGCGACCTGCAGGAGCAGCGCAGTAGCGGCCGGCGCGCGAAGCGCACCGAGGTCGAAACAGGCACGGGTTTCGGCAAGGTCATCCTGCTGGGTGAACACGCGGTAGTGTACGGACGCCATGCCCTCGCGGTACCGATTCCGCTGGCCATGCGCGCGGTCGTGGAAGACGGCGACCAGGGTGTGCAGCTGCTGATTCCGCGCTGGGGTATCGAGTACCAGCTAGCCAAGGCGCCGGAACAGCGCCGGTCCTTCGAGCGGGCCGCGGGCGCCATCATGGACCAGCTGGGCCTCGGCGATCGGCCGATCCGTATCGAGGTGTTCCCGGACGTACCGCGCGGGATGGGCCTGGGCGGCTCCGCGGCACTGGCCGTCGCGATCGTTCGGGCCCTGGATCTGCACTTCAAGCTCGGCCTGTCGGACGAACAGGTGAACCAGCTGGCCTTCGAGTCAGAGCAAATTGCCCACGGTCAGCCCAGCGGCATCGACAACACGGTGGCCACTTATGGCCAGCCGCTGTTGTTCCGCAAGGGCTCGCCGCCGCTGATTGAACCGCTGATCGTCTCGGAGCCCCTGACCCTGGTGGTGGGCATGACGCACAAGGAAGGACTCACCGCAAAGACGGTCGCCCGGGTGCGGGAAGCGCGCGACCGCAATCCGCGCCTTTACGAGAAGGTCTTCGACGACATCGATGCGCTGGTCCTGCAGGCCGTCTCCGCATTGCAGGATCGCGACGTCGCTGCGCTCGGCGAACTGATGAACGTTTGCCAGGGCCTGCTGAACGCGCTGCAGGTATCTACGCCGGAGCTCGAGCAGCTGATCGGCATCGCGCGCCGGGCGGGCGCGGTGGGCGCGAAGTTAACCGGGGGCGGTGGCGGCGGCGCCATGGTTGCACTGTGCCAGGACAATGCCGATGCGGTCCAGGCAGCCATAGAACGGCGCGGCTTCCGCACCCTGCGTTTCGAAGCGGGATCGGCGCCCTGAATACGGTTCACAAGACGGTCTCCAGCCCCGGTGAATCGCTGATCCTCGTAGACGAGCAGGACCGGGAAATCGGCTTCGCCTCCAAACAGTCCTGCCACGCGGGTGAAGGCACATTGCACCGGGCTTTCTCGGCCTTTCTGTTCAATGATTCGGGCGAACTGCTGTTGCAACAACGCAGTGAACTGAAGCCCCTCTGGCCGATGTACTGGTCGAACAGCTGTTGCAGTCATCCGCGCGAGGGCGAAAGCGTAGAGACTGCGGTGCATCGCAGGATTCGCGAAGAACTCGGCCTGGATTGCGCACCGCGTTTTCTCTACAAGTTCAGTTACCACGCACCCTTTGGCGAGATTGGCTCGGAACGGGAACTCTGCTGGGTATACGCCGGCCGGCACTGCGGTGTAGCGATCAGTCACCCGGACGAAATTGCCGCAACCCGCTATGTCACGCCAACTGAGTTGAGTGCAGAAATGGCAGCAGAGCCGGATCGCTTTACGCCCTGGTTCAAGATGGAGTGGCAACGAATTGAACGCGACTATCTGAGCGAGATACTCGCCTAGATTACAGGCAGGAGACTAGAACAATGGCGAACGTCGTGGTCACCGGCAGCACAAAGGGTATAGGCCGCGGTCTTGCGGAAGAATTTATCCGCCGCAGCCACAACGTCACAGTATCAAGTCGCAGCCAGGCGGATGCCGAACGCGTCGCGGCTGAACTGAACAAACTGGGCCCGGGCAAAGCCGCCGGTATTGCCTGCGATGTCAGCATCAAGGCGCACGTACAGTCGCTCTGGGAACACGCCGCCGCCAGTTTCGGCAGTGTGGATATCTGGATCAACAACGCCGGCCATGCCACGGCGCGATTCTTTGTTCATGACCTGCCGGAAAACCTGGTGCATACCCTGATCGACAGCAATCTGAAGGGCGCCGTGTTCGGCTCGCAGGTTGCGATCAACGGCATGCGCAGGCAGGGCCACGGGGCGCTTTACAACATGCTCGGCGGCAGCTTCCAGGGCAACCGGCTGACCCCGAAGATGGGCGTCTACAGCGCGACCAAGTCTGGCATCTGGCGGCTTACCAAGTACCTGCTGGAAGAGAACAAGGACCAGGGGTTGATGATTGGCAGCATCAGCCCGGGCATGCTCATCAGTGATAACTGGTTCGACGAGCAGAAGCATCTGACAGCGGACGAGTGGTTGGAAGTCAAGCCCTTGCTTAACACCCTGTGCGATTACGTCGACACCGCGACGCCGTGGATCGTGGAAGAAGTGCTCGCGAACAAAGAGCCCGGGAAGCGCATTGCCTGGCTGACCAGCGGCAAGATTATGAAGCGCTTCTTCGACGCGAAGGTGCTGGGAAAGAAGCGTGACTTGTTCTCGCGTTACGGGCTTCCGTAGGATTCTTAAGGAATAGCGTACTTCACGCGCCAGATGATGTTGGCGCCGTCATCCGCCACCAGCAGTGAGCCGTCCGGCAGTTCGGCGAGCCCTACGGCGCGGCCCCGCACGGTGCCTTTCGCGTCGTCCTCGACAAAACCGGTCAGGAAGGGCTGTATCTCTCCGGTCGGCGAGCCGTCCGCAAAGGGCAGAAATACCACGTCCGGCCCGATGAAAGTGGCGCGGCCTACGCCCGCGCGGCGCGCGACGAAGGCGCCGTTGCGATAGCTGGACGGGAAAGACCTGCCCCGATAAAACAGCAGGCCCAGCGGCACGGAGTGCCCGCCGAGGGCAAGGTCCGGCACCCGTGCCCGCTTTGCGGCTTCGGCCACGGCGACGGGATCTTTCTTCGACCACGTCGGATCCGGGTAGGTGCCGAAATACACGTAGGGCCAGCCGTAGAACGCACCGTCCACGACCCGCGCCAGGTAGTCGGGCGGGACATCAGCGCCGATACCGTCTCGCTCATTGACGGTCGCCCACAGGTCGCCGGTTGCCGGATCCAGGGCCAGGCCCACCGGATTACGCAGCCCCGTCGCATACAGGCGTTTACCGGTCCCGTCGGGGCGCAGCGTCCAGATCGCGGCGCGTTCCGGCGGCTCGTTGCCGTCGGCGTTCACGTCCGTCGCGGAACCGACGGTCAGGTACAGGGTATTGCCGTCCGGTGTGGCAATCACGTTGCGGGTCCAGTGATTGTTCCAGGGATTCGCGTCCTCACCGGCGGGGATGTCCAGAATCTTCTGCGGCTTTCCACTCAGGCGCACGGCGCCCGGCAAATACGGAAAGCGCACCAGGGAGTCGGTGTTCGCCACGTAGAAATGGTTGCCTAGCAACAGCATCCCGAGGGGCTGATTGAGTCCTTGAACGAAGGTATGCCGCCGGATGCCCTCGCTCGTCCGTCGCAACAGGATGATGTTGTCGGCCGACGGGCCGAAGGCATTCTGCGCGGTCAGCGCCTCGATCACGTCGGGCGGAAACCCACCCATGCTTTCCGTTCGCGACTGGGCCACCAGCACGTCGCCATTCGGCAGCACGTACAGCCAGCGGCCGCTATCAAAACCTTCCGCAAAGCGCTCGACGGTGAAGCCACGCGGTGCGGACGGCTGCGCGCCTTCCTCCCACCCCACGACCACCGGGCGCTTGTAGGTAGCGCCTCCAAGGGGCGGCAGTTCGGGCACGGGCGGGCTGCCGGGCGGCTGCGCGGCGGAGGTCGACGCAAGAATCAGCGGCAGCAGGAAAAGCAAAAAGCGGACCATAAGCGGAGCATAGCCCAGCTTGGTGCCGACAAAAAAATGAGGGGGCTCGCGGCCCCCTCAGTTCGGTCAGACGACCGGATGTCAGTTTACTTTTACGTCTATAGACTTGGGCTGCTCGGCCTCAACCTTGGGCAGGTAAACCTTCAGCACGCCGTCTTTGGTCTCTGCGGATATCCCGCCCTGGTCGACGTCCGACGGGAGGCTGAAGCTGCGCGAGAATTGTCCGTAGAAACTCTCGACACGATGCTGCTGCTCGCTGTCATCCGTCTTCTCGTAGCGGCGCTCGCCCTTGATGGTAATTACACCGTCATGCACGCTGACGTCGACATCTTCCTTGCGCACTTCCGGCAACTCGGCCTTGATGATGTAGGCCTTGTCGGTTTCGGCAATGTCAGCCGCGGGTCGCCACCCCACCGCGCGCTGGCCCTCTGCGGGAGGCACGTCCCGGCCACCCACGCGGCCGTAGCGGCTCAACATATCATCCAGTTCGCGGAACGGGTTCCAGGTCACTACGCTCATCTGTCTAACCTCCGAAAAGCTTATCTCTGGCCGGGGCAATCCCGGCGCGTTGACGGATATCTGGGGGCTATTGGAAGGTTTTCAAGCGCTCGCTGACGTGGCGCGATCCGCATTTCTACGTACTAGCTACCCGGCCGAGCCGGCGGGCTTGAGGATGAGCACGTCACAGTCCAGGCAGTCCAGCGCGCTCTCCGCGGTGCTGCCGATCAACCAGCGCCTGAGCCGGCTGCGAGCCACCGCGCCCATAACGACCAGGTCTGCACCCAGGCGGGCCGCGGCGTCCGGGATCAACTGGCGCGGATCGCCGGTCTCAAGGAGCACGTTGGCTTCGGGCAGGTCACGGCCCGCAAGCAGCTCATTCAGCGCTCTGCGGTGCACCGTTTCCGGCGGCTCACCGCTGAACGGGGGCGGCAACGCAGCGCCCGGCGCCACGAAAGGCACGTACTCCCCGGTCAGGTAAGCGTGCACGACAGATAACTGGCCTCCCCAGGCCCCGGCAAAAAGCTGCCCGGCATTCAGCAGGTTTTCGTCCAGCGCAGCCGGCTTGTCGTGCTCGTGCACCGGATCTACGGCCACCATGACCTGCCCATAGCCGCCGCCAGCCGCCAAGCCAACCAGCAATAAGGGTGGTTCCAGTTTGCGAATCAGCTGCCAGTCGGTATTGACCAGACCCAGGCGCTGCAAGGGTGAGTGGTGAAACGTGCCGGCGACAACCAGGTCCGGGCCGTAGTCAGCCACCCCCTGCAGAACTCCGTCCACCACCGGATAGGACCACTCGGCCGACACTGAGGTATCAATGCCGTCGGCAGTGTCGCCATTAGCTAAAGCGAGCAGCTGATCCCTGCGAGCGGCCACCAGTTGTGCGCGCGCCGTCTCCAGGCCAGGCGAATCGCGGAAGCGCTCACCGGCAATATGCGGATCGTAGACGACACCCAGCAGGTGCACACTGGCACCAAAGCGCCGTGCAATGTCGAAGGCCCGGGCCGCGACTGTCGCACCCAACTCGCTGGGAGGGATCGCCGCCAGGATGCGATGGGGTTGCTGCATGCCGCCCTCAGCCGAGGGCCTCCTGCAGCGCATCGATCAGGTCGTCGGGATCTTCCAGGCCGACGGATGCACGCACCAGGCCGTCGCTAATGCCGACTCTGCGCCGCTCCGCCTCTTCCACGTCGGCATGGGTCATGGTGGCCGGGTGTGTAATCAGCGACTCCACGGAGCCCAGGTTCTCGGCAAGACTCCACAAGTCGATGCGGTCCATCAATGCCTTGCCCGCGGCAACACCGCCATCGACCTCGAACCACAGCATTGCACCAAAGCCGCTGGCCTGCGACCGGGCGAGATCCGCCTGGGCGAAAGACTCCAGGCCCGGGTAGCAAACCTGCTTCACCTGCGGATGACTCTCCAGGAATTGCGCAATGGCCAGCGCGCTCGCCGACTGGCGGTCCAGGCGCACGGACAAGGTCTTGCAACCCTGCAGCGTCAGAAAGGCTACGAACGGCGACATGATGGCGCCGGTTGCGTTCTGGACGAAACGCAGCTGCTCGTCGAGGTCCTGGGTCGCGGCAACGACGGCGCCACCAACCGTGGCGTTATGGCCGTCGAAGTACTTGGTCGTGCTGTGAACCACCAGGTCAGCGCCAAGTTCGAGCGGCCGCTGGTAGTAAGGGGTCAGAAAAGTATTGTCCACCGCATGCAAAATGCCCCGCGCCCGGGTCAGCTCCGACACGGCCGCCAGGTCCGTCAGTTTCAGCGTCGGGTTTGCCGGCGTCTCCGTCAAAACCAGGCGGGTGTTGTCGCGCAGACTGGCGGCGACCGCCTCAGGATCGGAGGTGTCCGCGAAGGTGAAATCGACGCCGAAACGGCTGAAGATTTTCGTCGCCAGCCGGTAGGTGCCACCGTAGGCGACATCGGAAATCACGCAGTGCTCACCTGCGTTCAGACAGGCCATGAACAGAGCATTGATCGCGGCCATGCCGGTGCCATAACAGCTGCAATCGGCACCACCTTCGAGATCGGCGAGCTTCATCTCCAGCGCACGAACCGTGGGATTCGCGGAGCGGGAATAGGAATAGCCCTTGGCCAGGTACTCGTCCACCGAGTCCTGCACGTAGGTCGTGGTCTGATAGATCGGCGTGACGATGGCCCCGGTGACGGGGTCGGGCTCGACGCCACTGTGTATTTGCCTGGTGGTGAAACCCATGGCTCGCGGTCTCCTGACCGGCCTGCGGGGCCGGCTTTGCTGGGCCGCGGAGTTTAGCAGGGCAGCGTGCGAGGGTGGGGAATCGCGGCTAAAGCCGCTCCCACGGCGGCGCTTGCGACGGCGCCTACAGCAATTCTTCGGGAACGCTCATCACCGCGCCGGCGCCGCTGCTGAGCGCCTTGGCGTAGGCGCCGGCCTGCGGCATGACCTGCTGCGCGTAGAACTCGGCGGTTGCGAGCTTGGCCCGGTAGAAACCCGGATCCGGCGTCCCGTTGGCCAGGGCCGCCACTGCCGCGTCGGCAGCCCGTGCCAGCTGCCAGCCGCCGGCGACGACGCCGGTCAGCATCAGCAGGTTATTAGCCACAGCGCCGGCTGCCACCGGGTCTTTGCTGGCGTGTTCCAGCACCCAGTCGACGGCCGCAGTTAACGCCGCAATGCCGTCGGCCAGAGCCAGCCCCAGGGGCTGCAATTCGTCACGCCCGGCGAGGCGGGCTTCCGTCTCGCGCATGTCATCCAGCAACGCGCGGAAGGCCCGGCCGTTGTCGCGCAGGGTCTTGCGGCCGATCAGGTCGTTGGCCTGAATGCCGGTCGTGCCTTCATAGATTGTCGTAATGCGCACATCGCGGTAATGCTGTGCAACGCCAGTCTCTTCCACATAGCCCATACCGCCATGCACCTGGATGGCCAGGGACGTGAGCAACTGCGCCGTTTCGGTGCACCAGCCCTTGACCACCGGTGTCAGCAGCTGGAGGCGCGCGTCGTGGGCGGCCCGCGCATTCTCATCGGGGTCGAGGTGGGCGTGATCAAGGTGCGCGCCCGTTACCAGCGTGAGAGCACGCATGGCCTCGGTGGTCGCCTTGATGGTCATCAGCATGCGGCGCACATCCGGGTGGTGAACGATGGGCATCGCCCCATCATGGCCGGCGACCGGCCCCTGCACGCGGTCCCGCGCATAGGCCAGGGCCTGCTGGTAGGCACGCTCTGAAACCGCAACGCCTTCCAGGCCCACGCCGATACGCGCGTGGTTCATCATGGTAAACATGCAGGCGAGACCATGATTCGGTGCGCCCACGAGGTAGCCCAGGGCCTTATCGTAAGCCATCACGCATGTGGGGCTGCCGTGAATCCCGAGTTTGTGCTCGACAGATACCGGCCAGACAGCGTTACGCTCACCGAGACTGCCGTCGGAGTGAATCAGCCGCTTCGGCACCGCAAACAGTGAAATGCCACGCGTACCTGCCGGCGCATCCGGCAACCGCGCCAGCACCAGGTGTACGACATTGTCGGTCATGTCGTGATCACCCCAGGTGATGTAAATCTTCTGCCCGGTGATGCGAAATGCATCGCCCTGCGGTTGCGCAGTGGTGCGCACCGCCGACAAATCAGAACCGGCCTGGGGTTCCGTCAGGTTCATGGTGCCGGTCCACTCACCCGTGATCATCTTCTCGAGCACCAGCGCTTTCAGCGCATCGTCGCCGTGCTCTTCAACGGCTCTCGCCGCACCTTGCGTCAGTAGCGGGCACAGGGACCACGCCAGGCTTGCCGACTGCCACATTTCCTCCACGGCCAGGCCCACCAGGTACGGCAGGCCCTGCCCGCCGTATTCGGCCGACTGCGCCAGACCGCCCCAGCCGTTTTCAGAGAACTGGCGGTAAGCGAGCTTGAATTCTGCCGGCACGACCACGTGGTCGTCCTCCACCCGGGTGCCCTGCGTGTCGCCGACCGAGTTGATGGGTGCGATCACGCCGGCCGCGAAGCCGGCCGCTTCCTCGAGCACCGCTTCAACCAGGTCGTCGGTCGCTTCTTCGTAGCCAGGCAGCTTGCCGACGGCCTCGAGCCCGGCGAGTTCACGCAGCACGAACAGAATGTCCTTTACCGGGGCGCGATAATCTGTCATTCGAGCAGTTCTCCGTGACGCGTTCTCAGGGGCAGACCGTCAATTTTAGCAATCCTGGCTCCCAGGGACATGTCCGATGGCGCAGTTTTTCTACGCCGCTCTGCTAAGATTCGCCGGCCACGATCGCGGGCCCCCAGGCGCCGTTATGACGAGCCGGACATGACCTCCCACGATAACTCCTTCATCCTCACCGTTGACTGCCCGGACACGATCGGGATCGTGGCAGCCGTGGCCGGCTGTCTGACCGAGCAGGGTTTCTTCGTCGAGGAGTCGGCGCATTTCGGCGACCGGGATACGGGCCAATTCTTCATGCGCACGGTCTTTACGCCACAGCAAGGGAATTTCTCCCGCGGCGTTTTCAGCAACCGCTTCGAAGCCATCGCGCAGAAATTTTCAATGCGCTGGCGAGTCCACGACATGAAGGTGCGCCCGCGCATTCTCATCATGGCGTCGCGCCACGATCATTGCGTGAATGACCTGCTATATCGCTACCGCACCGGGGCGATACCGATGGACGTAACGGCCATCATTTCCAACCACCTGGACCTCGCCGGCCTGGCAGAGTGGCACCGCGTACCTTACTACCATATTCCGGTCACCCCGGAGACCCGCGTCCAGGCCGAAGCGCGCATGCTCGAAATCGTGGCTGATACGAACACCGATCTCGTGGTGCTGGCGCGGTACATGCAGGTCCTGTCCGCGCCAACCTGTGAGGAACTGGCAGGTCGGGCTATCAACATTCACCACTCTTTCCTGCCGGGCTTCAAGGGTGCGCGCCCCTATCAAAAGGCCTATGCGCGCGGCGTGAAGCTGATTGGTGCGACGGCCCACTACGTCACCCCGGACCTCGACGAAGGTCCGATTATCCAGCAAGGCGTGGAACGGGTTGACCACACACATTCGCCGGAAGAACTCACGGCCGTGGGCCGGGACGTGGAAAGCCTGACGCTGGCCCGGGCCGTGAAGCTGCACATCGAGCAGCGGGTGTTCATCAACGGCAGCAAGACCGTGATTTTGCGCTGACCGCCGGCAGGCGCAGCGCCTGCGATAATCAGCCGGCCTTGCGGGCGCGCACCACCGGCCGCAGCAGGCTTGCCCCTTCGCGCAGGGTCGCCTCCGTACTGGGCCAATCGATACAGGCATCCGTTACTGACACACCGTACTCGAGAGCTGCCGGGTCGCCCGCCAGTTTCTGGTTGCCCGCATGCAGGTTGCTCTCGAGCATGAACCCGATGATGGCCCGGTTGCCGTTGGCAACCTGCTCGATGCAGTCGCGTGCCACCAGGGGCTGCAGCGACGGATCTTTATTGGAATTGCCGTGGCTGCAGTCAATAACGACATGGGCCGGCAAGCCGGCTGCGTCGAGGGCCTTCTCGGTGAGCGCGACGCTGACGGAATCATAGTTCGGCCGCCCGCCCCCGCCGCGCAACACGATGTGCCCGTAGCGGTTGCCGCGGGTGCGGAACACCGCGCTTCGGCCTTCCTGGTTAATGCCCAGGAAAGCGTGGGGTTC
>CAZTIB010000020.1:0-19041 GCA_964613615.1 uncultured Chromatiaceae bacterium
CGCACAACGGGCACGGCTCCAGGTCGAGGCCGTACTGCGCGAACAGGGCAAAGCCCATCATGCTGGCGCAGACCAGCGCGCCCAGCAGGTTGGCGACCCGTGGATTCATTAGCTGTTTCATGGGCAAAGTGTAGTCCGCGCGCGCGGCGTTGCGAGTACCGGCATCACGGCCACGTCAACCGGTCACGCGATCTCGCAGGTACACGGGCAGCGCCTCTGCCGGGGTCACCAGCTCACCGCGGCGAAATGCTGCCTGGGCCAGCACCAGCAGATCATCCGCCCGCGGCCGTGCCGCCGAATCGATAGTTTGGATCCGGGCGGCAAAGCGCGTTGCCAGCTCCGGATAGACCGCCCACCCCGGTCCCGCCGCCAGGAAACGCCGGGCGCCAGAGATCGTGAGGCCCGCCGGTGGTGCCACGCAGTCGCGCTCCAGAATCTCCAGATCCTCAGCTTTCAATCGGTACGCGCCCGCGTATACCTCGCCCATGCGTGCATCAAGGGCGGCCACAACGCAGTCTGCCCCCGCGCGTCGCGCAGCGCCAAAACCCAGCAGCGCGAGGCTCGAGATGGGGCAGACCGGCAGCGATGCGCCGAAGGCCAGCGACTGCGCGGCTGCCATGCCCACCCGCAAGCCCGTGAAACTGCCCGGGCCCCGACCCACTGCGATGCAGTCGAGGGCGGACAAGTGCAGGCCGGTCTCTGCCAGCACCTCGTCCACATAGCGATAGAGCTGCTCCGTGCGCCCACCGTCATCGACATCGCGCACCGCTAAGGTATTGCCCTGGCAGGCCGCAACGTTCGGCGCATCACTGGCCGTGTCTATCGCCAGGCATCGGAACCCGGCAAGGTTCACGAGTCCGCCTCGTGGGCCGCGAAGAACTCGACCACGTCGGTGAGTTCCCGAATCACGGGCATGGGCGGCAGGCTGCGCAGAAATACCCGACCGTAAGACTTGGTCTGCACACGCGGGTCGCAGAGCATGACGACGCCGTAGTCGCTGTAGTCCCGAATTAACCGCCCGACGCCCTGCTTCAGGCTCAGCACGGCCTGCGGCAGCTGGTAATCGCGAAAGGGATTGCCACCGGCGTTGCGGATAGCCTGCAATCGCGCGGCAAGCAACGGGTCACCCGGCGACGCGAAAGGCAGCCGGTCTATCACCACCAGCACCAGGCCGGGGCCGCGTATATCCACACCTTCCCAGAACGTCGCGGTGCCGAGCAACACAGGGTTGTCGAGGCGGACGAAATCGTCCAGCAGGCGGGAGCGAGGCGCCTCGCCCTGAACGAGCAGCGGGCAAGCGAAGTGCGCCTGGTCCCGGATCACGGCAGCCGCGCGGCGCAGCGCACGATGGCTGGTGAACAGCAAAAAGGCGCGGCCACGACTCGCCGCGAGAACAGGCAAGGCTGCTTCGATGACGTGGTCCGTATAATCAGCTTGAGCAGGATCCGGCAGGTTGCCGGGCAAATACAAGCGGGCGATCCGGCCGAAGTCGAAGGGGCTCTGCACCTGCCGCGTGGCAACGTCTGCCAGGCCCAGCCGGTTTCTGAAGTGCGAGAAATCATCCCCCACGGCGAGCGTGGCGGACGTAAAGATCCAGGTCGAGGCCTGGGACTCCAGCAGCGCTTGTATCTGGCCCGATGCATCCAGCGGGGTCGCATTCACGATGAAGCCGCGCGCCGTCACACGAATCCAGCGCACGTACTCGTCGCCGGGCGCATCGAGCAGGCGCCTGGCTGCGGAGGCGAGCCCGGCCGCCCGTTCACGGCAGCGGCCCAGACCGTTGCTGTATTCCGTCAGCGGCGCCAGTTCTTCGGCCAGGGCCTCGAGATCGTCCGTCACCGCCTGCAATGCGGCGTGGAAATCACTGCCGGCGGCATCCCAGTCGAGCTCCGTCGCCGTGGCCCCGAGACCCGCGCGCGCCGAGCGCGTCGCTGTATCCAGCTGATCCACCACCGCGCCGAGGTCAGCACTCCAGGCGCCGGCCGCCAGGGCCTCCGCACGCACGTCACCATCCAGGTCCAGTAACTGCCCGGAGCCCAGGCTCAGGTTCAGAAATCCCTGGGCCACGTCGGGGAAGCGATGGGCCTCGTCAACGACCACGGCATCGGCACCGGGCAGCAGCTGCCCGAAGCCTTCATCCTTCATGGTCAGATCGGCCATCAGCAGATGGTGATTGACCACCACGATATCTGCGTCGCGGGCCGCCTGCCGTGCCGTGGCAACGTGGCACTGATCCAGAAACGGGCAACGGCTGCCAAGACAGTTGTCGGCCGTGGACGTGATTCTCGACCACAGGGGCGAAGCCTCGGGGAAACCCGTTAGTTCGGCAACGTCTCCGGATTCTGTCTGCCGGGCCCAGGTCTGAACCCGCCGGAGCACCGCGCCGCCAAGCTGCGCCGGCAGGTCACCCCCGGCCAACTGGTCCAGGCGGTAATGGCACAGGTAGTTGGACCGGCCTTTCAGCAGCCGAACCCGCGCCGGACGTCCCAGCGCCTTGCCGAGCATGGGCAGGTCGCGGTGGAACAGTTGATCCTGCAGCGTGCGCGTGCCGGTAGACACGATGCCGCGCTGCCCGGCGAGCAGCAGGGGCACGAGGTAGGCCAGGGTCTTGCCAGTGCCGGTGCCGGCCTCGACGATGACGTGCCGGGATTCGCGGATGGCGGCAGCCACGGCCTCGGCCATCGCGAGCTGCTCCGGCCGCGGTGCGAAGTTGTCGAGGCAGTCCGCCAAGGGCCCGCCGGCCCCGAATAAAGACTCGAGACCGGCCGCCGGGTCCGCCGCGGGGCTTGCTGCAAGCGTGTCCACTCTCCAGTCCTCAGACACCGCCACGGTCGCCCGGGTGAGCGCCAGCTTCGGGTTGACAGGGAGCACGCAGCGGCTGACCCGCTACGCGCCATCTGTATAATACGCAGAACCGCCACGCGGGTTCCGCTGAAAACCATCAGAAGCAGCGGAGTTTCTCATTCCAGGCCAGCAGACAACACAGCAGTTCAGCCGAGGATTCCTATGACGACGAGCAATCAGGCGCTCCAGCAGTGGATCGATGACGTAGCCAAACTGACGCAACCGGAGCGAGTTGCCTGGTGTGACGGCAGTGAAGGCGAGTATCGCGGCCTGGTCGAGCAAATGCTGGAGACTGGCGACCTGATCGAACTGAATCAGGGCACGCATCCAAATTGTTACCTGCACCGGTCAGACCCAAGGGACGTCGCCCGGGTTGAGCACCTGACCTTTGTCTGCACCGAGCACGCCGGAGACAGCGGACCGAACAACAACTGGATGCACCCCAGCGAAGCTCATGCCCAGATGGACGCACTGTTCGACGGCTGCATGAAGGGCCGGACCATGTACGTCATCCCGTATTGCATGGGCCCCATCGACTCCCCCTACTCGCGTTGCGGCGTGGAGCTGACCGACAGCCCCTATGTGGCGATCAACATGAAGCTGATGACCCGCATGGGCAAGGCGGCCCTGGACAGAATCGAAACGGAAGGCAAATTTGTGCGCGGCCTGCATTCCATCGGTGACCTGGATCCGGACCAGCGCTTCATCATGCACTTTCCGCAGGAACTGCAGATTCAGAGCTTCGGCTCGGGCTACGGCGGCAATGCGCTGCTGGGCAAGAAGTGCCACGCGCTGAGAATAGCCAGCTGGCAGGCTTCCCAGGAGGGCTGGCTGGCCGAACACATGCTGCTGGTGGAAGTGGAAAGCCCGCAGGGCGACAAGCATTACCTGGCCGCAGCCTTTCCGTCCGCTTGCGGCAAGACCAACCTGGCCATGCTGGTTCCGCCGGAATCGCAGCATGGCTGGAAGGTCCGCACCCTGGGGGACGATATTGCCTGGCTGCACGTCGACGATGCCGGCCAGCTGCGCGCAATCAATCCCGAGTCCGGCTACTTCGGCGTGGTGCCGGGGACCAATGTGAAGACCAATCGCAACGCCTTTGACATGATCAAGCACGACGCAATCTTCACGAACGTGGCAGTCAACGCGGCAAATGAGCCGTGGTGGGAAGGCAAAGACGACGGCCGCCCGGTGACCGACTGGCAGGGGCGCCCCATCAACGGCAGCGGCGAGCCGGCAGCACATCCGAACTCCCGTTTCACGGTGAGTGCCAGCCAGAACCCAAGTTACTCACCGCTGGCCGAAGATCCGGCTGGCGTACCGATCAGCGCCATCATCTTTGGCGGCCGCCGTCGCGAGCTGGCGCCGCTGATCTACGAAGCGAAGGACTGGAACCACGGAGTGCTGGTTGGCGCCAGCGTGGCCTCGGAAACCACAGCAGCCGCCGCTGGCAAAGTCGGTGTCACCCGCCGCGACCCGATGGCGATGAAACCCTTCTGCGGCTACAACTTCGCCGACTACTGGGGCCACTGGCTCAGCTTTGCCGCCCGGGCCGATGAGTTGCCAAAGATTTTCCACGTGAACTGGTTCCGCCAGGATGCCGGTGGCAAATTCCTCTGGCCCGGCTTCGGCGAAAATCTCCGGGTCATGCGCTGGATCATCGACCGCTGCGAAGGCCGGGTTGGCGCGGAAGACACCGCCATTGGCTACCTGCCGCGGCCGCAAGACCTGGATCTCACTGGCCTGGACCTGGATGCCGCCACCCTCAAACAACTGCTGACGGTAGACCAGGCAGCGTGGCGCGAAGAAATGGCCACGGTAGGCGAGTACTTCAACGAGTACGAGCACCGGGTGCCCGAACTGCTGGCCGCAGAGCACGAGAAGATCCTGAAGGCGCTGAGTTAGCGGCACAGCCAGCCGGGGCGCGGATGGGCACGGCTGACGGGCCTGCAATAGACCTCTGCTGTCCGTGTATGGGCTGTCAGCGTTGGCGGGCCCCAAGCAAGCCCGGTGGCGTCAGGATTCCAGGCTGTACTCGATGGCCAGGGGTGCACCGCGCGGCGCCACGCGCCCGAGGCTGATCACGCCTTTCCCGGTCAATTCGGCGCTGTCGCGCCTGACATAGATTTCTTCGCCGTCGTCGCGCTGAATGAAGGTGCCGTTGGTGCTTTCATCCACCAGCATGTAGCGGTTCTTCACCACCTCGATGCGGGCGTGAATACGTGAAATCAGGTTGCCCTTGACCACGAGGCTGTTCTCATCCGCTCGACCGATGGTGACGTCCGAACTGGCATCCTGTGTCATCAGCACTTCGGTGTCCTGGTATCGCAGGCGCAAGCTTTGCTCAGCCGGCGCTGACTTCGGGCCCACGTTGACCGACGGCAACATGCTGGTGGCCTCTTCCGGCTGCCACAGCACCTCGAACACGGCCAGTTCATCGCTGCGCCCCCGCACCGCGGCGACGTCTATCTGCCGCACAAGACCGCGCCACTCGCCGCTCAATTGCTCCACGGTTGCGGCCGTAGTGAGTATCTGGCCCGACTTGGCCTGCGAGGTCATCCGGTTGGCCGTGTGCACCGAGGCCCCGAAAATATCACGGTCCTGGTTGACGACGGGCCCGAAATGACAGCCAATGCGGATCGCCACATGGGTTCCACCGGTGCCGATTTGCGGGTTATTGGTGATGCGCTGTTGCATCTGGGCAGCGGCGTTCAGTGCATCGTCGGCCATGATGAAGGTAGACATCACCTCGTCGCCCATGGTCTTGATCACCGTGCCGCCGAACTGCTCGGTCGCCTCCTTCATCACGTCGAGGCAGCGCTGCACAGTCTCGCGGGCCTGGTCGTCTCCCATGGCCTCGTACAGGTGGGTGCTGCCCACTACGTCGGCAAACACGATGGCGATTTGCTGATCTTCGGCCACAGCGGTCACGTTAACGACACCAGAATATGTAAAACCAATGGGGATTATACGGCAGAGCGGGAGGCCGGAAAGAACCCCCCACGGCCCCGTCAGCGCTCGGCGGTGATATAGACGATCCAGCCGGCATCAGCCTCGCCCTGCTCGTCAGGCGTGAACTCGCCGTCGCCCTCACCATCCTCATCTGTGCCCTCCCAGTACACCGTTATCCGCTGAAAGCCCGCCTCGGCGAGCACTTCGCGAATCTCCGGCAGGGTCCACATTCGCCATTCATAGCTGAAGGCCTTCTTCATCCTGGAACCATCGGGAAACTTGAAATGGATATGGCACAGCATGTCGCCGCTGATCGGGTGGTAGCTGGCCTGATCCCAGACGTAGGTGAAATTGTCGTATTTGGTTTTTTCCTTCATTTCCTCGAAGGCTTCGTGCCCGCCGAAGGCATCGAGAAACAGGATCCCGTCGGGCTTCAGGCCCCGGCAAGCCGCACGAAAATAAGCGCGCAGATCGTCGCGTGACTTCAACAGGTAGTAGCTGAAATTGAACGCGCCGACGACGTCTACGGGTTCAGTCACGACATCCAGCACGCTGGCCTGGCAGAGCTTCATTCGAGCCTGCTCATCAGGCCGCATGCCAGCGACGTGGTGACGGCGGCCCCAGTCGAGCACCTCCTCATCAATATCCACGCCTATGGCCGACTGCTCTGGCCCCTGGCGGATCCATTCGCAGGCCGCCCAGGCGGTGCCGCAGAAATCCTCGCGAAAACTCACCGGATTGCGCCCGCGAAGTTCCTTGAAGGTATCCACGATGAACTCGATTTCCGACTCCACGTTTTGCACAGACTGTTCGTAGAGTGCGTGCCGGTCGGCCTTCTCGGCCATGGTCAGGGAGCGCGTCTCCGCGTGCAAAACCTCATCATTTCTCGCAGCCAAGGTGGTGAACTCCTGTTTGTGAATAATGGACGCCCCCGCAACAACAAGTGTTTTTTGCGGCCTGCCGTGGCCTCTTGCCGCGGGAAGGCGCAGTGTCGCCTACTGTCGCCGCAAACATCAAGCAGCGGCTTCAAAAACTTCGAGAGATTGCACCAAGGTTTCTGCATCCGCATCCGGGCGCGATGAAGTCTCGGCCAGGTAGCGTCGCCAGCGTGCCGCGCCCGGTTGCCCTGCGTAGAGACCGTGCATGTGCCGCGTCATATGGTGCAGGCGAGCGCCCTGCTCGATCTGCGCGGCTGCATACGCGGCCATCAGCCGGACTACGGCGGCGCGATCGGGCAGCTCAGGCCTGGTGCCTCCGAGGCAGCGGGCCTGCAGCAGCGCGAGCACACAGGGGTCGGCATAGGCCTTGCGCCCGAGCATGACCCCGTCGACTCGCGTGAGCTCACCCACCGCTTTATCGACACTGTCGATGCCGCCATTCAGGACGATTTCCAGCGCCGGGAATTCCTGCTTCAGGCGGTGGACACGGTCGTAGCGAAGCGGCGGGATGCTGCGGTTCTCCTTCGGCGACAGTCCCTGGAGCACGGCTTTGCGGGCGTGCACGATGAACACGCGGCACCCGGCAGCAGCCACGGTGCCGACGAAGTTAGCGAGGAACTCGTAGCTGTCATGAGCATCGATGCCAATGCGGCTCTTTACAGTGACCGGGCCGTCCCAGGCCTCGGCAAGCGCGCGGACGCAGTCGCCTACGAGTTCCGCATCGGCCATCAGGCAGGCACCGAAGCGGCCCGATTGCACGCGGTCGCTTGGGCAACCGACATTCAGATTGAGTTCGTCATAGGCGTAGCCGGCACGCACGACGGCGGCAGCCCGGTGCAGAATCTCCGGCTCACTGCCGCCGATCTGCAGCGCGACCGGATGTTCGCCAGCGTCGAAAGCCAGCAGCCGCTCCGGGTCGCCGTGCACGATGGCCCGGGCCGTGATCATCTCGGTGTAGAGGCCGACGTCGGGAGCCAGCAGCCGGTGAAAATACCGGCAGTGACGGTCCGTGCAGTCCATCATCGGGGCCACGCAGACCCGGTGCTGCATGCCCGTGCCGCCGGTGCCGGGGGCCCGTGTCAACTCACGCCCCGGGCGGTTTCCTCAATCAGAAAGTCCACCACCTCGCGCAAGGCCTCTTTTTGGCTGGCACCGGCCTGGCACGCCCGTTCATAGACCTGGATCTGGCGATGTGCGCTGGTGCCGCGGGTCAGGATCTCGCGGGCCTGCAACACCTCATCCACGCAGCCCAGCGCTTCGGCATCTTCATGGATCAGGCCGATGATCTCTTCGATTAGCTGCGGCAACGGCACGATGGTGCCCTTGGCAAGGTCCAGCAGCCCTTCGTCCATGCCGTAGCGCATGGCCCGCCAACGGTTCTCGTTGAGCAGCATCGGGCTGTAGATTCGCCAGCGCTGATTGTTCCGCCGGAGCCGGTACAGGCTGCGCAGCAGGCAGATCGTGATAGCGGCCAGGGAGATCGCATCGTCGAGTCGCGTACAGACGTCGAAAATCCGCGTTTCGAGCGTTGGATAACGCGCACTGGGCCGCAGATCCCACCAGATCTTGGTTGCGTCCTCCAGCAGACCTGCGTTGATCAGCACGTCCAGGTGGCGCTGATATTCGGCGTAGCTCTCGAAGTACTCAGGCAAGCCGGTGCGCGGCAGGGCGTCGAAAATAGTCAGCCGGTAGGAGCGCAGCCCGGTTGTCTGCCCTTCCCAGAAAGGTGACGAGGTGCTCAGCGCCAGCAGGTGCGGCAGGAAGTAGCGCATCTGGTTCAACAGGTCGATGCGCAGCTCGTTATCTTCCACGCCGACATGCACGTGCATGCCACAGATCAGCAGGCGCCTGGCCGCCGCCTGCATTTCCTCGGACAGATCGTTGTAGCGGCTAACCCGGCTGGTCTGCTGCTCCGTCCAGAGCGCAAACGGGTGCGTCGACGCGGCGATGGGCGCGAGGCCCTCGCTGCCGGCTACATCGACCACCACGCGCCGCAGGCGCTGCAGGTCTTCCCGAGCCTCCGCTACGGTCCGGCACACTCGCGTACCGACCTCGATCTGCGAGCGCAGGAATTCTGGCGAGACCTGTTTGCTGATCAGGCGCTGACACTCGGCAAGAATTGACTCCGGCGGATCGCTGACCAGGTCGAGCGTGGTGCGATCGACGAGGAGATACTCCTCTTCGATGCCAATGGTGAACGTGGGTTCGCGGACAGTCATCAGCCTGACCAGTGAACGTACAGCGATGGGTCGTCGAGGATGGGCCGCAAAGCTTCGGCCAGGATATCCGCCCAGTGCGCGACGCCCTCGTCCGTTGTGATCAGGTCCTGGCGCACTTCGATACCCACGTGTGGCAATCCCTCCGCCTCGGCATGATGATCGACCGTGAAGTCCGCCGGATGCTTGCCCGAATAAGGCTCGTTGTCGCCCACTTCCAGTTCCGGCACCTGCCGTAACCGCGCAATCAAAGGCACCGGTAAACGCGGATCATTGTCCCACAGTATTCCAACCTGCCAGGGGCGGGCGAGCCCGCTCATAGCTGGCGTAAAACTATGGATCGCAATTAACGCAGGTGCCGCTGCGTGCGCTTCAAGCCCGGCAAGCTGATTGCGCACGGCGTGATGATAAGGCCAATACAGCGTCTCGGCGCGCTGCTCTCGCTTGGCGTGCCCGAGCCCAACGTTGCCCGGCACCTCGACACCGTCACTTGCCTCCGGAAAGGCCGCCGGGTCGTCCAGACGCCGGTTGCAGTCCACGACCAGCCGTGAATAGGCGGTGCACACGGCGGGTATCGCCAGGCGCCGGACCAGTTGTTCGGTCAGCGCCCCGGCGCCAATGTCCAGCGCGATGTGATCGGCGAGCTTGGCCGGAGGCAGGCCCAGCGTACCCAGGGCCTGCGGGATGCGGGCCGCGGCGTGGTCACAGACCAGCAAGGCCGGATGGCGTGGGGAGGTGGCGACCAGCTTGAACGGCGCAGGCTCGTCGGGCGCTAGCAGGCCCGCAGGATTGCCCACGGCTGACTGGCTGGCTGTCGTCATAGGTTCCTCCGGAATTATCCGCATATTCGTGGGGGCAGACTGCCATCGTCAATAGTGGGCAACCGTGATGGGCCCCTTGGATACGCCGTAGCCCTTGCGGTATGGTCCCCGCTCCGCGGAACGAAGGCAGACATAATGAGCCACGGAACGGTCCTGGTGACTGGCGGTGCCGTCTACATCGGCAGTCACGTCGTGCGCCAACTTGGCGAGGGCGCCGAACGCGTGCTGACCCTGGACAATCTATGCACCGGGTTTCGCTCCGCCGTGCTGCACGGCGATCTGGTTGTTGGCGATACCGGCGACCGGGACCTGGTCACGCGACTGATCGCCGAACACGGGGTCGACACCATCATGCACTTTGCGGCGCACACGGTGGTTCCGGAATCCGTGGCGGATCCGCTCAAGTATTACCGCAACAACACCTGCTCGAGCCGGAACCTGCTCGAGTGCGCCATGGCGGGCGGTGTCCGCCACTTCGTCTTCTCGTCCACGGCAGCTGTATACGGTATCCCGGACGGCGGCCGAGCAGCCGAGGACAGCGTCACGGCTCCCATCAACCCCTACGGCACGTCGAAACTGATGACCGAGTGGATGCTGCGAGACCTGTCGGCAGCGTCCGACTTCCGTTACGTATCCCTGAGGTATTTCAACGTCGCCGGGTGCGACCCGGAAGGGCGCATTGGCCAGTCAACACCGAAGGCCACACTGCTCACGAAAGTGGCCTGCGAAGCGGCCGTGGGCAAGCGCGACAAGGTGCACGTCTTCGGTACGGACTACGATACCCCGGACGGCACGGGCGTACGTGACTACATCCACGTGGAAGATCTGGCCGGGGCGCACCTCGATGCGCTTGCGTACCTGCGCGGCGGCGGCGACTCGCAGATTCTCAACTGCGGCTACGGTCATGGCTACAGCGTGCGCGAAGTCCTGCGGGCGGTGGAACGGGCCAACGGCCAGGCGCTCGACATTGAAGAAGGACCGAGGCGTGCCGGCGACCCGCCCACGCTGGTGGCAGAGGCCGCGCGCATCCGTAACGTACTCGGCTGGAAACCCCGCCACGACGACCTGGACTTCATCGTATCCACGTCCCTCGCCTGGGAGCGTCGATTGCAGCAGCAACCGGCGGAGTAGCGCCGGATCAGCGCTCAACGTCGATCGCGTATTTTTCGATCAGGTCGTACAGGGTGGGACGAGTAATCCCCAGCAGTTTTGCTGCCTGCGAAATGTTCCCCGATGCGTAGACGAGCGCGCGATGAATGGCATGCGTTTCTGCGTCGCGCCGGACTTCGCGCAGATTCAGGTTTGGCCCGTCGGTCTCTTCACCACCGAGTCCAAGGTCCAGCGCCGTAACCTGTTTGCCCTCGGCCATGATGACCGCACCCTTGATCTTGTTTTCCAGTTCGCGGACGTTGCCGGGCCACCGGTAGTTTTGAATCGCCGTCTGGGCGTCCTTGCTAAAACCCTTGAGTGGCCGGCCATGCTGTGCTGCGTATTTGGCCAGCAAAGTTCGCGCCAGGATCAGACGGCCGCCTTCGCGCTCGCGCAGGGGCGGAATCTGGATCGTAATCTCGCTGATGCGGTAATAGAGATCCTCACGGAAGCGCCCTTCGCGGATGGCCGTTTGCAGGTCCTGGTTCGTCGCACAGAGCACGCGAACGTCCACCGGGATTTCCTGGCGGCCGCCCACGCGCTCGACCACCCGCTCCTGAAGAAAACGCAACAGCTTGGCCTGTAAAGCTATGGGCATGTCGCCGATTTCATCGAGAAACAGGGTACCGCTGTCAGCGGTCTCGACCTTGCCGGGCGTCTGCTTCATCGCCCCGGTAAAAGCGCCCCGCTCGTAACCGAAGAGTTCGCTTTCCAGCAGATTTTCCGGAATCGCAGCGCAATTGATCGCCACGAAATTCTCGCCGGCGCGCGGGCTCAGCGAGTGCAACGCACGGGCGAGCAATTCCTTGCCGGTGCCGCTCTCGCCGAGCAGCAGGGTTGTCGCACTGGTTGGCGCCACTTTTTCGATGATCCGGCAAACGTTCAGCATTTTCTCGCTGGCGGCGACAATGCCGTCGAGGGGAGAAGTACTCTGCTGGCGCAGCAGTCGCTGATTCTCCTGTTCGAGTTCGTAAATCTGATAAGCGCGATCCACTATCAGCTGCAGCGTGTCCGTATCCACCGGCTTCTGGTAGAAGTCATAGGCACCCATGCCCACGGCACGCACCGCGTTTTCCTGATCGCCGTGGCCGGTCACCACGATAACTTTGGTGCCGGGAGCCAGTGCCAGGACTTCTTCGAGGGTGGCCAGACCTTCAGATATCCCCTCGGGGTCGGGCGGCAGGCCGAGATCCTGCAGCACGACCGGCGGCTCGTGGCGCCGCAACTCGGCGAGCGCCGTCGGCCGATCTTCGGCCGACAGTACCTCGTAATCGGCAAAGCACCAGCGCAGCTGGCTCTGCAGCCCCGGGTCGTCCTCGACAACGAGTAATTTTCTTTGCTGGTCGGTCACCGGTGTCGGCCTCCCCTGCCCCTGGCTGGCGATCATAAGGCGTCGGCCGCGCCACTGCACCACGGGGCCTCAGTTCGTGACGGCGGCCACCGGTTGGTCGGCAGGACCTGCGGCATCAGATGCAAACACGGGCAGATGCATCGTAAAGCGGGTGCCGCTGCCGGGCTGCGACCAGACCTCGAGCCGACCACCCGCGGCGACGGCAAAAGTTCTGGCCTGGTAGACACCAATACCCATACCCTGGCTGCCCTTGGTGCTGTCGAAAGGCCGGAACAACCGGGTCCGGATGAACTCCGGGTCCATGCCGATGCCATTGTCTTCGACGCAAATCACGGCCTCGCCATGGTGTTTTTCCAGCGTGACCCGCACCTGGCCATTCTTTTTCGTTGCCTCCTGGGCATTGCGGACCAGGTGGCTGATAACGTCAATGAATCGCTCTCGGTCGAGTTCGCTGACAACGTCTTGGTCCTGCACCGCGACATCGGGCGTCGGTTCACGCCCCGCCGTGCGTTTGATGGCCTGTTCCAGCGCATCACCCAGGCGAACCCGCTGCAAGGGCCCCACGGCTTCACCGCTTTGCAATTGCTTGAGGAGCCGACTCATCCGGGCCACAGAGTTGTCGATGGTATGAATCGCGTCTTTGAAAAAGTCAGGATTGTCCTTATGCCGGGCCGCATTCTTGACGACCAGCGATTGCTGGGCAATCAGGTTCTTCAGGTCGTGCATCACGAAGGCCGTCAACCGATTAAAAGCCTCGAACTGCTGAGCCTCCGCCAGTTGCTGGTCAGACAGGTACTGCGCGAGGTAGGCGGCCACCTGCCGCCCCGATGTTCGCAACAGGTCAATTTCTTCAAAGGTGAGCCGGAAAGCAGAGCTGCTCTGAAACAGCACGGTAAAACCAATCATGAACTCGCGGCTGATTAACGGCACCACGAGCAGCGCATCGGGTAGCGCGTCGAGCCACTCGGGCCGGCGCAGGCCGGAATACAGTTCCGGGTCCCGGTTCAGCTCGGCCGTGTCGAGAATCCACTGCCGCTCGCCCATGAATGCGAGCACCGGATCGTCCCCGGGAATCGCGGCCTCGGGCCAATTCCGAGTCTTCCAGTTAGCCGCGCACACAAATGGGTCGTCTTCCTGGCGGCGCAGCCACAGGATGCCGGCGGGACTCCCGACAATCTGGGCCAGTGCCTTGATGGTCCGTTCCGGCAGGGGCCGACGTTGCACCGGGGCCGCCAGCGTATCGATCAATCGCAGCCATTCTTCCCGATAGTCGTAGCGAAATGGCAGGAAATGCTTGCTGATGAATACGCGCAGCCGCGCGCCCAGCCCTTCGGAAAACAGCACGGTGAATACCGGCAGACCAAGACCGAACACGGCCACAAAGGCCAGCACCCGGGTCACGCCGGCGGGCAAGACCGCCAGGATGGGTGCCAGGCCAATCAGCGCGAAAAGCAGCCCCAGTGTGCTGAGCAACCGTGGCGCATAGGCGCGCGCCTGGGGAGACACAAAGATTGCCAGCGACCACTGCGGACGTTGGCGGGCGGCATGAATCAGCAATGCGGCCGACAGGACCACCGGCATGACCCGGGCCAGGCGCCAGCCGGCGCCCGGGTCGACACCCAGCGTCACGAGAGAGAAGTAGATGGCCTGGCTGCCAGCCACCAGCACCCCGCCGGCGACAAACGCAAGCATCATCCGGCGATCCTCGAGAGGCGAGTCGCGCTGCAACTGCGTCAGCAGGGCGAGGCAAGCGAGCGACGCCGCCATCAGGACAGGCGGCAGGACAAACAATCCCGGCCCACCCGAGCCATCCAGCGACAGTGCCCCGGCCCCGGCCAGGGCCAGCAGCCCCCAGTAAAGGTAAAGGCCGCGACGCACGGCCTCGGGCATGGATTGCTTGTAGGGGCCCCGCAGCAGCCGGTACAGCAACGCAAACCACGCCAGCAGGAACAGGAATTCGACGACGAAGGATACCCGGGACAATTGCAGGCTCGCCCAGCCCAGCCCGGGCGCCAGCGCAAACCATGCCCCCCAGGCCATGCCGGCCGCCGCCAGCGTCAGCCGATGCTGGCGGAGCAGGCTCCCGGTCGAGGGCAAGAACACCTGCAGGCCCAGGGCGGCATAGGCCAGCGCCGCCACCCAGTGCCAGCTGGCCCGGTCAGGAATCAGGTCGAGCATCCTTCGATGACGAGCAGGGCACCGGTAGTCCGGCGCCAGGATCGCGACACTCCCGCTAGCAATAACCCGCTTGGAATAGTAAACCAAACATTGGCCACGATCCCCGGCCGCCGTCGTGCCCGACCGGTCTGGACAACTGCAGCCCCCGGGCAACGGGTCGGTGGTGACGCGAGGAACGAGCAAACGGAACGGCCCGCGCTGGGCGGGCCGTTAAGGCGGTGGCGTCCCCAAGGGGGTTCGAACCCCTGTTGCCGCCGTGAAAGGGCGGAGTCCTAACCGCTAGACGATGGGGACGAAGAAAGATGGTCTGGTGGAGCTAGGCGGGATCGAACCGCCGACCTCTTGCATGCCATGCAAGCGCTCTCCCAGCTGAGCTATAGCCCCGTAAAAGCGGCGAGACTCTACGCGAGGGCCCGGCGGAGTGTCAAGAATGCCGCGGTTATCCGGCGGCCGCGCGCTCGGCAACCAGCCGCAGTGCGACGTCCACGCGCCTGAGTGTCCGGTCGCGGCCCACCAGCTCAGCCGTGACATCGATGGGCGGCGATACCGGCCCACCGGCCAGGGCGACCCGCAGCGGCTGCCCGAGTTTGCCGAAGGCAAGGCCCGCAGCATCCGCGGTCTCCTGTATCGCACCATGGATGGTGTCGCGGCGCCATTCCGCCAGGCCGGCCAGACGGTCGCGCACCAGTTTTAGCGGCTCGCCGATAACGGGCCGCAGGTGTTTTTTCGCAGCCGCGGCGTCGGGCTGATCGAAATCCCGGAACAAGTACCAGCAGGCCTCTGCCATTTCGCACAGCGTCCTGGCGCGTTCCCGGTAGGCCTCCACGACGGCGTCCAGCGGCGGCCCGGCCGCCGGGTCGAGCCCGTCACTTTCAAGATGCGCCCGCAGCTGCGGAACCAACGCGTCAGCCGGCTCGGTCATCACGTACTGCTGATTCAGCCATGTCAGCTTATCGGGATCGAAACGCGCCGCAGATTTGTGAACGGCGCAAATATCGAACAGGCGCAGCAGTTCATCGATCGGGAACAGCTCCTGGTCGCCATGAGACCAGCCGAGCCGGGCCAGGTAATTCAGCAGTGCCTGGGGCAGGTAGCCCTGCTCACGATATTCCAGAACGTTCACCGCCCCGTGGCGCTTCGACAAACGGGCGCCGTCGGGTCCGAGAATCATCGGCAAATGGGCATAGACAGGCCGGTCGTAGCCCAGCGCATCGATGATGTGCATCTGCCGCGGCGTGTTCTTCAAATGGTCGTCGCCGCGGATGACATGGCTGATGGCCATGTCGGCATCATCCACGACCACGCTGAAATGATAGGTAGGATGTCCGTCGCTGCGCACGATGACCAGATCATCGAGATCCGCATTGTCAAAGACGACGCGACCGTGAACCAGGTCGTCGACGACAATCTCGCCGCTGTCTGGCGTCCGGAACCGGATCACCGGATCGACGCCGTCCCGCGCTGCCGTCCGATTACGGCAGCGTCCGTCATAGCGAGGGTTCTGACCCGCTGCGATCTGCGCCGCCCGCATCGCCTCGAGTTCTTCCGGCGTGCAGTAGCAAGGGTAGGCATCGCCCGCTTCCAGAAGGCGATCGCGCGCTGCCGCGTAAAGGTCGTAACGCCGGGACTGGTAGAAGGGCCCCTCGTCCCAGTCCAGACCGACCCACTGCATGCCTTCGAGGATAGCGTCGATGGATTCCTGGGTGGAGCGCTCGCGATCCGTGTCTTCGATGCGGAGTACAAAGCTGCCGCCATGCCGGCGGGCATACAGCCAGCAAAACAGCGCCGTGCGCACGCCGCCAATGTGCAGGTAGCCGGTGGGACTCGGCGCGAAACGGGTCTTGACGGTCATTGACGAGGGGCTCCGGGCGGCGGGCGCGCATTCTAACAGGGCACCGCAGAGCGTGATGGCCGGCGGCCCTGATGGCAGACTCAGACGATGGATAACCCCGCATTAGCCCAGCCGACTGCGATCCTGAGACTCCGCAAGCTGTTTCCGCCAGGCACGAGCATCGCGTGGTCTGAGTCACCGCGGGCCGACGACGAGCTCCTGCCGGCTGAAATAGCGGCAACCGTGGGTATGGCCGCAGCTCGGCGACAGGCTTATGCCCAGGGCCGCTGGTGCGCGCACCGGGCGCTGGCGCAGCTCGGCTTGCCAGATGCCGCGGTGTTGACAGGCGAGCAACGCGCACCGCTTTGGCCGCCAGGCATCACCGGCAGCATCGCGCATTGCGCGGGGCGTGCGATCGCCGTTGCTGCGCGGCTGGAAGTCGCCGGGTCCGTTGGCGTGGACATGGAGGAAACGGGCGACCTCGAAGCCGGAGTGCTGGAACTGATCTGCACGCGGGCAGAACGCGAGTGGCTGGCCCACTCGGGTGACGCCACCCTTGCGCGGTCGCTCTTCGCAATCAAGGAAAGTGTCTACAAGTGCCTGTGGTCACGGGTGCGCCGCTTCATCGATTTTCAGGAAGTGGAAATCGACATGGATATCTCCCGCCACCGTTACCGCGCCCGGGCCACGGGGGCGGGTCTGGATACGCCTACCGTTGCAGCAATCCGGGGCGCTTATCTGCAAATCGGCGAGTTGCTGTTCGCGAGCGCTTACCTGCCCCCGTCTTCGACACCCTGATCATCAGCCGCGGCATCAGGATCCGTCAGGGGGCCCATCTCACCGCGATCGGCCCCACGGCGAGTATCAGTCCGACGGTCCCCGCGCCCGCGCCGCTCGGGCCCAGAGTACGTCGAGCCCCGAGTCATACGACGATCGCTTCCGCGGCGCCGGTCCGTTCCTGCACGGCGCCTGGAAAACGAGCGTTCAATAAAGCGCATGACTTTCCAGGAACGCAACACCATCCAGAAGTACAGGATGCCGCAGATCAGGAAGAACCCGGCAATAGAAAACTCCGCCAGCCGCACATCGAGACATAGCAGCCCGATGCCGGCGCCGATCAGCGCGGCTGCCGCCATCACGGTGACCGTCTCGTTGACGGTGAATCCGGCCATCAGGAACACGTGGTGAAGGTGCTCCCGGTCGGCAGAGAATGGCGACCGACCCCGGGCAATGCGCCGCAACATCATGGAGACGGTGTCAAACAGCGGCAACATCAAAAACCACAGGGCCGCCGCCGGCGCCATGGCTCGCTCATCACCCTGAGACAGGGAGATCGCAAACCAGGTGAGCGCATAGCCCAGGAACATGCTGCCCGCATCGCCCATAAAGATCGGCGCACGGCTGCGTCCCGGAAAACGCAGGTTAAACAGCAGGAAGCCCAGGATTGCCGCCGCCAGCACGGCGAGCAGCACCGTGTTGGCCGGGCCACCGTTGACGAAGGCCACGATCATCAGGCCCGCAATGGAAATGAGGGCCAGGGTGCCACTCAAACCGTCGAGGCCGTCGCACATGTTCAACGCGTTGATCACGCCGATGGTCGCAAATACCGTGAATGGCACCGCGAGGACACCCAGCTCCAGCACCTCTCCGGACGGCAACATGCGGCCGAGGTCGCTAAGCACGACACCGCCGCCATAGACCATCACCAGGGCAGCGATGATCTGGACCCCAAAGCGCAGCAGTGGCGACAGATCGCGAGCGTCGTCCACCGCCCCAACCGTGACCAGCAACAGGCCGCCGCCAAGCAGGCTAAGAGTATAGGGGCCCCAGGGCAGCAGTCCGCCCAGGAAGGCCGCGGCCGTGCCGACGCAAAAGGCCAGGTAAATGGACAGTCCACCCACCAGCGGCGTAGGCCTGCGGTGGCTGCTGCGCGTATTGGGTTGATCGAGCAGCCCCACACGCTCAGCGGCAGGACGCAGAACCAGGATCAGCAGCACCGCTGCGGCGAAGGTGATCAGGGGAGCGGCAAGGAAAATCATCGCAGGGTTTGGTGCAGCGCGAGCATCCGAGGCGGCCTGCTCAGGGTGCCGCAGCTGGGGCGCGGGCAGAACCGGCTACGGCCCCTGAAACAAGGCCGCTTGCCGACTGTTAAAGGGGCTCGCTGGCGGCCAGACAATCGTTTTGACAGAAGCCAGATTCTCAAGATTTTCTCTGTATTTCTGAGATGTTGTCGACACTGCTTATAGAAATTTCGTAGTATTATCGACCATGAAACGACTGAGGGACAGTCTGGCGCTCCCAGCGGCTCCAAGAAAGCCATGAGCGGCAGCGGCCGTCCCCGAGACCAGACGCAGAAGCCATTCCGCACAACCTGAGCGGGATACCATAAGACCAATACTCCAGCACCCAAGGGAATTCCGATGACTCAACGTGCCGATAAGTTCAAGCCGGCCTGCCTGGCCGTTACGTTGCTGCTTTTGACAGCTGGCCTGCCAGTTCATGCGCAGGAGGCCGGGCTGGCCCCGTACACCATCAACCCGGGCGATGTGTTATCCGTCACCGTCTGGAAGGAAGAAGACCTGCAGCGTCAGGTCCTCGTGCGACCGGACGGCGCATTTTCCTTCCCGCTAGCCGGTGAGATACAGGCCACAGGCCAGTCGGTAGAGGACGTCCGGAATGAACTCGTAAAACGCCTGTCAGACTACATCCCGGATCCGGTCGTGACGGTGGCCACGGAAAGCATCCAGGGCAACCGGGTCTA
>CAZTIB010000021.1:0-5814 GCA_964613615.1 uncultured Chromatiaceae bacterium
CCACTGCAGCAGATTGCGGCCGCCGCCGACATGAATGCCGAGTTCGACGAAGGCTATGAAGAACCGGTCGCGACGATGATTGCGTATATCGAGGACCGCAATGCCGAGTCTCATGAGCTGGGCCAGCAGGTTGCCGACCGCAACGCCGAAATCATGGCGCTGAACGACGAAATCGGTGAGCTCCACGATGCGCTGGGCGGTGCCGCCAGCGAGCAGGAGTTCCTGCAGCAGCGCCTGCAGGCCCAGGAAAACCTGCGCCTGAAGGTCAAGGAGATCGAGAGCACCTTCGACCGGTCGGAAGCCCAGGTCTTCCGCGATTCCAGTGAGATCTACATCCGGCTGGTGGGCCTGAGCTTCCCGTCCGGCAGTGCCGACATTGGCGACACGGATTACCAGCTGCTCACGAAGGTGCAGAATGCGATTCGGATCTTCGACGACAGTGAAGTGATCGTCGAGGGCCACACCGATTCCCATGGTGCGGATGAAAGCAACCTGTCGCTGTCGGAGCAGCGCGCGGAGTCGGTCCGCCAGTACCTGATGACGCAGATGGGGCTGTCGTATGAGCAGGTCAGTGCAGTGGGCTACGGTGAAACCCAGCCGGTGGCTAACAACGAGACGCCCCAGGGCCGTGCCAAAAACCGGCGAATCGATGTGCGTATCGTGCCGTACCCGGACACCGGGGCCGACCTGGCTGCAGCGACATTCAGCAGCAGTGACGAGAACCAGTAAATAGGACTAAGGGCGGCAACAGCGGTGCTGCAATCGCGCTGCGAGCTGCGGGAGCGCAGTCAGCTCTTGTCGTTGTCCAGGTCCGGGGACTGCTCGGTCAGGGATTGGTAGACGTCGCGAGTTTCCTTCGACGGCGCTGTCGCGAGTTGCGACTCGAGGGTCCGGCAACAACGGTTGTAAGTGTCAATCGCCTCGGCGCATCGCCCGCTCTGCTGGAAGCACAGCATCAACCGCCGATAAATGCCTTCGGCCAATTCGTCTGCCTCGAGGCCCCGATAGTAGAGATCGAGGGCCTGGTCCGACTCGTCGCGTTCTTCCAGCCAATGGCCGACCTCGTGGATGAAGCGGACGAACTTCTGGCGGTACTGGTCGCGGGGCGACACGGCCCAGCTGTGATCCTCGTCACCGGGGAGAAAACTGCCTTGGTACAGCCCGAGAATGCGATCGGCTAGCTGCACCAAACGTTCCTTGTCCGGGGCCAAACCGCGAATCAGCTGGCTCGACTCCTGGAGCGCCTGGTCCAGGGCCCAGGTATCGAGCCAGAAGAAACGCTCGCTCAGCGTCAGCTGATTGTTGTTGAGGATGACCGCCCCGTCTTCGCCGAGTAGTTTGCGCAAGCGATGCAGGGCAGTATTGAAGGACCGGTGTGCGTAGTCGCGGTCGATGTTCGGCCACAGCGCATCGGTGATGCGATCAACGCTGGCGTTGCGCCCGCCCATCGCGATGGCAACTTTCAGTACCTCCAGCGGGCGGCCGTGACCGCGGCCTGAGAGCAGGTTGTCGGCGCCGTCGCGGGTGATCTCGAAGCGACCCAGGGTGTTCACACGGAAACGCCATGGCCACGCGTCGATCTGCAGCGGCGGTTCCGCCGGAACCAGGCCGCGTTTCCGGATCAGGCTGCAGACATAGTCGACCTCGATGCCTTCCTCCAGCGCGTAGGCGCAGAGCTTGGCCATCTCCTCCGGCTGCCACCACAGCGCGTGCGTGTAACCCTTCTCCCGTCCAAGGCCGAGCGCGTAGCGCAACGCGTTGCGTCCCGAGCGCGGCCTGCCCGCGGCCAGCGCGATTTCCGCGAAGGTCAGGAAGCTCATGTATTCGAGCAGCCGGTTTTGAATGCGCTTGCCGATGTCGCGAATCTCCGCCAGCGTGCGGCGCGCCTTGGGCAGATCGCCGCACGCAATCAGCACATGGCCCAGGGACAGGCCGCACAGCAGTTCGAAGAACGGCAGCCCGATCTCCCGGGCAATGCGCAGGCTGGTGCGCACCGACTGGTAGGCCCGGAGCGCATCTTTTTGCAGCACGGCCTGCCAGCCGCCGAAGTAGTGGTAGATGCACGAGTCGAAGCTGTTCCTGGCCAACGCTTGCTGATCCAGCTGCTCCGCCAGCTCGTTGGCTTTGTCCAGGTCGCCCACGCCCAGCGCGCCACCGATACCAAAGACCAGTGTGCGGTTGCGCCACAGGCGCACCCCGGTCGTTTCTGCGAGCTCCACGCCCTGATCTACGGCAGCCATGCACTGTTCGTAGTCGCCGGTCAGCGCGTAGTACATGGCCTCAATGTTGTGGAGGGTCGCGTGCATGACCAGCGGAATGTCCGGCCGCTTCAGCAACGCGCGCATGCCCTGCAACGCGGTCTCTGTGTGATGGAAGCGTCCGGTCCACACGGTGGCGGCGGTCACGATCAGGGTGACCTCGGCGAGCTGTTTCGGGGCCAGATCGGCCTGCATCAGTGCCGCGGTGCGTTCGCCCCAGGCCTCGATGTCAGGATGTGAGGGTTGGCGAAATACCATCGACATGAACGTGTAGGCGGTGACGCGCGCCTCGACGTCGAGGGACGGGAACTCGTTGATCTGATTTGTCAGTTCCAGCGCTTCGGCGATCCAGCGATCGAGCAGGGTCATATCGTCGAGATCATTCAGGATCGCGTACATTGCGCCGGTGAGTGCAAGGAGTACGCCGGTCCAGTCCGGGTCTTCGTCGGCGCGGAACATTTCGTAGGCCTGCTCGAACAGCCGGCGACTTTCCCGCGGTGCCGACGGAATTCGACACGACGCCAGCCAGTAGAGCATCCACGGTGACGCCTGCCGGCGCCGGCCGGGCAGCGCGTCGAGCCAGCGCTCGAGGGTCTCGCCGCGGCCCTGGGCCAGCATGGTTTCCGCCTGCGCGCGAATGATGCGAATCAGCGCTTCCCAGTCGCGGCCGGCCACTCGCAGTTCGACCGCGTCTTCGATCTGTCCGGCATCTTCCAGCAGTTCGGCGGCGCGGGCCCGCAGTTCGGCGCGTTGGCGCGGGCTGAGTTCTTCGTCGGCACGGCGCAGCAGGAACTCGCGCAGAAGCGGGTGATACTGGTACACGGTTTCATTGGCGCCGTGGCGGGCGGTGACGAAGTAGTCGTTGCGGGTCAGCTGCGTCAGCACGGCGGCGCTGTCAGGATGGCCACAAAACTTGTCTGCCATCGCCGCTGTGAACGGTTGCAGCCAGGCCGTCTTAAGTAACAGGTCGCGCGTGTCGGCATCGAGATCGTCGAACAGCTCGCCGGCGAGATAGTCGAATACCACTTGCGGCAACACGTCTTGCGGCATGTCGGTGACGGGCGCCTGGTCGTCACCCCGCCCAAGCATCAGGACGAGTCCCGCGGCCCAGCCCTGGGTTCTCTCGTAGAGTCCGCTCAGCTCGGCTTCGGCGAGATCCGGGCGGCGCAGATGTGCGAGGGCCGCGGTTTCCTCTCGCGTTAGTTTCAGGTCGTCCGGGTCGAGCACTTCCATGCGTTCGTTCGCACGAAAACGTGCCATCGCTGTCGGCGGGTCGCGGCGACTGATGAAGATGACGCAGCCACCTGCCGGGAGTTCTTCGAGCCCATGGCGCAGCACTTCGTGCAGCCGTGACTGCGACGGTGCCTCCTGGTAATTGTCGAATACCAAGGCAAACGGGGGTGTCAGGTGCGCGAACAGTTCGCGAAAGTACCGGCGCGTAAATGCCGGCAGGTTGCTCTGATACTCAGTTGTGAACAGCGGCAATGCCGGCGGCTCTTCCGCGCCTGCATGCTCCGGCAGCGCGCCGGCCATGTAATAAAAGAATGTGGCCACGTCGGTGTCGCCCGGGTCGACCTGGTACCAGATGCATTCGGGTGCCCAGGTATCGAGGTAATCGGCGACCAGGGTGGTTTTGCCCGAACCGGGCGGGCCGGCGACCCAGATGATGGACCGCTCGCGGCCCTGGTCGAGGCGCTTGTAAAGGCGATCTCGCGGCAGGATTCCGCCGAGGTTGGGCCGGGTCAGCTTGGCCAGCGTATTGGGGTGTTCGGGCATATTCGATAGCCCCTCCGTGAGCAAATACTAGCAAGCCCGAATCCCGCAATGGGGGCCGAGCTGTAAGTTGTAAGTCATCTGTAAGTCCCCTGTTTATTGCCTGTAGGGCCGGGCTTTCTAGGCTCTGCCCTGTGATCGATAAGCCGGGCGAGGGTGCCCGGGGAGGACAGCAGCGTGATGAACATAATCACCCGAACGGGCCTGGCGGCCGCTCTGCTTACAGCCCTGGTCGGCTGCACGGCCGGCCAGCATATGGCGAGCGTGGCCGATGACGGCAGCGACCGCGTGACGGTGGGCACGGTGCAGAAGGGAATCACCGTGGGCATGCCGGCCGGGCAGGTCGCCGAAACGCTGGGCTCACCGAACATCGTCACGAACGACGAGCAGAACCGGGAGACCTGGATCTACGACAAGATCGCGACCGACGTCGCGTACTCGGATAGCAGCGGCGGCGTCGGCGGGCTGATCTTTGGCGGCTCCGGCGGCGGCGTGGGTGTTGGCTCGGCCGGCTCAGGTGCGACGCGAACCTCGCAGCGCACGCTCACCGTCGTTATTCACTTCGATGACACCAGCCGCGTGCGGGACTTTGCGTACCACACGTCGCGCTTTTGATGCGCGGGGAGGTTTGTCATGAATACCCATATACAGACATGGTGTGTCGGATTCCTCGTGCTGGGTCTTCTGCATGGTTGCAGCATGACGTCGAAAGTACCTGGCGACGAGCTGCGCCTGGAGGAGAGCACCCTGGAGATTCGCGGCCTGCAGAGCCGCACGTTCACTGCGCCATCGGAAAAGGAGATTCTTGCAGCCACGATCGCCGTGCTCCAGGACATGGAATACAACGTCGACCGTATCGAGTCGCCTCTCGGTGTCGTGACAGCATCGAAGGTGGCCGACGCGGATTCGACCAACGAACAGGTGGGTCTTTTCTTTGCCGATCTGTTGTGTGCGCTCGCCGGCGGTGACTGCGGCGCAATGGAGACCGCGAGTGACGAACAGCTGATTATGCTGACGCTGGTGGTGCAACCGAGCCTGGCGAACGTTGACCAATACGTGGCGCGCGTGACCTTGCAGCGAGTCGTGTACGACACGCTGGATCGGGTCAAGCTCAAAGAAGAAATCCATGAACCGGAGATGTATCAGCAGATCTTCGAGCGGCTGTCGAAGTCCATCTTTCTGCAGGTGGAAACCTGAGCGGCGGCCGGTCACAGAGGAATCAAGATCATGATCAGCATTAAAAGACTTTCAATTCCCTTTACGGCGCTCGCGCTTACCGCGTGCGTGATGCCACAGGCAGCCGACGTCACTGGCGACAAGAGCCAGCTGCAAATCCGGCAGATGCAGACCCGCGAGTACGAAGCCCTGAATAAGCAGCTGGCGCTGCGTTCGACAATCTCGACGCTGCAGGATCTCGGCTTCTTTGTCGACAACGCGGATCTCGATCTCGGCACGGTCACCGCGACCCGTCATCGGCAGAACTCCATGCGCATGACCGTAACCGCTCGCGAGCGTCAAGGCGAACGCGTGGCGGTGCGTGCGAATGCTCGAATGGGCGAAAAAGGGATCGACGATCCGCAGACGTACCAGGATTTTTTTACCGCGCTGGACAAGTCGATCTTTCTCACCCGAAACCGGGTTGACTAGGAACATTGCCTTGCCACTTGGGGAGGCAGCATGAACCACATGTCGATGGACTTTGACGAATTACCCGGTGCAGCACGAAGCAGTGTGCGAATGGACCTGATTCTGGTCGCTGCTATTAGCGTGATGCTAGGGAGTG
>CAZTIB010000022.1:0-21444 GCA_964613615.1 uncultured Chromatiaceae bacterium
CAGTCCTGGACAGAACGGATCATCCGAAGCGTGTTCCGGGCATCGACCGAGACGAGCATGTCTCGTGGGCCACGGAGCTACCTGAAAGAGGTTTAGCACGAAAGAAAGCCGACGATGCACCGACACGTGACTGCTCTCTAGCTTCGCACCACCCGGGCATCAGCCTGAAAAGGCTTCCTACCAGAACACCACCACGATGACCGCCGCCAAAATCAACCGATAAATCACAAACGGCACCATCCCAATCCGCTGAATCGCCGCCAGGAACAACGTAATACAAAGCCACGCACTCACCGCCGCAACCACAAGCCCCAGCGCAATCCCTCCCCAAGGTACCGGTTCAACAGACTGCAACAACTCAACCAGCTCCAGCAGCGATGCCCCGGCAATGGCCGGAATCGCCAACAGGAACGAAAAGCGCGCCGCGGTCTCCCGATCCAGACCCAGGGCCAGGCCTGCGGTCATCGTGATGCCCGAACGAGACGTTCCGGGAATCAGCGCAAGCACTTGCGCAAGACCGATCAGCACCCCGACGCGCAGGTTGACGGCACCCAGGCGCCCGACGCGGTCGGGTCGCCGGTCCGCGACCCACAGCAGCACGCCGAAAAAAGCCGTCGCGCCGGCAATCACCAGGGGAGAACGCAGAGTGGTGCTCACCAGGTCTTCCAGGAACAGCCCGGCAACCACCAGCGGGACGGTGGCCGCCAGCAAGGTCCAGCCCAGCTGCGCGTCCTGCACATCGTGCGGCCGGCGCAGCACCGCGCGGGTCCAGCCCGTCAGGATCGCGACGACTTCGGCACGAAAGTAGTAGACGACTGCGAGCAGGGTGCCCAGGTGCACGGCCACGTCGAAGGCCAGGCCCTGGTCAGCCCAGCCGAGAAACCGCGGCACCAGGATCAGGTGCGCGGAGCTAGAGATCGGCAGGAACTCGGTGATGCCCTGGACCAGCGCCAGGATAATGGCGTGCAGGCTATCCAATGCCACTCCGTAAGGGACTTTCTGTCTTCAGAATGTCCCCGATCTCACAAGCGTTCCCAAGGGGACATTCTGAAGACAGAAAGTCCCCACGTTCTGGCGGCACACCCTAAACGAAGCGTGTAACCGCGACTAGAGCAGGTGTCGCAGATCGCGGCCCACCTGCAGCTGATCGTCTGTCAGTGCCCGACTCAGGGCCAGCACCTTGAAGTGCTCGCCCATTTCTCCCGGCAATAACAACCGGCGCAGGTTGGCGGCGTGGCGGGCCTGCTCGATGGGGTCTTCCGGCGGCGCGACGTCGAGCAAGCCGTTGGCCATCAGAAACTGCGCCTGCGTCGTATAACCGGCCAGCGTGAAGCCGGCCGCGACGCCGGCTTGGGCCGCGGCAGTGAAATCCACCCAGGCCGTGATGTCCTGCAAGCCCGGCCAGCGGAAGGGGTCGGCATGGGCGCGATGGCGGTAATGGCAAAGCAGCGTGCCGTCGAGCCGCTGCGGGTGATAATACTCGCGTGCCGGCAACCCATAGTCGCTGATCAACAGCAGGCCGCGGGTCAGGCAGGCCGCGAGCGCCGCAATCCACGGTTCGAGGCCCGGACAGAACTCCGACGTGTAACCCGCCGGCCACGCACCACCCGCTGTGGCAAGCCGCGCGCTGACCTCGGCGGCCAGCGCTGCGTCTGCATCGCGCGCGGCCCACTGGAAGCCCTGCCCGGCTCGCACGACGCCCAGGGCCTGCGCGCCGGGCGCTTGCCAGCGGAAGCGCCGCACCGGCAAGGCGTCGGCGACCTCATTGGCGAGGATCACGCCGCGAAAGCCTGCGGGCGGCAGTGCGTCCAGCCAGCGGACCGGATAGGCGCTCAGCCGCTGCTGCTGCCGGCGGCGCAATTCAGCGCTGACCTCGAGCACCTGGTAATCGATGACCGGTGCGCCGGACTGCGCCAGCGCGTCGAGCACCGCGGCGGCCAGGGCTCCGGTCCCGGCCCCGACTTCCAGGATTGAGTCACCGGCTTGCAGCAGCGGTTCGATGCACCGGGCTATGCACGCGCCAAACGCCGGTGTGAGTTCCGGCGCGGTGACAAAATCGCCGTCGGCACCAAACTTGCGCGCGCCTGCGCTGTAGTAGCCGAGACCCGGCGCGTAGAGCGCCAGGTCCATGTAGGCCGCAAAATCGAGCCAGCCGCCTGCGGCGTCGATACGCGCACCGATCTGCTCGGCTAGCTGGTTGCTCAGTGCCAGGGCCTCCGGCGGCGGGGCCGGCCAGTCAGCGGCCATGATGCATTGCCTGGTCCGGACAGTTATCGTATCTGGCTCCGCGCAGCGCCCCGGGACGAACAAAGACTCTATGCAGACTGCAAAACACACGCTGGATGGCCAATGGGTTCTGATCACAGGCGCCGGTAAACGCATCGGCGCATGCATTGCGCGCACGTTGCACGCGGCCGGGGCCAATGTGGCGGTGCACTACCGGGCGTCGGCCGACTCGGCCAATGAAATCGCGGCAGAACTCAATGCCAAGCGCGCCGATTCGGCACTGACGGTGCAGGGCGATCTGCTCGACGTCGGCCGGCTCGCCGAGATCGTGGCGCATGTCGTCGAGCAGACCGGCCGGCTCGATATCCTGGTGAACAACGCGTCCAGCTTCTACCCCACTCCGCTGGGCGAGATCACGCCGGAGCACTGGGAAGACCTGATGGGGACTAACCTGAAAGCGCCGCTGTTCCTGAGCCAGGCGGCCGCACCGCACCTCAGGGAGCGACAGGGCAGCATCGTGAACATTGTCGACATCCACGCGCAGCGGCCGCTGCGCCACCACATCGTGTACGGGCCCGCCAAAGCCGCACTTGCCATGCTGACCCGCACGCTGGCCCGGGACCTCGCCCCCGCGGTGCGGGTCAACGGCGTGTCGCCGGGCGCGATTCTGTGGCCGGAGGACGGCGTGTCCGACAGCTACCAGCAGAGCGTGTTGAAACAAGTGCCGCTGGGCCGCGCGGGCGCGCCCGAAGACATCGCCGACTGCGTGCTCTACCTGGTGCGCGACGCTCACTACGTGACCGGACAGATTATCGCGGTGGACGGCGGGCGCAGCATCGGCTGGTAGCCTCAACCCGCCGACAGATCTGCGGCCACCCGTTCGATGGGCTCGTCGCGGCCCGGGAATTCCTGCCAGAGTTCGGCCATGGTCCGACCCGACACCGGGTGGCAGAGCGCCGGTGCAATGTCTGCCAGCGGTTTCAGCACAAACGAATATTTCGTGATGTCGTCCCTGGGCACCTTCACCGGCGACTCCGGAATGATTGCATCACCGTAAAGGAGCAGATCGAGGTCCAGCGTCCGCGGCGAGAAGGAACTGGACCGGCGCACCCGCCCGGCCAGGGTGTGCAGGTCTTCCAGGCACTCCACTACGGCAACAGCGGAGTCCCGGGTCGTTAGCTCGAAAACACAGTTCAGAAACGGTTCGCCGGCGAAACCCACAGCGGCGGTTCGATACACCGGGGACACGCCCACGTCGCCAAAGCGGTTTTTCAGCTCCCGAAAAGCAAGCCGCAGATTGTCTTCCGGTGCAGTGTTGCTGCCACCGCTGATGTAGACCACCACGCCGTCAGCGGCCGTCACCGCGTGCCGCGCTCGATGCTGAGGCCGACATCCCGCGAGCCGCGAATCGCGAAGGGCTTGTGCACCGTCACCCTCACCCACGGCACCTCGAATTCGCCCGTCAGGATCTGGGCAATGCCCTCGGCCATCGTCTCGATCAGCTGAAAGCGCGACTCTTCTACAAAACTGATGATTCGTTTGGTCACCGCCTTGTAGTCCAGGGTGGCGTCGATGTGGTCGCGAGCTGCAGCCGCCGCTACGTCGGCGGCCATTTCGAGATCGATGCTGACCGTCTGGGGCACCGCCCGCTCCCAGTCCCAGATACCGACCACGGTCTCGATGCGCAGGTCTTTCAGAAATATCGTATCCAAGACAATGTCCTTTTCAGACCAGGGTCGCCAGGTCCCAGCGGGGATGCACCTTGACGACCCGGCTCGGCGCCGCGCCAGCCTGCAGCCGCAGGCAACCGGTCAGGGCCACCATCGCGGCGTTGTCCGTGCAAAAAGCGATGCGCGGATAGTAGACGCGCCCGCCGCGCGCTTCCAAGGCTGCGCGCAGACTGGCCCGCAGTTGCTCGTTGGCACCCACACCCCCCGCCACCACCAGTCGCTCGCGGCCGGATGCGTCGAGAGCCCGCAGGCTCTTGGCCACCAGCGTGTCCACCACGGCAGCCTGGAATGAGGCGGCCAGGTCGGCCCGGTCCTGGTCACCGGGCCCACCCAGCTGTTCCAGTTCGCGCACCTGCATCATTACCGCGGTTTTCAGCCCGCTGAAACTGAAGTCCAGGCCCGGCCGTTTCAGCATCGGGCGCGGTAAGTCATACCGCCGCGGGTCACCGGTCCCGGCCAGCCTGGCAAGCTCCGGCCCGCCCGGGTAGGGCAGGCCCAGGAGTTTCGCGGTCTTGTCGAAGGCCTCGCCAGCCGCGTCATCCAGGGTCTGACCCAGCACGTCGTAGGCGCCGAAATCCGCAACGTCGACCAGCATCGTGTGGCCCCCCGACACCAGCAACGCCACGAATGGAAACGGCGGCGGCGAATCCTCCAGCAGCGGCGCCAGCAGGTGGGCCTCCATGTGATGCACCGCGATTGCCGGCAGGTCCCAGGCCCGGGCGAGGCCCATGCCCGCCGTCGCGCCCACCAGCAACGCGCCGATCAGACCAGGACCCGCGGTATAGGCGACCCCGCCCAGCTCCCGACCCTCTACGGCGGCCTTGTCCAGGACCCCGGCGACCAGCGGCAGCAGGCGACGCAGGTGGTCCCGCGAGGCCAGCTCGGGCACCACACCGCCATAGCGGGCGTGCAGTGCGACCTGGCTGTGCAGGGCATGGGCCAGCAGCCCGCGGCCGGGGTCGTACACGGCCGCGGCCGTCTCGTCACAGCTGGTCTCGATTCCCAGGACAGGGCCTGTCGGCGCGGCGGTATTTTTTTGCAATTCCATGTTTCAGCGGCTATATTCCACGCCCGCTCCGGCTTCCCGCCGGTTTTTTTGGTGCCGAGGATCAGCACATTGCCCAGCGTCCGAGTGCGAGAGAACGAGAACTTTGACGCCGCCCTGCGGCGTTTCAAGCGTGCCTGTGAAAAAGCCGGCGTCCTGACAGAAGTCCGCCGGCGCGAGTTTTACGAAAAGCCGACCCAGGAACGCAAGCGGAAGAAGGCCGCGGCGGTGAAGCGCCAGGCCAAGCGGATCGCGCGCGATACCACGCTGCGCCGCCGGCTCTACTGAGCCGCGCCACCGGCCAGTCATGGCCCTGAAAGACCAGATCCTCGACGACGTCAAGGCGGCCATGCGCGCCGGCGAGAAGACCCGCCTGGTGACGCTGCGCATGCTGACTGCCGCTATCAAGCAGCTCGAAGTGGACTCCCGAACTACGGCGGAGGATGCGGACACGGTGCGCATCGTCGAAAAACTGGTGAAGCAGCGGCGCGAGGCGGCGGAACAATACCGCGAGGCCCGTCGCACCGACCTCGCCGATAAAGAACTCGCTGAAGCCGACATTCTTAAAGCTTACCTCCCCGAGCCCCTGGATGACGCGACACTGGATGCGCTGATCGACGAGGTCATCGCGGCCACCGGCGCTCAATCGCCCCGGGACATGGGCAAGGTCATGAATGCCATCCGGGCCCAGGCGCAGGGCCGGGTCGACATGGGCGCCGTCAGCAAGCGAGTCAAGGCACGCCTGGCCGGCTGACGCACTCGGCCAACGTCCCGGCGGTGCTAGACTGCCGCCAAACCGCGCCGCGCACCGCGACGCCGATAACGACATAGCTAGTGGCTGGCCGCATTCCGCAGGATTTCATCGACGACCTCGTCGCCCGCGCCGACATCATTGATGTGGTGGGCTCGCGCGTGCAGCTGAAAAAGGCCGGCCGCGAATACAAGGCCTGCTGCCCTTTCCACAACGAGAAGACGCCGTCTTTTACGGTGAGCCCGGAAAAGGGGTTCTATCACTGCTTTGGCTGCGGCGCCCACGGCACCGCACTGGGTTTCCTGATGGACTACGAACGCCTGGAGTTCGTCGATGCGGTGGAGGAACTGGCGCAGCTGCTCGGCCTGGACGTGCCGCGGGAAGCCAGCACGGAAGCGCGCTCACCGGTGGCGCCGATATTCGACATCATGGGCGCTGCGACGAAGCTCTACCAGCAGGCCCTGCGCGAGCACCCGATGGCCGTGGACTATTTGAAAACTCGCGGTATCGACGGCGAAAGGGCCCGGGATTTCTGCATCGGCTACGCACCGGCCGGCTGGGACTTTCTGCTCCAGCGGCTGGGCGACGGCGACGATAAACGGCAACTCCTGCTGTCGGCCGGGCTGATCACGGCGCGCGAAGGCGGCGGCTTCTACGACCGCTTCCGCGATCGCATCATCTTTCCCATTCGCGACAGCCGCGGCCGGACCGTGGCCTTCGGTGGCCGCGTGCTGGGCGAAGGTGAGCCGAAGTACCTGAATTCGCCGGAGACCGCTGTCTTTCACAAGGGCCGCGAGCTCTACGGGCTCTACGAAGCGCGGCGCGCCGCCCGGCGTCTGGACTCAATCCTCGTGGTCGAGGGCTACCTGGATGTCGTAAGTCTCGCCTGCCACGGTGTGACCAATGCGGTGGCTACACTCGGCACGGCCACCACTGCCGAACACCTGAAACGGATATTCCGGGTCACGCCGGAAGTGGTCTTCTGTTTCGACGGCGACCGGGCCGGGCTCGATGCGGCCTGGCGCGCGCTGCAAAACACGCTGGCGGAAATGCGCGAGGGCCGCCAGGTGCGCTTTCTGTTCCTGCCCGATGGCGAAGACCCCGACTCGCTGATTCGCAGCGAGGGCGCTGCAGCATTTCAGTCGCGCCTGACCACGGCGCTGCCGTTATCCGATTATTTACTCAAGGAGTTGAAAGACCGGGCCGACACCACCACTACAGAAGGTATGGCGCGGGTGGCTGAACTGGCCCGTCCGCTGCTCTCGCAGCTGCCGCCGGGTGTGTACCGGGAACTGTTGACGGACCGGGTGGCCACAGAGGTCAAAATTGGCCCAGACAGGCTGGCGGCGCTGGTTGCCGGCGATGCGGCTTCGACGAGACCGCCGCGACGGCCGCGGCGCGGGCCGGCTCCAGCAGGTCGCCCCAGCCTGGTGAGGCGGGCCATACAGATTCTGCTGCACCACCCGACTGCGGCGCAGCAAGTCCAGGTGCCGGCCGGCCTCGGCGATGCCCGGCAACGCGGGGTGCCGCTGCTGGAAGAACTGCTGGCCCTGCTGGCAAAGCACCCGGAGCTGAGCAGCGCCGCGGTGCTGGAGCGCTACCGGGACCGGTCGGAAGGGCCGCACCTGGAAACGCTCCTGACCGAGGAGTTGCTGATCGGCCAGGATGCTGCAGCGCAGGAATTTGCTGACTGCCTCGCGCGGCTCGCCGAGCGCGGGCGGGAAGACCGGCTGGCAGAATTGGTTCAGAAAGCTGAGTCCGGGGCGCTGAGCGACGCCGAGCGCGAGGAATTGCGGGGTATCCGGCGAGGCGGGGCCCGCCCCTGAGCCGGCGACTTTATGAAAAGTCCCCGCATCTAAAGCGTGGATCGGACGAATACTGATGTACACTTACGCGTTTTTTTACGCCAACTAAATGAGGGCCGCCGGGTGAGCGAAGCCGCAGAGAAACCAGAGAAACCAAAGAACGAGCAGCAGTCCCAGCTGAAGGCGCTCATTGCGCGCGGCAAAGAGCAAGGCTACCTGACCTATGGCGAGGTCAACGATCACCTGCCCAACGATATCGTCGATCCGGAGCAGATCGAAGATATCGTGAACATGATTAATAACATGGGCATTACTGTCTACGAGAAAGCTGCCGACGTAGACGCGTCCCTGCTCTCGGACAATGCCGTCAATGCAGATGACGAGGCAGCCACCGAAGAAGCCGCGGCCGCGATCGCCAGTGTGGATGCCGAATTCGGCCGCACGACCGACCCGGTGCGCATGTACATGCGTGAAATGGGCACCGTCGAACTGCTCACCCGTGAAGGCGAAATCCGCATCGCAAAACGCATCGAGGAAGGCCTCGACCAGGTGAAAAATGCCTTGTCGTACTTCCCGCCCACGCTCAACCTGGTGATGGCAGCCTACGCACCGGTCAAGGCCGGCGAAGGCCGCTTGCAGGACGTACTGGTCGGCTTCGTCGATCCCAACGAGCCCGAAGAAGTGATCCCGGCCAGCGCCAAGACCAAGGAAGAACAGGAAGCGGACCAGGAAGACACCGGCCCGGACCCGGAAGAGGCCGCCGCCCGCTTCGCATCCATTTCCCGCCGCCACAAGCGCGTCGTGAACCAGATTATCAAGGAAGGCACCGCGGAGCCCAAGGTGCAGCGGGCACGCGACCGGCTCACTGCCGAAGTCATGGAACTGAAGCTTGCGCCGAAACTGTTCGAAGCCATGTGCGTGAACCTGCGCATCAATGTGGCGGACCTGCGCAACAGCGAGCGGCGCATCATGCAGCTGTGCGTGCGCGAGGCCGGCATGCCGCGCAAAGATTTCATCAGCAGCTTCCCGCGCAATGAAACCAACCTGCGCTGGGTCGATAAGCACATTCGCGCGAAGCGTAAATTCTCTTCGGGCCTTGCACGGCTGAAGGACGAGATTCTGCGCATTCAGCGCCGGCTGATCGCGATCGAAGAACGCACTTATCTGTCGATTGCGGAAATCAAGGAAATCAATCGCCAGATGTCCCTGGGTGAAGCCCGGGCACGGCGCGCGAAGAAGGAGATGGTGGAAGCCAACCTCCGCCTGGTGATTTCCATTGCGAATAAATACACCAACCGCGGATTGCAGTTCCTGGACCTGATCCAGGAAGGCAACATCGGCCTGATGAAAGCGGTGGACAAATTCGAGTACCGCCGCGGCTACAAGTTCTCCACCTATGCAACCTGGTGGATCCGCCAGGCCATCACCCGCTCGATTGCCGACCAGGCCCGCACCATCCGTATCCCGGTGCACATGATCGAGACGATCAACAAGCTGAACCGCGTGTCGCGGCAGATGTTGCAGGAGATGGGCCGCGAACCCACGCCGGAAGAACTGTCCACGCGCATGGAAATGCCCGAGGACAAGGTGCGCAAAGTGCTGAAAATCGCCAAAGAACCCATCTCAATGGAAACGCCCATTGGCGATGACGAAGATTCACACCTCGGCGATTTCATCGAAGATGCCACGGTGCTGTCGCCCGTGGAATCCGCCACGTCCGAGAGCCTGAAGGAAACCACGCACAACGTGCTGGCCGGGCTCACGCCGCGCGAAGCCAAGGTGCTGCGCATGCGTTTCGGTATCGACATGAATACCGATCACACACTGGAAGAAGTCGGGAAACAGTTCGACGTGACCCGCGAGCGGATCCGCCAGATTGAGGCAAAGGCCTTGCGCAAACTGCGCCACCCGTCGCGCAGCGACCAATTGCGCAGTTTCCTGATTGAAGACTGATAACGCGTCGGGGGCCTCAGGCCCCCGACGGCGCTTCCCGGTACGGGAACAGTTCGTCCAGCGCTTGTGTGCGGCCATTCTCCTGCACAATCCGGCAGTGATAGCGCCGCAGCGCGCGAGGTTCCACGGCGCCGCAGGAATGTGCAATCACGCACACCTCCTTTTCCATGTTCTGTTGGTAGCGCATCACGCGCACCGCTTTAGCCGTTGGATCCAACCCTCGCTGCAAACGCCTGTCGTGGGTCGTGATGCCGGTAGGACAGGTATTTTGGTTGCACTTCATGGCCTGAATACAGCCCAGTGCAAACATGAAGCCGCGTGCTGAGGTCACGAAATCGGCGCCGGCACACAAGGCCCACGCGACACCCACCGGGTTGATCAGCTTGCCGCTCGCAACGACACGCACCCGCTCACGCAGCCCGGTCTTCATCAAGGCATCGACCACCAGGGGCAAGCTTTCCCGCACCGTCAGCCCCACATGGTCCATCAGCGTCATCGGCGCTGCGCCGCTGCCACCGTCACCGGAGTCCACGGTGATGAAGTCCGGCGTGTAGTCGGACCCCCGTGCACTGGCTTCCCACAGCACGTCCTCGAGCCAGCCAAAGCCACCCATCACTGCCTTGAAACCGACGGGCTTGCCGGTAATTCTCCGCACCCTTGCGATCATATCCAGCAGGTCGCCGGGCGAGTCGATTTCCGGGTGGCGGTTCGGGCTGATGGAATCGTGCCCGACTTCGATGCCGCGGATGCCTGCAATCTCCTCGGTGACTTTCGCCCCCGGGAGGATGCCGCCCTTGCCGGGCTTGGCGCCCTGGCTCAGCTTCAACTCGAACATCCTGACCTGCTCGTGGGCAGCCACCGCGCGCAGTCGCGCTTCATCCAGTCCGCCCTCGGGCGTCCGCACGCCATACTTGGCGGTGCCGATCTGGAACACGATGTCTGCACCCCCTTCCAGGTGATAGTCGGACAGGCCGCCCTCGCCGGTATTCAGCCAGCAGCCGGCCATTTTCGCGCCCCGGGACAGCGCAATGACAGCGGGCTTCGAGATCGCCCCGTAGCTCATCCCGGATATGTGAAAGAAGCGGTCGGTGGTATATGGAGTCCGGCAATCCGGGCCGATGGTCACTGCAGCCGTGGCCGCTGCATCCCGGTCCAGCGTCGGCCAGGCCGTGTTCACAAATACCAGCGCGCCGACTCGTTTCATGTCGTGGGTGGAGCCAAAGGCCATCGTGTTGTCGAGACCCTTCGCGGCGCGGTAGGCCCAGGAGCGTTCCGCGCGGTTGAAAGGCATCTCTTCACGGTCCATGGCGAAGAAGTACTGGCGAAAAAACTCACCGATCTCCTCGAACAGGTAGCGGAAGCGGCCGATAACGGGGTAGTTGCGCCGGATCGCGTGTTCGGTCTGGGTCACGTCGATCACATAGAACACGACCAGCGCCAGCGCGCCGATACCGAGGGCCAGCACGAACAGGGTGACGATGACAGTCAGCGCGTCACTTACGAAATCCATCATCAGGCACGTCTCCAGGCTGAGTCGGATGGCAAGATGGCGGTGTCAGTCCGCCGTCGCAAGCGTAATCTCCAGCGGAAAGTGGTCAGAACCGATGTCAGGACCGGTGCGCACGTCCAGCACACCCGCGGACGAGTCGGCCAGCGCATGATCGATGGGGATCCACACAGGCACGGGCGCTGCTGGCCATGTCACTTGCAAGCCCTGAGCCCGGCGCGCATCCAGCAGGCCACTGGCGCGCAGCAGGCCGCTGAAATGCGGCGAAAAGGGTGTCAGGTTCAGATCTCCAGTCACGATTCGCTTGCGCGGCGAGGCTGACGCCACGCGGCCCAGTGCATCGAGTTGTCGATTGCGCTTGGCGGCCCAGTCGGCTGACCTGGGCGGATAAAGGTGGACCGCATGCAGTTCAATGTCCCGTCCTGCCAGCGATAAGCGAACCCGCACGTTCTCGCTGCCAGGTGTGCCCAGGTCCAACCACTCTACGTCCTGGAACGGCACCCTGGAATAGACGGCCAAGCCGAAGGGATCTTCACGCGAGCGCATCACTCGATGGGGCCAGGCCGCCATCACCGGTGCGAGGGCAGCGTGCCAGGCGGCCGTGTATTCTGACATCACGACGATGTCGGGTTGCGTGCGCCGCAGGTAGCCAACGACCGACTCCACGTCATCGTTGCGGTAGTCCAGGTTCAGGGAGATGAGCTGCGGCCGCGATGAAACGCGTGCCGCTTCGCCGGTCAGCACCGGCAAGAGGTATGGGCCCACGTACCATGCGTTCGGTAAGGCCAGCAGCGCGGTGACTACGAGCCACCCGTAACGTTTGGTGTTCAGGAACGCGATGATCAGCAGCCCCTGGGCCAGCAGGTAGTAAAGCCGGAAGTGTGTGAACAATTCGGCGAACCAGTGCCATGCTCCGGCCAGCGCAATCAGGCTGGCCACGCTGGAGCCGGCAAAGATTAGCCAGAGCAACGGCCGCGCGACACGCCGGGGACGCGGCGCGGCGTGTGCGCTGTCAGTGCGTACCCGCATCCGCGGCAGCACTTCCGTCGCCACTGACCAGCTGGTCCAGGGTTTCGATCAGGAACAGCAGCTCCCGCGTGTCTTCTGGCCGCACGGCCAGGCATTCTTCCGCGTAGGGATGAATCGCGCAATGCAACGGCCAGTCTTCACGTCCGGCAAGCACATCGTTCATGCGCGGCAAAAAACGCCACTGCAGCCACTGGTGAAAACCCAGCGTGTCCCAGCTAAAGGGCTGCTCGCTCGTCAGTTCGTGGTCTGAAGGTGGCGCGGCGTCCCAGAGCCCCAGGCGCTGCAGCTCCCGCTGCAAGCGCACCAGCACGGTGGCCACCGCACGGCGCTGCTGGCCCAGGGATTGTTGCAGGTCCGTCATGGCGTGCGGCCATTTTGGCACAGCGGCGCGTTCGCCGGGCAGCGCTACCCGCCGGTGGGCGCGTCGTTTACAGTGCGGCCATGAAAGATATGCGCCAATGGTGTCCGATCGCGCTACTGGCCCTGGGCAGTACCCTGGCGGCCTGCGGTGCGGCCGATGAGCCGTCCCGGCCCGCCGCGGACGTGGCCCGCCCGCCTCCGCCCGCCATGACCCCGGCAGATCGCGCCCGTGCCGTCGTGGCCGCGCGCCTGGACGTGCCGACGGAGGACATAGCGGTCATCACTGTCACCGCGCGAGACTTTCCGGACTCGAGCCTCGACTGCCCGGAGCCCGACATGATGTACCAGCAGGTGATCACGCCCGGGCACCAGGTCATTGTCGAGGCGGAAGGGCGACGCTTCGACGTCCGGGTCGCCGGCGCCGGCGCGCGAATCTGCCACCGCCGCAAGGGTAGCGGCAGCGGCGACCAGCGCCCGACGCCATTACAAAAGCTGGCGGAGCAAGCACGCGCCGATCTCGCAGCCCGCCTGCAGTGCGATATCGCGGACATCATCATCAGCAGCCTCCGCGCGCTCAAGCCCGTTGACGAGTTGCCAGGCTGCGCGCTGAACTGCGCGCCCGGCGCGCCGGTATGCGGCTATGCGGTGGCCCTGCTCCACGATGGCCGCCGCTACGATTACTTCGTGAACGGCGCTGAACTCAGCCCGTGCCCGCCCATTGTTCCGAGCTGACGAACGGTCGGTTAGACTTGCGCGCTTCGCGGGCCCTTAGCTCAGTTGGTTAGAGCAAGCGACTCATAATCGCCAGGTCGCAGGTTCGAGTCCTGCAGGGCCCATTCCCGTTTCAGGTTCACCGTGTTGCGAATCGATGATCCGTTGCCGCTTTCCCGCGCTGATAACTATCTGGCTGGCCGCGGGTCTGCTTGCCGGCTGCCAGCCGTCGCCGCCGGCCGAGGAAGCCAACATGAGTGACGTAAAACCGCTGCCGCCCCCGGCACTGGGTGCGTTCAGCCACGTGACCGTCGGCACAGCCGACCTGGACGGCGCGCTGATCATCTGGCGCGATCGCTTCGGGATGGAAGTGGTTGCCGCCCGCGACGGCCCGGACCCGGCCCTGGCCGCGCTGTGGGACATCGCCGCCGACGACATTGCGCGCCAGGCCCTCCTGCGCACGCCCGGGCTGCCGACCGGGGCCCTGCACCTGGTGGAGTTCACCAACCCCGGCGCCCCAGTCCGTGAAGGCGCGAAAGTCTTCGACCGGCTGCCGAAGAACCTCGACGTCTACGCGCGCGACCTGCCGGCCCGCTATGCAGAACTGCGCGCAGCGGGCCTGGAGTTCCGCGCGCCGTGGGTAGAAATGCCGGCGCCCGGCGGGCTGACTTTTCGCGAGGTGCAGATGCCCGGCCACGACGCCACGAACATCGTGCTGCTGGAAATACTCGACACCGACTACCGACACAGCCCGGCCGGCTACGCAGGTATCGGTCCGCTGATCATCGTGGTGGGCGATGCGGAGACGGAAACCGCCTTCTACCAGGACGTGCTGGGCCTCGAGTTGATCATGCAGGACCTGCTGGCCGGGCCGGAGATCGAACGCATGGTCGGGTTGCCGCCAGGTGCCGGCATCGACTTCCGGGTACTCGGCGCCGAGCAAGACCCCATGGGTCGTATCGAGGTTATCGAGTACCAGCGCACGGGCGGCACCAACCTGTTCCAGCGCGCCCTTCCGCCAGCCACCGGCACCCTGCATGCGGCCTGGCAGGTGACATCGCTCACCGCGTTGCGCCGGCGACTCGGTGAGCGCGACATCGAGTACCGCGAGCACGGAGCACTGGACCTGGTCTACGGCAGCGGTCCGGTACTCAGTTTTGTCACGCCTGCCGGTTTCCGGACCGAGGTCCAGGAAAGCGACGTGCGCCGGCAATGACGCCGTTACCGGCTGCAGATAGCGCAGCCGGCTTGGGTCCCATGCCTCGCGCAAATCCTGCAAATCATCGCTAACTGTCAGTGATGCAAGAAAAAGCTAACCGTTCCCAAGGCAATTAACATAATCAATGCAGTCATAATTCATTTGCCGCCGGCGTTGGCAGCCCCCAACAATGCACGTAAACTGACTCAACACCAGAAAAAGAACACGGCGCGCAACAGGACAGTGGCGGTTCAGCCCCAAGTCCACGAAACCGGATTGATTCGCCTGGCCTGCGACGCCCATTAGTGGGGAACTCAATGATGAATACCAAGATCGCCCGGGTCGGCGCACTGCTGCTGTTGAATCTCTTTGCGGCAGCCACTTACGCCGCGGGCCTGGCGCCCATCTCCCAGGTTTTCGTATTCGGTGACAGCATATCGGATACCGGCAACCTGTTTAATCTGAGCGGCGGTGGCAAACCGGTGTCCCCGCCCTATTTCAATGGCCGGGAGACGAACGGACTCATCTGGTCTGAAACCATGAGCAACGATCTCGGCGTCGTGCTGACCAATTACGCGGTCGGCGGTGCACAGACCGGCACCGGCAACGTGAACTCCGATGACTTCCCCGGTGTCGCCGACACCGGGCTGCAGAATCAGGTGGCCCAATTCGGGTCTGACCTCGGCGGCGGTGCGGCTGATCCCGGCGCGTTATACGCTGTCTTTGCCGGGTCTAATAACTTCTGCCTGACGTGCTTCACGCCTGGCGTCGACGATCCGGTTGAGTTCATCAACACCGGCGTCACCGAAATCCTGACGGCTATCGGTACGTTACAGGCGACGGGGGCCCAGAAGTTCCTGGTGTTCGGCCTGCCTGACCTGGGGCTGACTCCCCGCGCGGCGGGTATTCCAATCCCCGGTCTCCAGGAACAACTCAGCATGCTGACGGACGGCTGGAACCAGGCGCTGTTTGGCAACCTGCCCAGCCTCGGCCTCGGCGACAACCTGGTCACGCTGGACTCCGCGCAGATTCTGCGCGACGTCGTGGCCGACCCGGCAGCTTTCGGTTTGTTCAACGTGACGGACGCCTGCCTGGCGGTGGGCTGCAATACCCAGACCAAGGACCCGCTGCTCGACCCGGACGGCTTCCTGTTCTGGGACGACATTCACCCGACGCGCGCAACCCACGCGATCCTGTCGGACGCCGCCTATCACGCAGTGCTGATACCGGTACCGCCGGCGGTGCTGCTGTTTGGTTCGGCGCTGGGACTGCTGACCTGGGCGCGCCGCCGGGCCGCCTGAGCACAGTCTGGAAAGAACGAGCGGCCGCCCAAATGGGCGGCCGCTTTTTTTGGTCAGTCCACGTCGCCGAAGCGGTAATCCACCCGGGCGCCGAAGACGCGGCCCTCGGATGGCCACACCAGCGTGTTCACCACGCCGTAGCCGAACTCGTTGATCGAGTCGGCATTCTCCCAGCCACGCTCGAACCAGTCTTCATCGAACACGTTGTCCACGAAGGCTGTCGCTGACCAGCCCGCGGCGCTGTCGTAACCGAGCTGCAGGTTCACCACGTTCCAGTCGTCGGTCTCGGCCAGCGAGAGATTGTCGAGACCCCCATACATCGTGTCGGTATACGCGTGCTCGCCGGTCACGAAGATCTCCGCGCCACTGGCCAGCGAGAAGTGGCGGGTAATCACCGTCGACGTGGTCCATTCCGGTGAGAACGGCAAGTCGTTGCCCTCGCAGTTATCGCAGCCGCCGATGTCCAGGAAGGACTGGTCGACGTCGTCGATCTCGGTATCACTGTAGGCCAGCGAGAAGTAGATGTCCCAGCGTGCAGACGGCAGCCAGAACAGCTCCAGCTCGGCCCCATAGCCCGAGGCCTTGGCCACGTTGTCCGTGAGCTGCGCGCCGCCCGTGAAGAAGGTCAGCTGCAGGTCGTCGTAGTCGTAGTAGTACGCGGCGAGGCTGCCCTGCAGCGCGTTGTCCAGCAGGCTCGCTTTCGTCCCCAGCTCGAAGCTGACGCTTTTCTCTTCATCGTAGGTGCTGGGTTCGGTGCCCGGCAATGCGAGGCCGGTGTTCGGGTCGCTCTCCGCCGGCGAGCCGTCGGCGCCGGTGAAACCGAAGTCGCCGAAGCCACCGGACTTGTAGCCCCAGGCCACGTTGCCGTACAGGGTCCACTGGTCGTTCAGGTCGTAGTTGGCCGCGAAACGCGGAGTGAATTGATCCCAGTCCTGCTGGTCCTTCACGAAGCCGCCGGGCGACACGCCGCTGAAGCGCTGCGAACAGGCGGCCGTAGTCTCCGCGGTGAAGAAGAAATCGTAGATGAAGTTGTTGCCCAGCGCCCCGCCGGAGTCGGGCACGCAGGCCTGGTACTCCTTTTCGTCGTAGGTGTAACGGAGGCCTGCAATCAGGTCCAGGCGGTCGGTGGCAGCCCAGGTGAGGTCGGCGTAAACGGCCCAGCCCCAGTAGTCGCCCTTGGTGAAGGTAGACTCGGGCTTATTCACTTCCAGGTCCGCCGGGTCGATGTCTTCTCCCCAGTAATCCTCGAAGATCGGGTCATCGCAACCGGTAACGCGGGCGCTCAGGTCGAAATCGGGTGCCTCGGTTACCTGCAGCGCCCGGCACAGGTCATCTTCCGTGTAGCGGTCGGCGAAGTCGGCGTCCACGTCTTCGGTATAGACGCTCCCACCCACGAACCAGGTCACCGGTCCGTCTGTGGGCGACAGCAGTCGCAGCTCCTGGCTGAAGTAGTCCACGTTCTGGTCGACGGAGTAGTGGTCCACCAGTGCCCCGGTGCCGTCGTAGTCTTCCTGGTACTTGAAGTCGTAGGTCTTGTAACCGGTGATCGCGGTCAGCGTGTAGCCGTTCGCCAGCTCCCACTCTGCGTTCAGGTTCAGCCGCAGGATATCTGCGTTGTCTTCCCCCTGCAGGTCGGTGGCCACCTTGTCATCGGGCAGCGGCGACCCGGAACCCGGCAAGGGTGTGGCAGACGGCGGGAAATCCAGCGCCAGCGACGAATCCAGGGGCGCAGTGCTCCAGTAAGCGGAGCCATCGTTGTCGCGGTCCTCGTAAAATGCGCTCAGCACCACGGAACCATTGTCCGCCTCGTAAGCCAGCGCACCCTGCACCGCCTTGTTCTCTTCATCGCCGAGATCACTGCCGCCCGCCAGGTTTTGCAGGTAACCGTCACGGGTCAGGTAGCCGACGCTGCCGCGAAATGCCCAGCGCTCCGACAACGGCAGGTTCAGCGTGCCCTGGAACTCGTAGTTCGACTCTTCCGCGATCGACAGGCTCAGGTCACCGGCGACCCCGTCCGTATTCGGCCGATTGGTGACGATGCTCACCGCGCCGGCAATCGCGTTGCGCCCGAACAGCGTGTTCTGCGGCCCGCGCACCACTTCCGTGCGCTCCACGTCCAGGAAGGTCGTCGTCGCGCCGCCGTTGCGCCCCTCGTAAACGCCGTTCACGAAGATCGGCACCGAGCCATCGCCGCCCACGCCGAAGCTGTTCGACGAGATACCGCGGATGGCCAGCGCATCGTTGAAACTGTCGGCTGTGCGGCCGTTGAACCCCGGCGTCAGTGCGACCATGCCGCGGAAGTCCCGCACGTTCAGGCTCTTCAGGAAATCGCCGCTGAACGCGGACACCGCCACCGGCACGTCGCGCGTCGACTGCTCACGCTTCTGCACCGTGACCACGATTTCTTCGAATACCTGGTCGGCAGCAAGACCGGCGGACGCAAAAACCAGACCGGCTAGCAGCGTGGCCGGGAAGGCCAGACCCCTGTTCATGGGTAACCCCCCTGTAATGGAGGCGCGATCATAGCCGCAGGATCCTCTCTCGGCTACTGAATCAGGCGGCGGCGGATGAACACGGTGGCGGCGAGATAGCCCACGGCCGCATAGGCTGCGAGCACGGCCATATGCGGCACCACCGCGTCCGGCGGCTGGCCCGCCACCAGCGGCCGCACCAGCGCGATGGCGTGGGACAGCGGCAATACGTTAACCACTATGCGCGCGACCTCGGGCAGGGTCTCCACCGGGTAGAACACGCCGCTGAAGATGAACATGGGCGTCACCAGCAGCGTGACGTAGTAGTTGAAGAAGTCATAGTTCGGCGCAAAGGCCGCCACGACGATGGCCGGTCCCGCAAAGCACAGGCCAATCAGAAAGAACAGCGGCACCGCCAGCAGTGCGCTCCAGTCGTGCACGGCACCGAGCAGCCAGGCAACAGCGAGGATAGGCACCGCGGCAATGACGGCCTTGGTTCCGCACCACAACATTTCGCCGGCGACGATATCGTCCACCTGCAGTGGGGTGGCGAGCAGCGCGTCGTAGGTTTGCTGGTGCACCATGCGCGTAAACACCGAATACATGCCTTCGAAAGACGCCGTATTCATGGCTGATGCCGCCACCAGGCCCGAGGCCAGAAAAGTCAGGTAAGGCATGCCGTTCACGTCGCCGACGAAGCGACCGAGACCAAAGCCGAGGCCCAGCAGGTAGACGAAGGGCTCGCCAAAGGTAAAAAAGAGACTCGGCGCAATGAGCTTGCGCCAGACCAGCACATTGCGGTACCAGAGCTTGAAGGCGTCGGCGCGGGGTTGGGGCAGCGCGAATTGGGCAGCGGTCATGTCGTCACTCTCTCAGGTCGTGGCCGGTCTGGCGCAGGAACACGTCTTCCAGGTTGGCGGGCCGGTGCATATAGGTCAGGCGCGTGGCGTGCTCCAGCCGGCCGAGCAGGGCCGGCAGGTCCCGCGTGTACGCGTAGTGCATTTCACCCACGCTCTCCAGCCGCAGGTCGGGACAGCCATCGAACAGGCTCTCGATCTCGCTGCGCGCGCCCTGCAGTTCCAGCACGTGGGGCTCGACCCCGTCAGCAATCAGCTGGGTCGGGTGACCGTGACTGATGATACGGCCGTGATCCACGATGACCACCTCATCGCACAGGCGCTCGGCCTCATCCATGTAGTGGGTCGTCAGCAGCAGCGTCTTGCCGGCATTGCGCAGCTGGCGCAGGCGGTTCCAGATCATGCGCCGCACCTGCGGGTCAAGCCCCGTCGTGGGCTCGTCCAGCACGATCAGCTCCGGGTCGTTGATCAGCGCCCTGGCAATGGACAGGCGGCGCTTCATGCCGCCCGACAGTTCGCGCAACGGGCTGTCGGCGCGCTCTGTCAGCTCCACGAAATCGAGCAGTTCAACGATGCGATCGCGCACCACGGGGCCTGTAAGGTCAAAGTAGCGGGCATACATACGCAGGTTTTCCGCCACGGTGAAATCGGGATCCGCGTTGTCCTGCTGCGGCACCACGCCGGTGCGGCGCCGGATGTCACGAACCGCGCCGGGCATCGGCAGCCCGAACACCGTGAGCGAGCCGGCCGTCATCGGCGACTGGCCGAGAATCATCCGCAGGGTCGTGGTCTTGCCTGCACCATTGGGCCCCAGCAGCCCGAAGCATCCGCCGGCCGGAATGTCCAGGTCGATGCCGTCCACCGCCACCCGCTCACGGAAGTGCTTGGTTAGCTTGCGCGCCACCACGACCGGGCTTTTATCACTTGCCTTCGCCATAATCTGAGAACTGGGACTGCGACCAGAGTCGCCTGCTGCCTTACTTTAGGAGTTCGTGAACTCGGGCCAAGCAGTTTATGTTAATCATGTGGTTCCTGTTGGCTGTCACCGCCTGTGCCGCGAGCGGATTCTGTGCCGCCCGCTACGCGCGCGCGCGGATGATACGCGAGCGCCTGATGGCCGAGATCGAAGACCCCCGGGACATGCAGATCCGCGAACTGCTGGTCGCTGCGAAACTGGCACGGGAGAACGCGCTGCGGGCCAAGGCAGACGAGTCGAGCAGCAGCGAAGAGCTGGTGCAGGCCCGCGATCGGATCAAGACACTGGACAAGACGGTCACCAGCGCCCAACGCGAGGTCGAGACCATGCAGGGCCGGCTGGAGGAGCTGCTGGGCGAGCGCAACCAGCTGGAAGAGCAGCTGGCTGAACTGCGGCGCGACAAAGAACGGCTGGGCAATCGGACCCAGGAACTGGAAATGGAACTCAGCATGGGCAAGGCCGGCGAACTGCTGGACCCGGCGCTGCAGGCCAATTAGCCGTGCGGTCGCCGGCGCCAGCGCCGGCCAAAACCCGCCACCACCACCGCCGGCACGCCCGTCGGCATGATAAACTTGGGGCCTGATGTCCGCCTCCCTTGACGACTACCGTTTCCGCCTGGGCGATACCGAATACGTACCCATCGTAATTGGCGGCATGGGCGTGGATATTTCCAGCGCCCAGCTGGCCCACGAGGCAGCCCGGCTCGGCGGCATCGGCCATATTTCCGATGCGATGTCGCCCTATGTCTCGGATCGCTATTTCTCCACCAAGTACACCAAGGCGAAGTCCCTGAAACACCGGGCCAGCCGCGACACCACCGACAAGACGTCGGTGCGTTTCGATAACGAGCTGCTCTACGAAGCGCAAAAACACTACGTCGCCAATACCATGGACGGTAAGCACGGGCCCGGCGCCGTGCATATCAACATCATGGAAAAGTTGCAGATGGGTGCGCCGTCAGAAACCCTGGCCGCGCGACTGCACGGTGCCCTTGACGGTGGCATCGACGGCATCACCCTGTCGGCCGGGCTGCATAACGGCACGCTCAAGCTCATCGCCGACAACCCCCGTTTTCGGGATGCGAAAATCGGCATCATCGTGTCGAGCCTGCGAGCGCTGAAAATTTTCTTGCGCAGCGGTAAGCGCATGAACCGGCTGCCCGACTACGTGGTGGTAGAAGGCCCGCTGGCAGGCGGCCATCTCGGTTTCGGTGAAGACTGGCGCGAGTATCAGCTGCGCGACATCGTCAAGGAAGTCGTCGCCTTCGTTAAAGAAGAAGGCCTTGACCTGCCGGTCATTCCCGCCGGTGGCGTGTTCACCGGTACCGATGCGGTGGAGATGCTAGAGCTGGGCGCCGCGGCGGTGCAGGTGGCTACCCGGTTCACGGTGACCAAAGAATGCGGCATGCCTGACAAGATCAAACAGGAATATTTTGCCGCGACGGAAGACATGGTGGAGGTCTCACCTGTGTCCGCGACGGGCTACCTGATCCGCTTGCTGAACAACAGCCCGGCGCTGGGTTCG
>CAZTIB010000023.1:0-5750 GCA_964613615.1 uncultured Chromatiaceae bacterium
TATCCGGGCAGAATTCAGTCCTGAATGGTCAAATATGATCAAATTGTGCGGCGAGCCGGCGAGCTGGCTGAAGATCCGATATGAATAGCCGTTCAATACTCCGAGGATTCTGGCAATATAGCGTTTAAACTACTTATACTCTCTCCGAAGAGCGCGAAGTACCTTCATTATCTCGTCGCGCACCGCGTTGTGTTCCCGGCTCGCCGGGGGTTCCATCGCGACCAGGCACAGCAATTGCATCAGGTGATTTTGAACCATGTCGCGCAGCGTCCCGACCTGCTCGTAGAATTCGGTCCGGCCGCCCACGCCCAGGTCTTCGGCCACCGTGATCTGGACGTGATCGACGTTTCCCCGGTTCCACAGCGGTTCGAACAGGGAATTGGCGAACCGCAGGGCCAGCAGGTTCTGCACGGTTTCCTTTCCGAGGTAATGGTCGATACGGAAGATCCGGTGCTCCGGGAAGCAGGCGCCCACGGCATCATTGATGGCCCGGGCCGAATCGAGGTCGCGCCCCACCGGCTTCTCCAGCACGATGCGAACGTCGTCGTGTACCAGGCCGCGCTGGTGGAATCCGGCCGCCACGGAACCGTAGAGATCCGGCGCGGTCGCCAGGTAAACGACGCGGATGCGGTTCTCGTGCTCCTTCAGCGCCGCCACCAGGTGGTTCCAGGTGGACGGGTCCCATGCATCGGCGCTGATGTATTCCAGGCGGCTTGCAAAGGACTGCCAGTTTTCGTCGTTGAGTTCACCAGCCGGCAGACGCGCGCGGAGCGAGGCTTCCACACGCTGGAGAAAATCGTCACGCTCGAGCTGCCGGCGGCCCAGCGAAATAATCCGGCTGTCCGGTGGCAGCTGGCTGTCACCGTCGCGGTGGAACAGGGCCGGCATCAGTTTGCGAAGCGCGAGATCGCCTGCGCCGCCAAAGATGATCAGGTCGAAAACATCAACCGGGTTGAATTGGGCCATGTTGAATCCTTTACCGCGAGAGGGTCTCCGATTGTATACCGGAGGGCGTATATGACAAATATAGGAGTCCCGCTTCCCTGCCCCCGGCTTCGCCGGATGGCGGCCACGCTCGACGGCACAAATTGGTCGAATGCTGGCTGCTTTCAACTCCAAGACCGGAAGATCAGGCGCCCGGAACGCAATTTGGGATAAGCAAAAGAACAGGCAAAACTTGATTCAGATCATCAACATTCTGGTAGTCAAGATTCAAGCTAAATAAAAAAGCGCGGGGAAATTGCCCGAACACCACTGCAATGTATTTATTAGTAACGAAAAAGTTGGAACCGGAAAGGCCTCATACAGCTGATCCTCCAAGAGAGCGCTAAATGAGCGAAAAGCACAGTTTGGCAGCAATTTTTATCATCGCGGCACTGGTTCTGCTGTGCGGTGCCGCCGAAGCCCGCAATCCCATCGCCAACGATTGGGAGGACTACTACGGACCTGGCGGGACATCGGGCATCGATTCCAATTCGATGGCCATCATGCTGTCGGCAACGGGGGCGAGGTGCCAGGTCTGTCACGTCGACAGTGGCGGCGGCTCACCCTGGAATGCGTACGGTTGGGCCGTGCGCCAGGCAGTATCCGGCAGCGACTGGGTCGGGGCCTTCATGGACGTCGAAGGCGTGGATTCCGACGGCAATGGTGATTCCAATCTCGTCGAGATAGCGGCCGACGCGCAACCGGGCTGGACCACCACCGGCAATACCGGTTACACAGGAGACGGCACGCCGCAGGCGATTCCCGACCAGGAGATACCGCCCGCCAGTCCGCTAAATCCGCCCACCACGATGACGTACGAGTGCTGCTTTGACACCGGCGCTTGCTCGGTGCTTTCGACGACCGACTGCACGGATGCCGGCGGCACCCCTGATACAGAAATCACATCGTGCTTCCCGAACATGTGCCCGCAGCCGGCGGGCGCTTGTTGCAACCTCGAAGAGACCTGCTCGGACAGTGTCGCTGCCGATGTCTGCATCGCTTCGGGCGGCACGCCGCAGGGCCCCGGCAGCCTGTGCAGCGACATTGCAGTGGACTGTGGGCTCGAGCCGTTCGTGGACGCATTGCCGATTCCAGGCGTGCTCGCGCCGGTCGGCACGCGCCCCGACGGCACACTGCAATACGAGATCACCGTGCAGACCGCACAACAGCAACTGCACAGCGAACTACCGCTGACCGACCTGTGGACCTACAACGGCACCTACCCGAGCTTTACCATCGAGGCGCGCGTGAACGAACCGGTCGAAGTCACGTATATCAACGACCTGCCTCCCGGTGGGCACATGTTCGAAATGGACGAGTGCGCGCACGGGCCCAATTATTACAGCGACTCGCCGCGCACCGTGACCCACTTGCACGGTGGCCACGTCCCGGCGCGCTTCGACGGCCAGCCCGAATACCACATCATGCCGGGCGAGACGGACGTCTACGAATACGCCAACGACCAGCTGCCGGCAACGCTCTGGTATCACGACCATGCGCTTGGCATCACGCGCCTCAACGTCTACGGCGGCATGGCCGGCTATTATTTACTCCGCGACGACTTCGAGGATGCGCTCGGATTGCCGGCCGGTGAATTCGAAATCCCGGCCGTGATCCAGGACCGCGAGTTCAATCCCGACGGTTCGCTGGCGTACCCGACCTCGGTGCAGGACACCTTCTTGGGTGACAAGATACTGGTCAACGGCAAGGTCTGGCCGTCACTCGGCGTCAAGAAAGGCAAGTATCGCTTTCGCTTCGTCAACGGATCCCAGGCGCGTCAGTATTCGCTGCGGCTGGAAAACCAGGATGTGCCCGCGCAGGTCATCCCATTCACCTTGATAGGCACGGACCTCGGCCTGATTTCAGCGCCGGTGCAGATCGACCGCATCGACATAGCGCCGGCCGAGCGCTTCGACGTCGTGATCGATTTTGCGGGCTTTGCGTCTGGCACCGAGATCGTGCTGCGCAACGACGACACGGCATCGCCCATTGTTGCTAACGTCATGCGCTTCGTCGTGACCGACCAGGCCGGTCACACCGACCCGCTGCCGGCGACGCTGCGGCCGGTCACACCCATACCGGAGATCGAAGCCGATCTTGCGCGCTGGTTTCGGCTCGAGCGTATCGCTGAGACGTGCGCCGGCAACGAATGGGTGATCCAGACACTCGACGGGCCGGGCGGCGTTCCGACCGGCGACGAGCACTGGGACGATTTGTCCGAATTCGTACAGCTGGGCAACACCGAGATCTGGGAGTTCGAGAATCCCGGCGAGATCATGCATCCGATGCATATCCACCTGGTCGCATTCCAGGTGCTCGACCGCACGCTGCTCAGCGACGGCACGCCGCTGGCACTGGCCGCGCATGAGCTCAACACGTGGAAGGACACCGTGGCGGTGCCCGCCGGAACGCGCGTACGCGTGATTGCGCGCTACCAGGATTATCTCGGGCGCTTTCCATACCACTGCCACATCCTTGACCACGAGGACCACGAGATGATGCGCCAGTTCGTCATGGTCAACGATCCGGCCAATTGTGACCTCGACGGCTACTGCGAGGCCGGTGAAGACGGATTTGGTTGCGCCGATTGTGCCCAGGTCAGCGGCGCAGCATGCGGCAACGGGCTGTGCGAGATTGGCGACGGCGAGGATTGCACGACCTGCCCGGCGGACTGCAATGGCGAGCAGGACGGTGGTGGCGACGATTTCTGCTGCGGTAATGGTGGCACCAACCCGATCGGTTGCGGCACGAGCGATTCCGATTCGCGCTGTATCGACACAGGTGCCGACCGCTTCTGCCGCGTGGCCCCGCGCGTGGATGCGACCTGCGGCGACCTGCTATGCGAGGGCCAGGAGTCCGCTGGCAATTGCGCGCAGGATTGCAGTGTGCCGTTCTGCGAGCCGACGGAGTCCATTAACGAGGTCAGCTGTGCCGACGTTCTGGACAATGATTGCGACGGATTCGTCGACGTGGCCGATTCCGACTGTCAGTTACCGGACAACGACGGCGACGGCGTGCCCGATGAAACGGACGATGACGATGACAATGACGGGGTTTTGGATATTCAGGATAGCGAGCCTCTGGACCCAGACGTCTGCCAGGACCTCGACGGCGACACCTGCGACGACTGCGCCATCGGCACCGACGACTTCGGACCGCTGCCAGACAACGACCCGGCCAATGACGGACCAGACGCGGACGAGGACGGCATCTGCGATCCAGGTGAGGAATATATCTTTCGCGACAGCTTCGAGGACCCGCCGAATCCTTGATCCTGGATAAGGGTACGATGCATCTGACGATCCTGATTCCACATATATGATTTTGCTGACGTAAATCAGCATGGCTGCACGGTGATCGCGGCTATGCTGTCGCTGTCATTCGTAAACAGACAGTATCCAGGCCAAACCGGGAGGGACCAGCATGCGCCGACGAATACGCACATTGACCACCATTCTGTTCACTCTGTCTCTTGCCGTGACAGACTTGTCTGCAGACACCATTTTCCTGGACGGATTCGAGCTGTGTCGCACAGCCAGTGTGGTGGAATGGGATGGTGGTGGTGATGGCAGGTCCTGGGGTGACCCATTGAACTGGGTGGGTGACACACGGCCGGTCAATGGCGATGCCGTGGCCATTCGAGCGCCGGCATCCGTGACTGTCGAATACGGCACCTTGACCACAACGCTTACCTGCCTCGGCGTCACTTCTACCCTGCTGGTCAGCAGCGGCGAGATGGTGCTGGATGGCCCGGCCACCATCAAGGCAGATCTCGCCATCACGGGCGGAAGGGTGACCGCCAACGCGCTGATGTCGGTCGATGGTGCTGTCGATTTGGGCCCCGGAATTTTACAGGGCTCGGGAACCGTCACCGTGCACGGCCCGTTCACCTGGACCGGTGGCAGCCAATTTGGCAGCGGCGCAACAATTGCCAACGGCGGGCTGGAGATCAGCGGTGCCGATAAAAAGTTCCTTACAACACGCACACTGACACTGAATGCCGCCAGCAGCTGGACCGGCAGTGGCGAACTGGACCTGCGCTTTGGCGCCACCATCAACGTGGATGCACCGTTCGACATCGCCACCGATGCCGACATGGTCTACCCGCAGGGAAATGTGCCGAGCCTGAACATCAGCGGCAGCCTGACCAAATCCGCTGGCGCCGGACTGACCACGATCAGCACCCTGTTCAACAACAACGGCAGCATTGTGGTCAACAGCGGCCAGCTTGCCATCGGCCTGCCGAATGCGAGCGGCAGCAGCAGCGGCGAATTCACGGTTGCAGCAGGCTCGACCCTGACCGTGAGCGGAAACCAGATTTTCGATGCTTCATCATCGTTCAGTGGCGCCGGTGGGCTTGCTTACGATGGCGACGGCACGGCCGTCATTCAAGGCGCTTATGACCTGACCGGCCCGCTTGGCGTATCCAGCGGCACGCTGCAGTTTGCCATCAGCCCGGCCATTCCCAATGATGTCAGCCTGACAGGCGGTATCCTGGAACTGCAGACAGGAGCAACCGTCAGCGGCAATGTCGCCATCGATTCGGGCACGCTGCTGGCATCCGGGCCGGTAGCCATAGGCGGCACCCTGCAACAGCCGTTCCCGGGAACGGTCGACGGAAGCGGAACCGTGACCGTAGACGGGCTGTTCACCTGGACCGGTGGCAGCCAATTTGGCAGCGGCGCAACAATTGCCAACGGCGGGCTGGAGATCAGCGGTGCCGATAAAAAGTTCCTTACAACACGCACACTGACACTGAATGCCGC
>CAZTIB010000024.1:0-23562 GCA_964613615.1 uncultured Chromatiaceae bacterium
CACTGTTTCGTTCAGCGCCAGCGCGCCCTGGCTGCCACCCAGGACCAGCACCCGCAGTGGCCCGGCACGTCCGGCCAGGCGCTCGTCCGGCGCCGGCAGCCCGAGAATATCCGGCCGCACCGGGTTGCCGACCACGCGCGCGGATACCCGGCTGGAAAAGCTGCCCGGGAAGGCAGCAAGCACTTCCCGGGCCAAGCCAGCCAGAAGACGATTCGTCAGACCCGCGACAGAATTCTGTTCGTGAATAATCAGTGGCCGCCCGAGCAGCCAGGCGGCCACGCCGCCGGGACCGGAGGCGAACCCACCCATGCCAAGCACCGCGCGCGGACGACGGCGGCGCATCACCCGCAACGCGTCGAAAAGCGCGACGGCGAGACGCCACGGAGCGAGCAGCCAGGTCCGAATGCCTTTGCCCCGCAGACCACTCACGCGTATCCATTCCAGCGCAATGCCGGCGGCAGGCACCAGCTCCGCCTCGATGCCGCGCCGCGTGCCGAGCCAGATCACCGGCGCATCGCGACTTTCCAGTTCACGCGCCACCGCGAGTGCGGGGAATACGTGTCCGCCCGTGCCGCCGGCCATGATCAGTATGGGTTGCGTCATGACGCGGCCCGCCGGCGTCTGGATTTGCGCAGCACGGGCTGGCGGTTTTCCCAATCGATCCGCAACAGCAATGCCAGCGCAATCAGCGTGATGATCATGCTGCTGCGCCCGTAGCTGACCAGCGGCAGCGGCAGGCCTTTAGTCGGCAGCACGCCCATGTTCACGCCCACATTGATAAACGCCTGCAGTCCCTGCCAAGCGGCAATACCGAAGGCCAGGTTGGCCTGGTACAAGCGACCCGTTTTGGCGCTGTCGCGGGCGATCTGTAGCGCACGCCAGATCAGCGCGCCGAACAGCAGGATGACCAGCACGCTGCCCAGCAGACCGAACTCCTCGGCAATGACTGCAAATACAAAGTCCGTGTGGGCCTCGGGCAGGTAGAAAAGTTTCTGCACACCGTTGCCAAGCCCGAGCCCGAACCACTCACCACTGCCGACGGCAATCAGCGACTGCACCAGCTGAAATCCCTTGGCGTAGGGATCGGCCCAGGGGTCCATGAAGCCGAGCACGCGGCCGAGCCGATAGTCCGATGTGCCAACCAGCAGCGCCGCCACGATGGCAAACAGGCCACCGATCAACAGCAGGTCGCGAATACGGGCACCCGCGACGAACAGCACGGCCACGGACACCATCATCAGCACGACCGCGGATCCGAAATCCGGTTGCATCAGCAACAACAGGCAGGCGGGCACAATCAGGAGCATCGGTTTCAGGAAGCCGCCCACCGACGTGCGCAACGCGTCGGCGTGTCGCACCGCGTATCCCGCCACCCACATGAACAACAACAACCTGGCCGGCTCCGCGGCCTGAATGTTGAGGCCGCCCACCCGGAGCCAGCGGGTACTGCCATTCACGGTATGGCCGAGCCCGGGTATCAGCACTGCGACCAGCAGCACGACGGCGAGGCACGGCAGCATCAGCCCGGCCCGTTCCCAGAACTCCGTGGGCACACGCAGCACCAGCCCGCCGCACGCAATGCCCAGCAGCGCGGCCACTGCCTGGCGTTCCAGGTAGAACAGCGGATCGCCGGTATTGCGCTCCGCCAGGGCCACGGACGCCGACGCGAGCATGATCAGGCCGCCGCCCAGCAGCAGGCCGACAATCAGCAGCAGTGCCGGGTCCAGGCCCACGGCCGGGCGAGTCGATGACACCGGCCGGCTCATGAACCCTGCGCCATGGCCGCCGCGCGGAAAGCGTTGCCACGTGCTGCGTAGTCGGCGTACATGTCGAGACTGCTGCAGGCCGGGGCCAGGAGCACGGTGGTCCCGGGCTTCGCCAGCGCACCAGCGACTGTGACCGCTTCCGCCATGTCCGCCACCAGGCAAAGTTCGCAAACGTCGTGGAGGGCGCTGGCGAGACGCTCACGGTCCTGACCCAGCAGCACGGCCGTGCACTGGCGGCCGCTCAGCGCGGCGGCCAGTGCTGCAAAATCGCCGCCCTTCGCGTCGCCGCCGGCGATGAGCACCAGCGGCCCCTGCACCCCGTTGATGCTGGTCACGGCGGCGCCGACGTTGGTGGCTTTCGAATCGTCGATCCACGTCACGCCGCCGGCGCGGTGAACGCGCTGCATGCGATGAGGCAGGCCGGGAAAATCGCGGATGCCCGCGATCATGGACTGCGGATCGGCACCCAGCGCGGCGCCCAACGCCAGGGCAGCCAGCGCGTTGGCCACATTGTGCCGGCCGGCCACGTTGAGCTCTGCCGCCCGCAGCAGCGGCCGCTCCCCGCAAGCCAGCCACGCCTCGCCATCGCGTTGCAACAGACCAAAATCGCCCGACTCGGGGGCGAACAGTGTGAACCCCGACACCGCTGCGTCGCGGCCGGGCAGCGCCGCGAGTCCGGGCTCGTCGCGGTTCACCACGGCATGCCGGCAGGCCAGGTAGATGCGCGCCTTCGCGCGCCTATACGCGTCGAAGCCACCGTGGGTATCGAGATGATCGGGCGACAGGTTCAGCACCACGGCGGCGGCGGCGGCCAAGGGCTGGCTGCGCTCGAGCTGGAAGCTCGAAAGTTCCAGTACGTAAGCGTCGGCATTGGCATCGAGCAGATCCAGCGCAGGCGTCCCCAGGTTGCCGCCGGCCGGCGCTTGCCAGCCGGCACCTGCCAGCGCTGCGGCGGTCATCGCGGTCACGGTGCTCTTGCCGTTCGAACCGGTGACCGCAATGACCGGTGCCCGGCACTCGCCCATGAACAAGTCGATGTCGCTGCAAATCTCCAGGCCACGCTCGCGGGCCTTGACCAGCGGCGGCAGGTCCAGCGGCACGCCCGGCGACACCACTACCTGTTCCACCGTGTGCGATAAATCCGGCAGCGTCGGGCCCGCATACAACGGCGCGTCGGGCATTGCCGCGGCGATGGCATCGCGACCCGGCGCCGCGCTGCGGGTGTCGCAAAACACCGCGGTGTCGCCACGCGACGCCAGATAGCGGGCCACGGACGCGCCGGTGGCACCCATGCCCAGCACCATGACCCGACTCTGTCCGTGGATTCCCTGCTCGCCCATTGCCAGTGCCATCCCCCGCATCACCGAATCTTCAGGCTCGACAGGCCGACCAGCACGAGAATCACGGTAATGATCCAGAAGCGCACGATGACCTTCGGCTCGGCCCAGCCCTTGAGTTCGTAGTGGTGGTGCAGCGGCGCCATGCGGAATACGCGCCGGCCCGTCAGTTTGAAAGAGGCGACCTGGATGATCACGGACAAAGTCTCGATTACGAATAAACCGCCCATGATTGCCAGCACCAGTTCCTGGCGCACCACGACAGCGACGGTGCCCAGGGCCGCGCCGAGGGCGAGCGCCCCGATGTCGCCCATGAATACCTGCGCCGGATAGGTGTTGAACCACAGGAAGCCCAGGCCGGCCCCGGCCAGCGACGTGCAGAACACCATCATTTCGCCGGCCCCGGCGATGTACGGAATGCCGAGGTACTCGGAAAAGATTGCGTTGCCGGCGGCGTAGCCGAACACGCCCAGCGCTCCGCCCACCAGCACCGTGGGCATGATGGCCAGGCCGTCGAGACCGTCGGTGAGATTGACCGCGTTGCTGGTGCCGACGATCACCAGGTAGGCGAAAGGCACGAACAGGATGCCCAGGGGCAGCATGACGTCTTTCAGATAGGGCACCAGCAGCGCCGTCTCATAAGGCTCGTCGGCGAGCTGATACAGCGCCACGGCAACGATGATGGCCACCAGGGATTGCCAGAAATACTTCGCGGCAGGGGCCAACCCCTTCGGGTCCTGCAGGATCAGCTTGCGGTAGTCGTCGACGAAACCAATCAGGCCAAAGGCTACGGTCACACCCACCACGACCCACACATACCGATTGCTCAGGTCGGCCCACAACAACGTACTGGCAACAATCGCGACCAGGATCAGCGCGCCGCCCATGGTGGGCGTGCCCGCTTTCAATAAATGCGTGTCCGGGCCGTCCTGGCGCACGGTCTCGCCAATCTGGCGCACGTGCAGGCGGCGAATCATCACTGGACCAAAGACCAGGGAAATAACCAGCGCCGTCAACGCGCCCATGATGGCTCGCGTCGTGATGTAGTTGAAAACGTTGAAACCGCTGACGAAGCGGGTCAGGTAATCAAATAGCCAGGCCAGCACCGTCAGCCCTCCCCGCCCGTCGCGGCCAGCGCGGCCGCTACCGTTTCCATGCGCATGCTGCGGGAACCTTTGACCAGCACCGTCACGCCCGGGTCCAGTTCACCTTTCACGGCGGCCACCAATGCGTCGCACGACTTGAACCAGCTTGCCCCGGCGCCGAACGCGGCCACCGCCGCCCGGCTCTTTTCGCCCACGCACAGCAGCCGCGAAAGTCCGGCCTCGCGCGCCGCAGCACCCGATTCGCGGTGCAGCCGGGCACTGTCCGTGCCCAGTTCCTTCATGTCGCCGAGGACCAGCCAGGTTTCCCCCGCCTGGCCGGCGAGAAATTCGATAGCCGCCTGCAGTGACGCCGGGTTGGCGTTGTAGCTGTCGTCAAAAATAACCGCGCCCGTTGCCGACTCGAGCCGGCGCAGGCGGCCGGCAGCGTGCACCAACCCGGCAAGACCCTGCCGAACCGCGCCTCGATCAACCCCGGTTGCCAGCGCGGCAGCCGCAGCGGCCAGTGCATTGCGAACGTTGTGCTGCCCGGCCAACCCCAAGTGCACCGGGAATTTCGTGTCGGGCAAGTGCAGCGTAAATTCCAGCCCGGCGCCGTCTTCGCGAATGTCCGAAGCCCGCACGTCGGCGTGGGGACCCAGGCCGAAACTGAGCACGCGGCAACCCGGGCAGCGGGCAAGCCAGTCGTCGAAGAATGCATCGTCGCGATTGATGATCGCCGTGCCATCCGCCGGTAAGGATGCGAACAGCTCGCCTTTGGCCTGAGCCACCGCTTCCAGGCTGCCAAAACCCTCCAGGTGTGCCGGACCGGCGTTCGTCACGATGCCTACTGACGGTTGCGCGACGGCGGCCAGGTAAGCGATCTCGCCCGGCGCGCTGGCGCCCATTTCAAACACCGCGGCACGATGCGACGGTCGCAGTTCCAGCACCGTCAGCGGCAGGCCGATGTCGTTGTTCAGATTGCCTCGGGTAGCTAATACCTCGCTGTCGTCACCCGCGTGGGCACGAAATATTGCCGCAGTCATCTCCTTGACCGTGGTCTTGCCGTTGCTGCCGGTGATTCCAACCACGGGCAAGTCGAAACGCTGCCGCCATGCACGCGCAAAATCTGCCAGCGCCTGGTGAGTGTCAGCAACCACGACCTGGGCGAGGCCACTGTCGAGATGCTGCTCGACCAGCGCGCCGGCGGCGCCGATGCGTTCCGCGTCAGCGATGAAATCTGCCGCGTCGAAATTGGGTCCCCGCAGCGCGATGAACAGTTCGTCGGTGCGCAGGCTGCGGGTATCGCTGCTGACGGCGTCGAAACCGCGGTCGGGCCCGTGCAGCACCCCGTGCACCGACTCTGCAACCAGACCCAGCGTTGCCATGCTCATTCCGTCTGCCCGAGGGCGTCGCGCGCCGTTTGCTGATCGGAAAACACACGGCTCCGGCCAGCGACGATCTGCACCGCTTCGTGACCCTTGCCGGCAATGAGTACCGCATCGCGCTGACCAGCCCGGCGCACTGCGAATCGAATTGCTTCGGCACGATCGCGCATGACCTGCACGCGCGCGTCCGTGGTCATCCCGCTGCGAATCGCTGCGATGATCGCGTCGGGGTCTTCGTCGCGCGGGTTGTCGTCGGTCAACAGCACCTGGTCGGCCAGGGCCGTCGCCACCGCACCCATGCTTGCCCGCTTGCCAGCGTCGCGTTCACCCCCGCAGCCGAATACGCACCACAGCTGCCCGTCGTTGTGGGCGCGCACGGCGCGCAGCGCCTGCGACAGCGCGTCGGGCGTGTGCGCGAAGTCAACGATGACGGCCGGGCCGGGCCCAAGGCGCGATACGCGTTCCAATCGGCCGGGTGGCGCCACTGCAACGCTCAACGCGGTGGCTGCCTTGTCCAATGGCAAACCGTGGCCAAGGAGAATGCCCGCCGCCATGACCAGGTTCTCTGCATTGAACTCACCCCAGAGGGGGCTATCGAGTAGCGCGGTGCCGAAATCACCGCTGAGGCCGAGCCCGATACCGTCCCGGCGGGTCGCGGTCAGGCGCCCCAGCAGGCGCGCCGCCGGTGGCGCATCACCGCCGGCAACCAGGGCGACCGTGATTGCATCGGTACCCGCGGGCAAGCGTGCGTGGATTTGTCGCGCCCGTTCGTCCCCGAGGTTGATGACCGCAGTGGGTGCGGCGTAGTCCAGGAACAGCCGCGCCTTCGCCGCCGCGTAATGATCCATGTCGCCGTGATAGTCGAGGTGATCACGGCTGATATTGGTCAGCGCGGAAACTGCGAAGCTCACCCCGTCCACGCGGCCCTGATCGAGGGCGTGGGACGAGACCTCAACGACGGCGTGCTCAGCGCCGGAGTCTGCGAACTGGCGCAATCGATGCTGCAGTTCGATGCTGCCCGGCGTAGTCAGCGCGCTGGGCGCCAGTGTGGCCAGGCGGCCGTGGCCCAGCGTCCCCGAATACGCTGCGGCCTGCCCGCAGGTTTCCAGCGCCTGGACCACCAGTGAGGCCACGGTCGTCTTGCCGTTGGTTCCGGTAATACCGGTGACCCGCAGATCCCTGGACGGCGAACCAAAAAAGCGCTCGGCGAGGCGCCCCTGCAAGCGGCCCAGGCCCGGCACTTCCAGCGCTGGCATGCCGGCCGGCAGTTCCGGCGCAACCACGCCGGCGGCGGGTTCCCAGGCCACCGCGATGGCGCCCGCGGCCAGCGCCTGATCGAGATACTTCAGACCGTGTTGCCGCTGCCCGGCGCAGGCGAGAAACAGGGACCCCGGGGCCAGCCGCCGGCTGCTCGCACTCAGGCCCTGCACGCGCACCGCCGGCGCATCCACACCGCAATCGCGGAACAGGTCGGTCAACAACATGTCGCGCCCGCCCGTCATTGCGCCCTGGCCGTCAGCGTGGTGCGGGTGTCACCGCTGATAAAGTCGTCTGGCGCCACGGCGAGAATTCGCAACGCACCTTCCATGACTTCGGAAAACACCGGCGCCGCCACCGTGCCGCCGTAATAGTCGCCGGCGCGCGGATCATCCACGACGACGACCGTGGCCAGTCGCGGTGCGCTGGCCGGCGCGAGCCCGGCAAAGACGGCCACGAAGCGATTTTCCGCGTAGCCGCCCGGCGCGATTTTGCGTGCGGTCCCGGTCTTGCCGGCGACGCGGTAATTGGCGATGTTGGCAGCTGCACCCGTGCCACCGGGCCCCACCGCATTTTCCAGCATTACCAGGACTTGCTGCGCAACATCTTCGCGAATCACCCGTCGCGGAATCGGCGGCTCGTCCACCCGGATCAGCGATACGGGCCGCTGCAGGCCCCCGCCCGCCAGGATGGCGTAGGCCTGGGCCATCTGCAGGGGGGTCATGGACAGCCCGTAGCCATAGGCCAGCGTCGCCTGGCTGATCGGACGCCAGTTGGAATAGTGACTCAACAGGCCGCCCGCCTCGCCGGGAAAACCGCTGGCGCTCGGGCGACCGAGGCCGAAACGTGTCAACACGTCGTAGAGCTGCTCGCGCTCCAGGGACATGGCTACCTTGGTTGCACCCACGTTGCTCGAGCGCGCGAGCAGCGTGGCCAGATCGATGCGTCCATGGTTCCGCGCGTCTTCGATGAGTTTGGCGCCGACCTGGATAAACCCCGGCGTGGTGTCCACCACGGTATCGGGCCCGTACTGGCCGCTCTCCAGCGCCGCCGCCACCACCAACGGTTTCAGCGCCGAACCGGGCTCGAGAATGTCGGTAATGGCGCGATTGCGATAGCGAGCCGCATCGCGCTGGTTGCGATCATTCGGGTTATAGGCCGGCTGATTGACCATCGCCAGGACTTCACCCGTATGCACGTCCATCACCACCACAGAACCTGACGACGCCTGGTGCTGCTGCACCGCGCCTTTCAACGCGCGGTAGGCGAGATACTGAATGCGCAGGTCGATGGACGAAGCCAGTGCCCTGCCGGGATTCGCCGGCTCGATGGCCTCCACATCCTCGACGACCCGGCCGAGGCGGTCTTTCAGCACCTTGCGGCTGCCCGGCCGCCCGATGAGCCAGTGATCGAAAGCCAGCTCCAGTCCTTCCTGGCCGGCATCATCGACGTCGGTGAAGCCAACCAGGTGGCCGGTCACTTCACCGGCCGGGTAATAGCGCCGGTACTCGCGAAGCCGGTCCACACCCGGCAGATCCAGGGCCAGGATCTGCTCTGCCGCCGACGGATTCATGTGCCGGCGAAGGTACAAAAAGCGTTTGTCGCCGTTGCGGGTCAGCCGCCGCGCCAGGCCTTCGGGATTTTCGTCGAGAGCTGCAGCGAGCTCGGGTATCCGCTCGGGTACACGCAGCATCTCCTGCGGGTCGACCCAGATGCTGTCCACCGGGGTGCTCACCGCGAGGGCCTGGCCGTTGCGATCGGTCACGGTGCCCCGGTGCGCGACAATCTGCGCCACGCGCAGATGCCGCGCTGCCGCCTGTTCGTTCAGGAAGTCTTTGTTGAACACCTGCAGGTGTACCGCACGACCGATCAGTACCAGGGCCGCCACGGCCATGCACGCGGCGACGACATGCGTACGCAACTGGAAGGAGGTCAGCCGCTTGCTTGCCGCCGAAACCTTGCGCGCCATCAGGGCAGCATCCGTAACTGTTCGGGACGCGGCTCGCCCATGCCAATTTCCTCACGCGCCATGCGCTCGACCCGGGCATGCGTGGACCAGGTGCTTTGTTCGATCTGCAGCTGCCCCCACTCGATTTCCAGCCGGTCACGCTCGCGTTGCAGCACCTGTAGTTCGGCATAGAGCTTGCGCGACTGGTGCTTCGTGTAGACCGTCGCCACCGCAGAAGCGACGACGGCCAGGCCAAGTGCCAGCTCCGCCAGTCGCTTGATGTTGCGCCGCCGGTTCACAGCCGTTCACCCACGCGGAGCGTGGCGCTGCGTGCGCGCGGATTCGCGGCGATTTCGGCAGCAGACGGGCGAATGGCGCGGCTCGGCAAGCGCAGCGTCGGGCGCGCGGATTCCGGCACCACCGGCAAGCGCGCAAGGGCCGGGTCGATGCGCGAGTGATCGCGGAGAAAGCGTTTTACCCGGCGGTCTTCCAGGGAATGGAAGCTGATGACGCACAGCCGGCCACCCGTCGCCAGGCTGTCCAGGGCCCGCGGCAAGCCGGCGTCGAGTTCCTGCAGCTCTTCATTCACGTGCATCCGGATCGCCTGAAAACTGCGGGTCGCTGGATGCTTGCTCCCCGGCCGTCGCGGCACGACGCTCTCGATCACGGCAGCCAATTCCCCTGTGGTGCTAATCCTTGTCTCCTGGCGATACCGACCAATCGCCCGCGCGATCCGGCCAGCGGCCTGCTCTTCGCCCAGTCGCCGCAACACCCGGGCAAGGTCTTTTTCCGCCACCGAGTTCAACCAGTCGGCGGCGCTGATTCCGCGCGTCGGGTCCATGCGCATGTCCAGCGGTCCGTCATTGGCAAAACTGAATCCCCGGCCGGCATCGTCGAGCTGTGGCGACGACACGCCCAGGTCCAGCAAAATTCCGTGGAATGCATCGATGCCCCACCGTTCTCGCCACACTTCGAGCTCACTGAAACGTCCGTGGCCCATGACCAGCCGCGCATCCTCCGCCGCCAGTTGCTGGCCCGCCGCCACCGCAACCGGGTCGCGGTCCAGCGCGCAGAGACGTCCCCGGGGACCGAGCTGCGCCAGGATCGCGCGGCTGTGGCCGCCGCGCCCAAAGGTGCAGTCGACATAGGCGCCATCGGCGCGAATCGCCAGTTGCTCCAGAACCCGGTCCCGCAGTACGGGAACATGCTGCCCCACTCCAGCACCCCTCGATCGGCGCGAGGTTGCGTCATAGCCTTTGCCCAGCGACTAGATCGTCAGCGATTCGAGATCTGCCGGCAGCCCCAGGCCGTCATCGCCCGTCTCCGCCAGCCACTCATCCCGCCGGCTGTTCCAGCGCGCCTCATCCCACAATTCCAACTTGCCGCCTTGCCCGATCAGGATGGCCTGCTTCTCCAGGCCCGCGAACTCCCGCAGCTCCCGAGGCACGAGCACGCGCCCGTTGGCGTCAATCTCGATCTCCGTCGCGTAGCCCACCATCAGGCGCTGCAGCCGCCGCGCCTTGGGCTGGAAGCTTGGCAAGCGCATGATTTTTCTCTCAATTTCTTCCCAGTCCGGGAGTGGATAAAGCAACAGGCAGTAGTCGGAGTCCACGGTGCAAACGACCTGCCCGTCGCCACGGGCGGCCAGGCGCTCCCGATGACGCATCGGGATAGCCATTCTTCCCTTGGCATCAAGGGTGACTTTGGTGGCACCGCGAAACATCCCCGAACGGACAAAACTGCCCATTTCCTCCCACAAAATTCCACTTCTCGACACTATAGGGAGGCCATGGGGGTGCGTCAACGGCAAAATCCCATTTAATGCTTGCCTGACAGCGACTTAGCGCGTGCTCCGCGGCCCTGAGAGGAGATTCTCAGCGGGTCGTTTTGACATAAATCAGGGGGTTAACAGGGATAGCTGACAGCAGCTTGAACTGGCGGGCAGACCTGCTCCGGCGCGGCGCCCGGAGCAGGCTCGCGACGGCTTTGCGCGGGAGGGAAAAGGAGTCGGCCGATAAGCCGGGTTCTGTCGAGGGCAACCATTCATCTGGGACCGCCGTCACCGGCGGCCTCGTGCGACCTACCCGGGAGCCCGGGCGGACGCCGGTGTGCAGACCTGAGCCCGCACTGCTCCCCTATTTGGTCTTGCTCCGGGTGGGGTTTGCCGTGCCGCGGCGTGTTACCACCCGCGCGGGGCGCTCTTACCGCACCATTTCACCCTTACCGGCCGAGGCCGGCGGTATATTTTCTGTGGCACTTTCCGTGGGCTCGCGCCCCCCAGGCGTTACCTGGCACCCTGTCACGCTGGAGCCCGGACTTTCCTCCCGGCACCAGGCCGAGCGGCTGCCTGGCCGACTCCGGCGAGCACCTTAGGTCATCAGCCCGGGTCGGGCAAGCTGGCCAGGCGATACGCGTCGGCGCGTCTCGCCCCGGTGATTCGCGCCGCCAGCGATGCCGCCCGGCCTGGCGGCAGTTCTTTGGCCAGCAGGCCAAAAACGCGTTCCAGCTCCGCCATGTTGGGGCCCGAATCCGTCATCTGGCCACCCACGACCAGGGTCAGCTCACCGCGATCTGCCCCGGGATCATCCCGGCGCAGTGAGCTCAGCCCCGCCAGGGTGCTGCGCTGAATAGTCTCGTGGCGCTTGGTCAGCTCGCGGCACAGGGTGGCCGGACGATCAGGGCCAAGGACCTCAGCGAGGTCAGCCAGGCAAGCGTCGATTCGGTGCACGGCCTCGTAGAAAACTAAGGTTTGGGGATAGGCGCTAATGGTTTGCAGGCGACGGCGGCGAGCGGCAGACCTCGATGGCAAAAACCCTTCGAAGTGAAAGCGGTCACTTGGCAGACCCGCCACCGACAGTGCGGCGATGACCGCACTCGGGCCAGGCACCGGGCACACGGGCAGATCCGCTTCGCGCAGGGCAGCCAGCAGCCGATACCCCGGATCGCTGACCAGGGGCGTTCCGGCGTCGCTGACCAGTGCGATATCGTCGCCACTGCGCAGCCGGCCCAGCAGCTGCTCCACGCGCTGCGCCTCATTGTGTTCGTGCAGCGAAAGCAGCGGTTGCCGCAGGCCCAGGCGGGTTAGCAATTGCCCGGTGCGCCGCGTATCCTCGCACGCCACCACGGCGACGGCGTCGAGGATCAGCCTGGCCCTGGGACTCAGATCGTCCAGATTGCCGATGGGCGTGGCCACGACGTAAAGCGTTCCCGGTTCAGCCGTCATCGACACGGCTCCCGGAACGGCTCGGGTCTGGATACTTCGGGTACAGACATCGTGGCTGTATCTCCCTGGACGGAGTTGGGAAGTGGGGCGAATCAGGCGAGTCAACCGGAGTGTAAAGGGCACGCGCTGCCACCGGGCAAGCCCGGGGCAAGCTGCGCTGCTGGCGCGAGCGAGCCTGGCCCTGCTGCTGGTTATCGGCGCCTGCACACCCTTGCAGCGCGACACCGGCCCGGGTGCCGAAGACCCGGGTGTCCGGCAAGCCACCGCATTGTCCGACCAGGGCCGTTACGACAAGGCGGCCGAGTCTTATCTCAAGCTCGCCGAGGGTGCGACGGGGCCGCTGAAAGAGCGCTACCTGATCCGCGCGGCCCGTGAACGACGCCTGGAAGGGCAGCTGGATGCGGCCCAGGCGATCCTCGACAGCCTCGCCGAACCCATCAGTGAAGAGAACCTTCTGGGCTGGGCGCAGGTGGCCAGTGATCTCGCCATTGCCCGGGAGGACCCGGCAGCGGCGCTGGCGATCATCGCCCGCGCGCCACGCACGGCGAAACCTGCCGCCGCGGCCGAGATCCAGAGAATCCGCGGCGAAGCCCTGTTCAGACTCGGTGAACCGGCGCGGGGCACAGAGGCACTGCTGGAACGGGAAGTCTGGCTCGGCGACGCGGCCGCCATTGCCGACAATCAGCGCCTGTTGTGGTCCCTGTACCAGCGCTTTGGCGCGCCCGCGCAGGTGTCGACCGTTACCGCTGAGTCAGATCCGGTACTGGCCGGCTGGCTCAGCCTGGGGCGGCTGGCAGCGGACCGGCGCAGCGGTCCCGCGGGCCTGGCGCTGGCGCTGCGAAACTGGCAGCAGGCCAACCCCCAGCACCCGGCCAACAGCGTGCTGGTGCCGGAGTTGCTGGCCAGTCTCGAAACGTCTGCATTCTCCCCCGAGCGAGTCGCGCTGCTGCTGCCGGTGACTGGCCGCCAGTCCCTGGCGGGTGCGGCGGTGCGCGATGGCTTTATGGCCGGCTTCTACGCTGCGACCGACGAGCAGGCAACGATGATTCGCGTGTACGACACGGCGCAGGATGGCGTCGGCAACGCGTATCGGCGTGCGGTGATCGACGGCGCACAGATCGTCATTGGCCCACTGCTCAAAGACGACGTGACCACCCTGGCTACCAGCACCAGTGGCCTGGAGGTACCAACGCTCGCCCTGAACTTCCTCGCCGATAACGTCCCGGCCCCGCCGGGCCTGCTGCAATTTGCCCTGGCCCCGGAAGACGAGGCCGCAGCAACGGCTGAGCGGGGTATTGCAGAGGGGCGGTTGCGGGCGATCGCCCTGGCGCCGAGCGACGACTGGGGGCGGCGCGTCCTGAACAGCTTTGCCGCAACCTACCAGGGTCTGGGCGGGGTGCTGGTGGACTACCATCTGTACCAGCCGGCCGGGCGGGATTTTTCCTACGGCATCCAGGACGTGATGCTGATTGGCGAGAGCCGCGATCGCATGACGCGACTGCAGGCAAATCTCGGCATAGACCTGGGTTTCGAACCGCGACGGCGCGCCGACGTCGACTTAATCTTCATGGCAGCGCCCGCCGAGACGGGCAAGTTATTGCGGCCCCAGCTGCGGTTTTATTATGCGGGCATGATTCCTACCTATGCCACGTCGGCCATATACACCGAAGGTGCGCGCGGAAATTCAGACCTGAACGGCATCATGTTCCCCGACATGCCATGGATCATCGCCCCCGACGCTCAGGCAGCCGCCGCCCGGCAGAGCCTGGCCCGCTACTGGCCCGCTGAATCCAGCCGGCGCGCGCGCCTGTTCGCGATGGGCTATGACTCGTTCCAGATCGCTGCACGCATGACCGGCCCAGGCGGCCTGCCCGAGATCGACGGCGTGACCGGCCGGCTCTACCTGGCCAGCGACGGGCGCATACACCGGAAACTGATGTGGGCGCGCATCGTCCGTGGCCAACCGGTCGCCCTGGAACCGCCAGAACCGAGCGTCGGTGCCACGCTCACTGAATGAAGGGCCGCAGCACCTCGCGGCCGGCAAGCTTGCCGAAACGCTGGCCGAACGCTACCTGGTGCGCAAGGGCCTGCGCACCGTGTCGCGCAATTTTCGTTGCCGGACCGGTGAACTTGACCTGGTCATGGAAGACGGGCCCCACCTGGTCGTCGTAGAGATTCGCTATCGCCGCAGGCTGGCACCGGTGTCACCGGCCGAGAGCATAGGCATGCGCAAGCGGGAGCGTCTCGCCCGGGCCGCGCAGTATTTCCTGCAATGCCACGATCGCTACGGGGAGCACCCGCTGCGCTTCGACGTCGTGGCCGTCTCGGGTTCGCTGGATCGCCCGCGCCTGCAGTGGATTCCCGCGGCTTTCGACTACAGTGACCGGAGCTAATGCCGGCGAGGCATCGGCAGACTATTTGATCACCTTCAGATGGGACCGCCCGCCGGCGGGCGGGGGCTGGCGGTCTGCAGCGCCGGTGTCCTGCACAGCCTCGGCTTCCTCGTCTTCGTTGGCGGCGAAGATCATGCCTCGCCCCGTCTCCCGCGCGTAGATGCCGAGGACTGCTGCAATCGGCACGAACAGTCGCCGGGGGATGCCCCCGAAGCGGGCCTCGAAGCTGATGTCGGTATTGCCAAGTTCCAGGTCACGGACGGCCGCATAGCTGACGTTCAGGATGATCCTGCCGTCGGCGACGTGAGGCTCCGGCACTTCGACGCCGGGCGCAGTGGCGTCGACGACCAAGTGGGGCGTGTGGCCGTTATCGGTCATCCACTCGTGCATCGCACGCAGCAGGTAGGGACGCTGGGAAGTGGTTAACGCGCTCATCGGGCCCGGTCGAGACAGTCTACTGCCGCATCTCGTGTTCGAGTTCCGTCAGGCTGTCCTGAAAGGAGCGGCGCGAGAAGACTTCGTCCATGTACCTGTCCACCGGCTCGCCACCGCTGCCAAGGTCCAGGCCATAGCTCTCCAGCCGCCACAGCAGCGGCGCAATGGTGCAGTCAACCAGCGAAAACTCGTCGCTCAGGAAAAAGTGCCGGGCGCTGAACACTTCGGCGCTGGACAGGATGCTCTCTCTCAGCATCTTGCGAATGCGTGAGGCTTGCTTGTTGTCGCTCGCATTTTCCAGGTCCTGGGCAAGGCCGTACCAGTCGCGCTCGATGCGATAAAGGGCCAGCCGGAACTGGGCCCGGGTGACCGGATCGACGGGCATCAGCGGCGGGTGAGGAAAGCGCTCATCCAAATATTCTACGATCACGCGCGAGTCATAGAGCACCAGCTCGCGGTCCACGAGCGTGGGCAGGCTGTGGTAAGGATTCAGGTCCAGCAAATCCTCGGGCAGTTCAGCCCCCTGGACGCTGACAATGTCCATGCTGATGTTCTTTTCCGCCAGCACCAGGCGGACGCGATGGCTGTGAAAGCAGGTCGGGCTCGAGTAGAGCATCATTGATCAGGTACCCCCAGGGCAACAGCCCACACCGTCTTATGGTACAGCCGTCCCGGCGGACGACCGTCTCGTTGTTTTCCAGATCTGGCGACCGCGATGCGGTACGTCGTGTCTACTTGATGTCTTTCCAGATCTCGTTTTTCAGCAGGTAGGCAAACAAGCCGAATACGAGGAGGAACACGATGACCCAGACTCCCAAACGGGTGCGCTGCAGCTGCATCGGTTCCCCGACATAGTCCAGGAAATTCACTATATCGCGTACGAAACGATCGTATTCCTCCGGCGACAGTCGGCCAGGCTTCGACATTTCCAGTTCCTTGAAGACAGTCCTGGTGTATTCAACGCCTTCGGAGTCGGTTACGGTCTTCTCTTCAAAAATGGCCTGCTGCTCGCCCTGCAGCTCCCACAACACATGCGGCATGCTGGCGTTTGCCAGCACCAGGTTATTAACACCTGTCGGCCTGCCGTCTTCCAGGTAGAAGCTCTTCAGGAAAGTGTACAGGTAGTCGGTGCCGCGGCTCCGGGCGATCAGGCTGAGGTCCGGCGGCGCCTGGCCGAACCAGCGCTCGGCATCGCCGGCGGGCATCGCCACAGTCATGGTTTCCTGGGGCTTATCAGCCGCGAACATCAGATTGTCGATCACCTGGTCTTCGCGGATACCAAGGTCTTCCGCCAACCGGTTGTACCGCACGTACTGCGCCGAGTGGCAGCCCATGCAGTAATTGATGAAATTGCGCGCGCCCCGCTGCAATGAGGGAATGTTACCCACATCATTGCCGGCCGGTTGCAGGGGGTACTCGCTAGCCGCAAAGACCGGTGCCGCGGTCAGCACCAGCGCGACGGCTGCAGTGACGACCCACCTGTGGGCAGTTTCTTTTTTCAGCATCGCCCTGCCCTAGTCGTGAAAGACCACCCGTTCGGGAACGGGTTTCGTTTTCTCCATGCTCGTGTAAAGGGGCATGAAGAGGAAAAAGGCGAAATACAGACCGGCGAAAATCCGCGCCAGCAAGACGTAAGTCTCGGTGGCTGGCATCAAGCCTAAGTAACCCAGCGCCACGAAGCTCACGGCAAACACCGTCAGCGCGATCTTGAAAGTCCAGCCGCGGTAGCGGATGGACTTGACCTTGCAGCGGTCCAGCCACGGCAGGAGAAACAGCACGACGATGGCCATGAACATCAGCAAGGCCCCGAGACCCTTGCTCGGCACCGCACGCAGGATGGCGTAGAACGGTGTGAAGTACCACACCGGGGCAATGTGCTCAGGCGTCTTCAGTCGATTCGCGGGCTCAAAGTTGGCGTGCTCCAGGAAGTATCCGCCCATCTCCGGCGAGAAGAAAATCACGCCCGAAAACAGGATCAGGAAGATGACGATGGCGACGAGGTCCTTCGATGTCAGGTAAGGATGAAAGGCAACCCCGTCCAGCGGAATGCCGTCCGGGCCCTTCTTCTCCTTGATCTCGATGCCGTCCGGGCCCAGCGAACCCGTCTCGTGCAAAGCCAGGATGTGCACGACAACCAGCATGACCAGCGCCAGCGGCACTGCAATCACGTGGAGCGCGAAGAAGCGGTTCAGGGTGATATCTGAAATGTAGAAGTCGCCGCGAATCCACTCCACCAGCGCATCACCGACCAGCGGCACCGCGCCGAACAGCGACACGATGACCTGGGCGCCCCAGTAGGACATCTGGCCCCAGGGCAGCAGGTAACCGAAAAATCCCTCGGCCATCAGCGCCAGGTAGATCAGCATACCGATGATCCACAGCAGCTCGCGCGGCGGCTTGTAGGAGCCATACATCATGCCGCGGAACATGTGCAGGTACACCACGATGAAGAAAGCCGACGCCCCGGTCGAATGCATGTAGCGGATCAGCCAGCCCCACTCGACGTCGCGCATGATGTATTCCACCGATGCGAAGGCTTCAGCAGCAGCGGGCTTGTAGTTCATCGTCAGCCAGATGCCCGTAAGCAGCTGGATGATCAGGACGACAAAGGCCAGCACGCCGAATACGTACCAGACATTGAAGTTCTTCGCCGCGTAGTACTCCGTGACGTGCTCTTTGAGCATCTTCGTCAGCGGGAACCGCGCGTCGATCCAGTCGATGAAGCGCGGGGAACGATTGCCGCCGTTCACGGCATCGGCACGGGCGGAATTCATGCGCTGGCTCCTGTGTCTTCGCCGATAATGATCAGGTTATCGCCCACATATCGGTGTGGCGGCACGGGAAGGTTCGTGGGCGCAGGCACACCAGAATAAACGCGCCCGGCGAGGTCGAACTTCGACCCGTGGCAGGGGCAATAGAAACCGCCCTCCCAGGCTGGACCGAGATCTTCGGGCGCCACGTCAAAGCGCTCGATCGGTGCGCAGCCCAGGTGGGTGCAAGTGCCAATCACGACCAGAACCTCCGGTTTCACGGAACGCGTCTCGTTCTGCGTGTAACCGGGCTGCTCTGACTCGACGGAGTCCGGGTCACTCAGCTGGTCGACCACCTGGGTCATGCGCTCGAGCATGTCCGCGGACCGGCGCAGTATCCACACCGGCCTGCCGCGCCATTCCAGGCGCACCATTGCGCCCGTTTCCAGCTTGCTGATATCGACCTGCACCGGGGCCCCCGCAGCCTGCGCCCGAGCGCTGGGTTTCCAGGACGCCAGGAACGGAACTGCGGTAAACGCCGCGCCGGTTACACCGACCACAGTGGTTGCCACGGTCAGAAAACGCCGTCGGCTGAGTCCCGACTCTTCGCTCATTCAGCTCACCCTCCCAGCTGGGGTATTTGCACGGCAAGGCCGCCGGATAATGCCCGAACGACCGTGAACCGGAAGAACGCCCGCTATAGAGAAGGATCTGACTGGCCGGCGTTGAAAAATGCGGCGAAATTATACACGGGGCTCTGGAAGCTTGCCTAACGGACATGAGGGTACCTGTCGTCAGCCCAGGCGGCGGATCCGGGCGCCCAGCCGCGCCAGCTTTTCCTCGATGCGCTGATAGCCACGGTCAAGGTGGTAGATACGGTCCACGATGGTTTCGCCGTCGGCCACCAGCCCGGCCAGGACCAGGCCCGCCGACGCGCGCAGATCAGTCGCCATCACCGGTGCGGCGCGCAACGAGCTTTGGCCTTGCACCACGGTGGTGTGGCCCTCCAGGCGGATTTTCGCCCCCATACGCTGCAGTTCTGGCACGTGCATGAAACGGTTTTCGAAAACGTTTTCGGTGACCGTGCCAACCCCATCCGCCACACAGTCCAGGGCCATGAACTGGGCCTGCATGTCCGTCGGGAAGCCGGGGTACGGCGCGGTACTCACATCTACCGCCACTGGCCGTCGCCCCTGCATGTCGAGTTCCACCCAGTCAGCCCCGGTCTCGATATTCGCGCCGGCTTCGCGCAGCTTCTGCAGGACTACTTCAAGATGCTCGGGCACTACGTTCTCAACACGCACGCGCCCCCGGGTGATGGCGCCTGCGACCAGGAAGGTACCCGCCTCGATGCGATCCGGCTGCACGGTGTAGTCGCTACCCTCCAGCGCGTCGACGCCCTGAATTACGATCTGCGCGGTGCCGGCGCCCGCCACGCTGGCCCCCATGGAGTTCAGAAAAGCGGCGAGATCGATCACCTCCGGTTCCTGGGCCGCGTTGTCGATCACGGTTTCGCCGGCGGCGAGTACGGCAGCCATCATCAGGTTCTCGGTGCCCGTAACCGTGACCTTCTCAAGCACGAGGTGCGCGCCCTGCAGGCGGCTGGCGGTGGCGCTGATATACCCGTCGGCGATCTTCACCCGCGCCCCGAGGGCCCGCAGGCCGGCCACGTGCAAGTCCACCGGCCGGGCCCCGATCGCGCAGCCGCCCGGCAGCGACACGTCGGCCCGGCCATGGCGGCCGAGCAACGGCCCCAGCACGAGCACCGACGCGCGCATGGTCTTCACCAGCTCATAGGGCGCGAAATAGTTCTCGAGGGTCGCGGGCTCGACATCCACGCGCCCGTCGGAGTGGAATTCCACGCCCACCCCCATTCGTCGCAACAGCGCGATGGTGGTGTTCACGTCGCGGAGCTGCGGCACGTTGTGCACCGTCAGCGGCGTCCGGCTCAGCAACGACGCAGCCAGGATCGGCAACGTGGCGTTTTTCGCGCCAGAGATGCGCACCGTCCCGTCGAGGGCAGGGCCACCATTAATGGCGAGTCTATCCATCGTAACCGCCTGTGCGGCCGGCCTCAGCCTGCGCGCGCACGCCACTCCTCGGGGGTATAGGCCGCAATGGACATGGCGTGGATTTCTCGCCCCATTCGTTCGCCGAGAGCCTGGTAGACGAGCTGATGCCGCTTTAGCGGTCGCTGGCCAGCGAAGGCGCTGCTGATCACTGTGGCCTCGTAATGCGTCAGGTCCTCACTGGCCACCTCTGCGGTGCAGTCGGGCAGATGCGTTTCGATCAGCTGCTGTATTTCGGCAGGCGTCATTCAGTTCTCTCTGGGGCCCTTGGGATCGGCCATTATAATCTCCGGCATGCTCCTTGAATTCGTCGCGATTGTTGCCGGCCTGGTGCTGCTGGCGTGGGGGGCCGATCGAGTGGTGCTGGGGGCCGGCGTGATTGCGCGCGCGTTGAACATCCCGCCCCTGCTGATCGGCCTGACCGTGCTCGGTTTCGCCACGTCGCTGCCCGAAGTGCTGGTGTCGGCGACGGCGGCCCTCGCAGGCGCACCGAACCTGGCCGTGGCCAACGCTCTGGGCTCCAACATCGCGAACATCGGCATGGTCATGGCCATTGCCGCGATCATCACGCCGTTGCATGTCCAGTCCCAGACCCTGCGCAGCGAGCTGCCCGTGATGCTGGCCGTAAGCGTCGTCCCGGTGGTGCTGTTCCCGGACGGCGTGCTGAGCCGGACGGACGGCTGGCTGCTGCTCGCCGGCCTCGTGGTGTTCATCGCCTGGGTCATCCGGCTGGGACTACGCACCCGGGGCAAGGATCCCATCGAGGCCGAGTTCGCGGCGGAGATCGCCGCGGACCTCAGCACCGGGCACGCTGCGCTGGTCCTGCTGCTGGGGCTGGGGACACTCGCCCTGGGCTCGGAAGGCCTGGTCTGGGGCAGCACCAACCTGGCCACGCGCCTGGGCATCAGCGACCTGGTGATCGGCCTGACGGTGGTCGCCATCGGCACCAGCCTGCCGGAGCTGGCCGTGTCCATCGTCGGCGCCCGCAAGGGTGAACACGGCCTGGCACTGGGCAACGTGATTGGCTCCAACACCTTCAATACGCTGGCGGTCATCGGCGTGGCGGGCACCATTCATCCGGCGACGCTCGATCCGGCAGCCGTCGTCCTGCACCTGCCGGTGATGCTTGGCTTCACGCTGGCGTTTTTCTTCTTCGCGTACAATGCCGGCGGTACGATCCGGATCGGCCGGGGAGCCGGCTCGTTGGCGCTCATCGGCTTTATCGCCTATCTCGCTTACCTGGTCAGCACGGTGATCTAGAACCCGTCGCATTGGATTAGCCATGAGCGTTGTTGCAATAGACGACTCGGAATTGCAGGCCCGGGCCCGCCGGGTTCTGGATATCGAGGCGCAGGCGATTCGCGACCTGGTGCCGCGTATCGGCGCAGAATTTGCACGCGCCTGCCGACTGTGCCTGGAATGCACCGGCCGGGTCATCGTCACCGGCATGGGCAAGTCCGGCCATATCGGTAGCAAGCTGGCAGCAACCCTGGCCAGCACGGGCACGCCGGCATTTTTTGTGCACCCCGGTGAAGCGAGCCACGGCGACCTGGGCATGATTACCGCGAAAGACCTGGTTGTGGCCCTGTCCAACTCCGGCGAAACGGCGGAAATCGTCACGATCCTGCCGTTGCTCAAGCGCCTCGCGATACCACTGATCACCATGACCGGTGCGCCGGACTCGACCCTCGGCAACGCCGCAGACGTGGTGCTGAACATTGGTGTGAGCGAAGAAGCGTGCCCGCTGAACCTGGCGCCGACGGCCAGCACGACGGCAACGCTGGCCATGGGCGACGCCCTGGCAGTGGCGCTGCTGGAAAGCCGGGGCTTTACGAAGGAGGACTTCGCCATGTCCCATCCCGGCGGCGCCCTCGGGCGGCGCCTGCTGCTGCATGTCAGCGACCTGATGCACACCGGCGCAGAGTTGCCGAGCGTTCGCGACGATGCCCCGCTGCACGAGGGCCTGCTGGAAATGACCCGCAAGAGTCTTGGCATGACCGGCGTGGTCAGCGCCGACGGGCGGGTAGCAGGCGTGTTCACGGACGGCGATCTGCGCCGTGCCCTGGACCGCAAGTTTGACCTGCAGTCCACCCGGATGCGCGAAGTCATGACCGTGAACTGCCGCACGGCCGCCCCGAATGAACTGGCCGCCGAGGCGCTGCTGCGGCTGGAGCAGAACAAGATCACCGCACTCCTGGTGGTAGACGACGAGCAGAAACTCGTTGGCGCGCTGCACGTGCATGACCTGCTACGCGCCGGCGTAGTCTGACGCGCTGGCATGGCCAACGTCCAGGCACTGCTGGAACGCGCCGCACGCACCCGGCTGCTGGTGCTGGATGTGGACGGCGTGATGACGGACGGGCGGCTCTACTACGACCAGCACGGCAACGAAACGAAGGCCTTCCACGTACGCGACGGCTACGGCATCAAGTCGGTCATGCGGCTGGGTTGCGAAGTGGCGGTAATTTCCGGGCGACGCTCTGCGGCCGTGGAGACACGTCTGCGTGAACTCGGTGTGAAGCATGCGGTGCTCGGTGAGGACGACAAGCTGCCGGCCCTGCAGAGCCTGGCCGCAGACCTCGGCATCGACGACCTGCAAACGGTGGCCTGCGTCGGCGACGATGCCCCGGACTTGCCTGTCCTGACGGCCGTAGGCTTCGCGGTCGCACCGGCCGATGCGCATCCGGATGTTGCCGCGCGCGTGCACTGGCAAACCCTCGCCAGGGGCGGCCGCGGCGCCGTGCGTGAGGTCTGCGACCTGCTGGCGCGGGCCTGGGCGGAGGCTAAATCCTGAAAGGCAGCGTTGGCGTAAATGGCCTGACCCTGGCATTGCTGACCGCCGGTGCATTGGCCAGCGGCCTGCTGCTGTGGCAGTTGCGGGCGCCTGAAGAAAAGAACGTGGGGCTGCGCCGGCTCGGCGCCGGATACTACGTCAAGGACGCTGAACTGGTGGGCACCGGGGCCAGCGGCGAGGTGCTCTACCGCATCCGGACCCGCGAATTGCACCAGGATTCGGACAACGGTGCTATTGCCCTGACTGACGTTGCCTTGCAGTACGTGCCAAGCGCTGCCGTGCCATGGGATCTAACGGCCGCCACAGGCAGCATGCCGCCCGACAGTGATATCCTGCAGCTGTCGGGCGAGGTTGTTGCAGTGACCAGAAAGGACAGTGGCGAACCGGCCACCATCCGCACGGACTATCTCGAAATCGATCCGCAGACTTTCGTCGCATTCACCGACCGCCCGGTGGCGATAGAAATGTCCGGCAACCGCATTCTCGCGACAGGAATGCGCGTGTTTCTCAAGGAAGACCGTTTGCAGTTGATTGCCGATGTCACCGGGACTTTTACACCCTAGCTGCGGCTTGCTGCTGGCCTGCGTGCTGCTCGCCGCCGTGCCGTCCATGGCGGAAGAAGAACTCGAGGCCGAGCTGGGCCTGGAGTTCGATCGCGCCGCACCCATTGATCTCGATGCAGACGCTTCCGAGTTCGACCGCCAGAACGATCGCCTGAGCTTTACCGGCCTGAGCATCCGCCAGGGCGACCTCGGCATTACCGCCGACAGCGCCGAGGCAACTCGCCTCGACTTCGACGACAGCGTCTGGGTCTTCCGGGGCAACGTAGTCATCCAGAGCGCGACAACCCGCACCTGGTCCGACACGGCCGAAGTGCGTTTCCTTGCCCATCGGGTCGAAAGCGCCAGGCTGAGCGGCCAACCCGCCCGCTTCGAGCAGCAAAAGTCCATCGATGACGGCGTGACGCAGGGCCGCGCCGCAATCATGGAATACGAATTGGCCTCGAACCTGATACGCATGGTGGACGAGGCGTGGGTCAGCGACGGCGTCAACGAAGTATCGGGGCCGCGAATTGCCTATGACCTGCGCCGCGAATTTATTATTGCGGATGGTGATGAAT
>CAZTIB010000025.1:0-4258 GCA_964613615.1 uncultured Chromatiaceae bacterium
ACATACAGAGACAGGTCAGCACCGGCAAACGCGTGGCCACGGCCGCCGACGACCCGGCGGGCGCTTCACAGATCGTGCAGCTGCAGGACGGCCTGAATCGCCTGGAACGCTATGCGGCGAACTCGGACACGGCACGGCGGCGCCTGAGCCTGGAAGAAAGCGCGCTGGCAGAGGCCGGCGACTTGCTCGACCGCGTGCGGGAACTGGCTATCCAGGCCGGCGGCCCCACTCAAACCACCCAGGTCCGCCAGGCCCTGGCAGACGAGGCGCGCGAGATTCGCCGCAACCTGCTGGACCTCGCCAACGCCCAGGACGGCGAAGGCCGCTACCTGTTTGCGGGCAATGCCGTCAGGAACCAGCCCTTCACGAACGCCGGCGGCTCGGTGACCTATAACGGTGACGACGGCACTCGCTCGCAGCGCATTGGCGACAATCGTGTCGTGTCGGAAGGCGACCCCGGCTCCAGCGTGTTCAGCGCCATTCGCAGCGGTAATGGCACCTTTACCGTTGCCCCGGCGGCCGGCAATACCGGCACCGCGATCTACTCTGCGGCGACCGTTGCAGATGCAAGCGCGTGGCCCACGGCCAGCTTCACGATTGCCTTCACCGCGCCCGACGCCTACGAGGTGCGCGACGGCGGTGGCGCCGTGGTGCAGTCCGGCGCCTTCAGTACCGGCGACACGATCAGCTTTGCGGGCATCGGTGTGACCGTCAAAGGCCAGCCGGCCACCGGTGACGAATTCCAGGTGGCCCCCAGCACTTACCAGGACGTATTCACGACGGTGGACCGCTTCATCGCGGCCATGGAATCGGATCTCAGCGACGGCGCGAGCCGCGCCCAGGTCCAGAGCGCGCTGAATTCCTCCCTGCTGGACCTCGACCAGGCCCTGGACCACCTGAGCACCGTGCGCAGCAGCGTGGGTTCGCGGCTGGCGGTCATCGCTCAGCAGGGCGAGAACAACGAAGACCTGGGCCTGCAGTACACGCAAACCCTGTCCACGGTGCGCGACGTGGACTACGCGCGCGCCATCTCCGAGCTGGAACAGCAGCTGATCGGGCTCGAAGCGGCGCAGAAGACCTTTGTCCGCACCCGTTCATTCTCCCTGTTCAACCTGATCTAGGTGCGTTTCCCCGGGTGATCCGCCCGTCTGCCGGCCCCCGGCATCGGCTCTGATACTTCCGCCGCGCGGCGCTTCGCTGCCAATTCGCTGCCGTCACGGCACGGCGCGGCCCGATGGTCGCCAATCTGCGACATTCGTCACATGGATCCGGTTCAAGTCGCTGCAGCAGCGGCCGATAACTCCCTTGCAAAGCCTGACAGGTCCCTCACGGACAACCGTAGGGAAAGGCCCGCACCGGGGACCCGTAGAGCTGCAACTTGAGTTCAACCAAGGAGAGTTAAGATGCCTAGCGTAGTCAATACCAACGTGATATCGCTGAATGCTCAGCGGAATCTATCGCGTTCGGACAGCTTGCTGGCGACCTCCCTGCAGCGTCTCTCGTCCGGTCTGCGCATTAACAGCGCCAAGGACGACGCCGCGGGTCTCGCCATTGCTAACCGTTTCACCACCCAGATTCGGGGCCTGAACCAGGCTGTGCGTAATGCCAACGACGGCATCTCGCTGGCCCAGACTGCCGAGTCTGCGCTGGACGAGCTGACCAATAACCTGCAGCGGGTTCGGGAGCTGGCCGTGCAGTCGGCCAACGCCACGAACTCCGCCTCCGACCGTGCCGCCCTGGATCAGGAAGTCCAGCAGCGCATCGAGGAGATCAACCGGATCGCGTCGCAGACCTCGTTCAACGGTCAGAAGGTACTTGACGGCAGCTTCGGCTCCGCCCAGTTCCAGATTGGCGCGAACGTCGGCGAAACCATCAACGTCAACCTGACGACCGGCGTGCGCGCCGACCAGTTGGGTCAGATCGCGACGGACACTGCCACGTATGGCGGCACCGCGCTGGCCGATGGCGACGTTGCCATCTCCGTGGGCCAGGGCCAATTCGTGTCCATAGGCGCCACCCAGGCCGGTTCGCAGGAAGGTCAGGACGCCAACAGCGCGTACGCGGCTCTGAACTCCATCGCTGCTGCGGGCGTCTCGGGCCTGACCGCCACTGCCGACAACACGCAGACGGCCGCCTTCGACACGGTTGTCGCGTCTGGCTCCGATGTCACGTACGGCCTGACGATCAACAACATTGGGATCTTTACGGGTGCGGACAACGTGGCAGACGGCACATCGCTGACTGCGGCCGACGTCGCAGCGCAGGTCAACCTGTTCTCCACGCAGACCGGTGTCAGCGCAACGGTGTCCGGTACCGACCTGTCGCTGATTGCTGCCGATGGCCGTAACATCACCTTCGCCGAAACCATTGTCGGGACCGCCGACACGGGTCTCGGGCAGACGGACGGCACGCTGGTGGGTAGCCTGACCCTGAGTGCGGCGCAGAACATCGTGTTGCAAGACGGGACCGACCTGCTGGGCTTCGGCGCCAACGCCGAGATCGCCGTCGACAGCAACACGCTGTCGCAGGTGAACGTGCTGTCGGTGACCAACTCTGAAAACACGATCCAGCGGGTCGACGCTTCGCTGACCTCGGTGTCATCGCTGCGCAGCCAGCTGGGCGCGGTGCAGAGTCGCTTCGAGTCCATTACGTCGAACCTGCAGACGGTTTCCGAAAACCTGCAGGCTTCCCGTAGCCGGATCCTCGATGCGGACTTCGCCGCTGAGACGGCCAACCTGACCAAGGCCCAGATCCTGCAGCAGGCAGGTGTCGCGGTCCTGGCCCAGGCCAACGCTGTCCCACAGACGGTGCTGGGTCTGCTCCGGTAAATCGGCGCAACCTGACAAAGCGGCGGTCGGCGCAAGCCGGCCGCCGTTTTCTTTTTTGGACTCGGTCCATTTTCGTACTAACTCTTTGACTTCGAAAGATAAATTTCGTGTCTCAGTCACAGTTCATATGTAAAAGCGAGACTCAAGTCGGCATCTGATACGGCCGATATATAACAAGAGCGCGCAACCCCGCAGCGGGTGTCTGCGCATCGGGAAGATTTGCCAAGGGCTCCTTTGACGCACATTCATCATGGACGGCATCCGATCAGCTACCGCTAGCATCGCGCCTGCGCCGGAACCCCGGGCCGTTGACGCGCCAAAGCAAAGCGGCAAGAACTTGCCGCCGGCCGGCAATAAACCGCCGCCACCGCCGGAACCCGTCGACGTGAAACGCGCCGTCGAGCAGATCCAGACCTACCTGTCGAGTTCCCAGCGCAGCCTGCAGTTTCGAGTGGAAGAGAGCCTGGGACGCCCCGTCATGGTGGTCACAAACCCGGAAACCGGCGAAGTCATTCGCCAGATCCCCGGTGAAGAAGTGCAAAAAATGGCCGCAGCCATGACCCAGGGCGGCGGGCAATTGCTGGACACCCTGGCCTGATGGCACGCATCTTGCTTCGTTAAAGCTAACTAACTGGCACCGGCCGGAACAGGAAGCCGGCAATACCGGGCAGGAATATGGCACTACAGGCAACGGGTCTCGGTTCGGGACTCGACATCAAGGCACTCGTCGAGCAGCTCGTCACCGCCGAGCGGCAGCCGGCGTCCAATCGCCTGAATCTGCAGGAGGCGCGCACCAACGCCGAACTGTCGGCCCTGGGCAAACTGAAGAGCGCGCTCAGCAGCTTCCAGGACAGCCTCAAGGGCCTCGGCGAACTTGAGAACTTCCAGCAACGCATCACGACGGTCAGCGACGATACGCTGATCGGCGCCTCCGCCGATTCCAACGCGGTCCCGGGGCGTTATGACGTCGAAGTACTGTCCCTCGCGCAGCGTCAAAAGCTGGCGTCAGGCCCGTTTGCAAGCGCGGACTCGGCGGTGGGTGACGGCCAGTTAGGTATCAGCATTCTTGGCGTTACCTCCAGCATCACCATCGCACCGGAAGCGAATACGCTGACCGATATACGCGATGCGATCAATACCGCAACGGACAATCCGGGCGTCCTCGCTACCATCGTCAACGCCGACGATGGTGCACGCCTGCTCATCAGTTCACGGGAGACCGGCGCCGACCAGACCATCACCATTAGCACAGCGGGCGGTGACGGCGGGCTGGCCGCCCTCGTGTACGACCCGCTGAGCGGCACCAATCCAATGACGCAGCTGGAGAAAGCGGCTGATGCGTCTGCACTGATCGACGGCTTCGCGGTGAGCAGTGACTCCAACCAGGTCATCAATGCCATTGAAGGCGTGAGCATCGATCTGCTGGAGGC
>CAZTIB010000026.1:0-5893 GCA_964613615.1 uncultured Chromatiaceae bacterium
GCCTGTCAGACGGGCGCAGTCTCGGGCGGCGCGCACTGGAATTGCGCCAGGCCTTCACGCGTCGCGGCCTGGTTGATGAACTGGTCGTGCCCACTTTTGCCCTGGTGCGCGAGATGGCGGGCCGCGCCCTCAAGATGCGCCATTACGACAGCCAGGTTCTCGGTGGCTGCCGCATCCTCAAAAGCAAGCTGGCGGAAATGGAGACCGGTGAGGGCAAGACCCTGACGGCCACCCTGCCCGCCTGCACCGCGGCCATGGCCGGCATCCCGGTGCACGTGATTACTGTGAACGACTACCTGGCCCAGCGCGATGCCGAGCTCATGGCCCCGCTGTACAAGCTGCTGGGGCTCACGGTGGGGTCTATTACAGAAGAGGTCACGGATCAGGAGGCCCGCCGGGCGGCCTATGCCTGTGATGTGACTTATTGCACGAACAAGCAACTGGCCTTCGACTACCTTAGGGACCGGGTGCAGATGGGACATCGGGTCTCGGGCCTGCGGCGCATGGTAGATGGGCTGCAGACCGGCGGGGGCGCGTCGCCCCTGCTGTTGCGCGGACTGTGTTTTGCGATTGTGGATGAAGCCGACAGCGTGCTGATCGACGAGGCGCGCACGCCGCTGATTCTGTCCCGCCAGGTAGAGGGGCAGTTCGGCGAGGACACGTACCGGCAAGCCCTGGGGCTGGCCGCCAAATTGACGGCAGGCGATGACTATTTGGTCGACGAGCGGAGTCGCAGTGTGGTGATCAGCGAAGCCGGCAAGGCTCGCCTGGATGAACTCGCGGCGCAGATGCCGGAGTTCTGGCACCGGGCCCGTCGCCGGGACCAGTTGGCCGAACAGGCGCTTTGCGCCGAGCACCTGTACGTGCGCGACCAGGACTACCTGGTGCGTGACGGCAAGGTGCAGATTGTCGACAGCAACACCGGGCGCGTGATGGCGGACCGGTCATGGGAGATGGGGCTGCACCAGATGGTGGAAGCCAAAGAAGACTGTGAGATCACACCCGGTCGGGAAAGCCTCGCGAAGATTACCTATCAACGGTTCTTTCGCCGCTACCTGCGCCTGGGTGCTATGAGCGGCACCGCCACTGAAGTGGCCGGTGAACTCTGGTCGACCTACGGACTGCGCGTGGTGAAAGTACCGAGCCACAAGCCCATGCGCCGGCTCGCCGGCCCAAGCCTCGTGTGCATGAGCGCCGACGAAAAGTGGGCCAAAGTCGTCGCCCGTGCGACGGAGCTGCACCAGCAGCAACGTCCGGTGCTGATCGGGACGCGTTCCGTGGCCGCTTCTGAACACCTCAGCCGCTTGTTGACGACGGCGGGCCTGGAGCACCAGATACTGAACGCGCGTAATGACGCCGAAGAAGCAGACATCGTGGCCAGGGCCGGCGAGGCGGGCCGCATCACGGTGGCCACCAACATGGCCGGCCGCGGCACCGATATCAGCCTCGGCGCGGGCATACCGGAACTGGGCGGCCTGCACGTGATTGCGACGGAGCGGAACGAAGCCGGGCGCGTCGACCGGCAGCTCTACGGCCGTTGTGGCCGGCAGGGCGACCCTGGCAGTTACGAAGCGGTCCTGTCCCTGGAGGACGAGATCGTGTCGCTGTACGCGCCGCGCCCGGTGAGGGTACTGCTGCGCTTACTGCTCCGTAATAACAACCCGCTGGCACAGCGCGTTGGTGCGGGTGCGATGGGCCTGGCCCAGCGCATCCTGGAACGGCGTCACGCGAAATTCCGCCGGGAACTGGTGAAGCTCGACCAGCGGCTGGGCGACGTGCTCGCGTTTACGGGGCCGATGGAGTAGGGCAGTCGTGCGTAGCGACAATCTTCAGCGGCTCACACCAATCATCCTGCTCGCGTGCAGCGGGATCGCCGGCAATGCGCTGGCTATCAACGTTCCTGAACTGGATTGCGTGATCGAGCCGCACATGGTCATCGATCTGAGCAGCCGCACCGACGGCATCGTCGAGTCCATCGAAGTGGACCGCGGTGACCTGGTGGCAGAAGGCCAGGTGGTCGTGCGGCTGGAATCCGGCGTGGAGCAGGCGGCCGTGGAATACGCACGGGCCGCGGCCAACGCCGATTCGGACCTGGAAGCCAGCAAGATCAGCATGAACTTTGCCCACCGGCGACGCGGCCGGCTGGAAAGCCTGTACAAGGAACAGGTCTTGTCATCCGACCAGATGGATGAAATGGAGACCGAGGCCGTGCTGACCAAACTCGAGCGCAACCAGGCCAAGGAACGCAGGCGCTTGGCGCAGCTCGAATTGCGCCAGGCACTCGAAGTGCTCGAGCGGCACACGATTCCGAGCCCGATTACCGGCGTGGTCGTGCAGCGCTTTCTCGCACCCGGCGAGTCGGTGGAAGAAAAACCCATCATCCGGCTCGCGCAGATCGACCCGCTGCGCGTGGAAGTGATTGTGCCGGTGACCTACTTCGGTTCCATCCAGGCCGGCCAGTCGGCGGTGATCATGCCGGAGCGGCCCATGCAGGGTGAATTCCCGGCGCAGGTAACGGTGGTCGATCGGGTTGCAGACGCCGCCAGCGGCACTTATCGAGTGCGGCTGAGTGTGCCGAACCCGGACTACAAGTTGCCGAGCGGGCTGAAATGCATGGTGCGTTTCCTGCCGATGTCGCAGGCGTTACCGAAAACGATGGCGAGCGCTGATTCCCCGGCCGACGCTGCAGCCACTCAACCGGCACAATCGACGGTCGTCGCCGAACGGCCAGCCAAGATGGCGTCGGCGCCGCGCAGAACGACGAGGGACGGCCCTAACCTCAACCGGCGTGTGCCCATTCCCCATGCAGGTGTAAGTTCCACCAATCCGCAACAACCCGTTGCGAAACCAGGCAACGTGGTGGCCACCACCTCCGGTGCCATCGCCCGAACGCCACAGCTCGCCACCCCGGTGGCCGCGAAGCCCGACGCTGAGCCAAAGGCGCCGGCTATGGCGGCGTGCCGCACGATCGGGCCAATCGACGACGAATCTCGGGTGAACGAGGTCAAAGCGGCCCTGCAAGGGCACGTGGGCCAGTTGCTCGTGCGCCAGCAGGTTGCCAGCAAGAACGCCGGTTTCGTGATCGTGTCGAACAACCAGGGCTCAGTGGCGAAGGCCAAGGCGCTGGCCGAGAAGATGCGCGCCGCCGGGGTCGACGACCTGTTCGTGTTTGGCAAGGGCCCGCACAAGGGTCGCGTGTCGCTGGGGCTGTACAAGGGCCCGAAGATGACAGAGGAGCGCGTACGGGAAGTGGAGGCCTTCGGGTTTGCAGCGACAGCCATTCCGCGCGAGTCGAAAACCACCCGCTACTTTGTCGATGTAGAAGTCGACCGCCAGGCATCTGCCGCCGATCTGCCGGCGGCTGCCCGGGAACTGCTGGCAAAAGACAACGCCACACCGACTGACTGCAAACGATTGATCGCAGCACGCCGGTAGCAACCACTTGTCTTATGTCCAGTTCAGCGCCCCGTTGGCGTCGCGGGGCAAATCATTTCAGGCTGCAAGTGCCTAATTGCTAACCAAGTCAACGACTAATTCCTCGCCCACACGTAGATTGACCGACGAGCCTCGGGCTCATGCAGCCGGCTGTTGGCACCGGGTCGCCTTTCGGGTTTGGCGACCGGGAATCAGCGGATCTCAGTATCCCGGCCGATCCTGCAGACACAATGTTGTCGTAGACGCCGATTCACCGGTGCGCTCACTCCACTCCCGAGGGTGGGGGCGCCGGGTTATCGGCATTGTTGGTCGGTTAGCGCAGGCACCGTCACACAGCGACAACACGGAATAGGGACCGTGCGTCGCGATGAAGAGCCAGGCCGCAGCCAGACAGACTGACGAGCGCCCGTTCATGGAGGAACTGGAACGGCGCCTGCTCATGTCTGCCGATGTGTTCGGCGCCTTCGCCAGCAACGCGGTGTTCCAGGACGTGGAGCAGCCAGAGAGCGATTCCGCATCGCTGACCGAGTCCGACCAGGCTGTCGCCGCCGAAGCCGCAGAACACCAGAGCCGCGAACTGATCATCATCGACGCGGCCACTCCCGACTACGAAAGTCTGCTGGCAGACCTGACCGGGAACGCCGAAGAAGACCGCCTGTTCGAAGTCGCCGTCCTGGATCCCACCGAAGACGGCGTCGGCCAGATCAGTGACCTGCTGTCGCAGTATTCCGGCCTCGACGCGGTCCACATCATCTCGCACGGCGACGAGGGCAGCATCACCCTCGGCAGCAGCGTGCTCGATTACGACGCGCTGATCGACAACGCGCGCGACATCGAAGGGTGGAGCGATGCATTTACCGCCGACGGTGACCTGCTGATCTACGGCTGCAACCTGGCCGCGACCGAACAGGGCCAGGACATGGTCGCTGCGCTGGCACGTCTGACCGAGACCGACGTCGCCGCGAGTGACGACCTGACCGGCGGCGAGTCCTTGGGCGGTGACTGGGATCTTGAGCACCAGGTTGGGGCGGTCGAGACTTCCCTGGCAGTCAGCGAAACGGCGATTGCCGAGTGGCAGAACGTGCTGGCCGCGCCAGTTGCAACGGCAGACTCGTTTAGCACCAGTGAAGACACGGCGGTTGTCATCGATGTGCTGGCCAATGACTCCGATGCCGACGGCGATCCGCTGACGGCAGTCGTGGTCACCAGCCCGAGCAACGGCACGCTCGTGCCGAGCCCACTGCAGCTCGTTAACGAAACAAATCTGACCAATGACACGGGGAATGACCGGGAGGCCGCCTGGTCACCAGATGGTTCGAAGATCGCGTTCCGCAGCAACCGGGGCGGCAATGACGACATCTGGGTCATGGATGCGGATGGCTCGAACCTGGTCCAACTGACGACGGATGGTGCTTTCGATGGTCGGCCGGCGTGGTCGCCGGACGGTACCCAGATTGCGTTCAACAGCACGCGTGACGGCAACGACGAGATCTACGTCATGAACGCCGACGGCACCAATCAAACGCGGCTGACCAATAACGCCGCGGGCGATTTTGCTCCCACATGGTCGGCAGACGGCACCCAGATCGCGTTCAAGAGCGATCGAGACGGTAACGATGAAATTTACGTCATGAACGCCGACGGCAGCGGTCAGACGAATATTACGAACAACGCGGCCAAAGACTCGGGCGCTTCATGGTCGCCGGACGGGTCGAAAATCCTGTTTATCAGCGATCGGGACGGGAACTCCGAGGTCTACGTGATGGATGCCGACGGCTCGAACCCGACACGGCTGACAAACGATGCGGGGATCGACACCAACGCGTCGTGGTCTCCGGATGGGTCAAAAATCGTCTTCAAGACCGACCGCGACGGGAACAACGAAATCTACGTGATGGACGCCGACGGCTCCAACCAGACGCGTTTGACTAACAATACGTATTTCGATGGCGCGCCAACCTGGTCACCCGACGGTTCCCAGATTGCGTTCCAGACGAGCCGCGACGGTAACCACGAAATCTACGTGGCGGACATTCAGTCCGATGGCACGTTTACCTATACGCCGGACCCGGGGTTCATCGGCGTCGACTCGTTTACCTATGTGGCCAATGATGGCACGGGTGATTCAAACGTTGCGACGGTGATGCTCACGGTCGACCCACACAACACCGGCACGGCGATCTGGCGCGAGAGCGGCACGACGACCCCCGAGACCGCCGACTGGGACGGTGGGTCTTTCGGCACGGAGGGCGCGGTCGCCGACGTTGGCGAGTGGCGCATCATCCAGGGCGCCGAGTCACCGACACGGGACGAAAAGATCATCGTCGGCGTCGATACCGGCGGCACGATCGAAGGCCAGATGTGGGACGGCAGCAGCTGGAGCACGCTGCCGCTGAACCCGCTGGGCACGGTCGACCAGAACTACTGGTGGGGCATGGACGTCGCCTACGAATCCCAG
>CAZTIB010000027.1:0-5767 GCA_964613615.1 uncultured Chromatiaceae bacterium
GGCCAGGGCCGGCGCCAGGCCGGCCATTCCAAGCAATTTGCGGCGTTCGATATTCATAGTCCTGTCCCCGGTTGCTGGTGGAGTTTTCGTCCCCGCAACCCGGGCAGATTCGGAATTCTCCCCACCCGCAGCCCCTATCGCCCATAATTGCGCTGCCCGGCAGCAGCCTGCCTTTTCGCGCCGTCAGCCATGCCTACTGCCAGCCAAATCACGGCCGATTACCTCGACCGCATCCTGAAGGCCCGCGTGTACGAGGTGGCTATCGAGACCCCGTTGGAAGCGGCGCCGCGTCTCAGCGCGCGCCTGGACAACCGGGTGTTGTTCAAGCGCGAGGACTTGCAGCCGGTCTTTTCCTTCAAACTGCGCGGCGCGTACAACAAGCTGGTGCAGTTGTCAGATGAGGAGCGGCGGCGCGGGGTGATCTGCAGCTCCGCGGGCAACCACGCGCAGGGTGTGGCACTGGCCGCCCGCGAACTGGGCGTGCGCGCGGTGGTGGTCATGCCGGTCATGACGCCCAGCATCAAGGTAGATGCAGTTCGCGCCTTCGGTGGCGAAATTGAACTGCACGGCCAGACCTACGACGACGCCTACGCGCACGCCCTGGAAGTCGCGAAACGGGACGATCTGAGCTTCATCCATCCCTTCAATGACCCGGAAGTGATCGCCGGGCAGGGCACTATTGGTGTGGAGATTCACCGCCAGCATCGCAGTCACATCGACGCCATCTTCGTGCCCATTGGCGGCGGCGGGTTGATCAGCGGCATCGGGCTCTATACCAAGGCCATGTTCCCGGAGATTCGCATCATCGGCGTTGAGCCCGAAGACTCCGCGAGCATGCACGCGGCGCTGGCCGCCGGCGCGCCGGTGACGCTGGATCACGTGGGTATATTCGCTGACGGTGTCGCGGTACGCCGGGTGGGCGACGAAACCTTCCGCATCTGCCGCGAGATCGTGGACGAGATCGTACTGGTGAATACCGACGAAACCTGCGCAGCCATCCAGGACATCTTCGAAGACACCCGCACGATTGTCGAGCCGGCCGGTGCTCTGGCCGTGGCGGGCGCGAAGCGCTACGTCGCGGAACACGGCCTCCACGGCCAGACGCTGGTCACGGTGAACTGCGGTGCGAACATGAATTTCGACCGGCTGCGGCACGTGGCCGAGCGAGCGGCCATCGGCGAACAACGCGAAGCGCTGATGGCGGTGGAGATTCCGGAACGCCCGGGCAGTTTTCTGGCCTTCTGTGCGGTGATCGGCGAGCGCAACGTGACCGAGTTCAACTATCGCTACGCGGACCCGGCCGCGGCGCGCGTGTTTGTCGGCCTGGAGCTGAGCCACGGTGCGGCAGAGCGCGCAGAGATAATCCGCGCCTTTGAAGCCGCTGGCCACCGGGTCATCGACATGAGCGACGACGAACTGGCGAAGCTGCACGTGCGCCACATGGTAGGCGGCCAGGCCCCGGGCATCACTGACGAGCGCTTATACCGCTTCGAATTCCCGGAGCGCCCGGGCGCGCTGCTGAAGTTTCTGCAGGCGGTGGGCAGCCGCTGGAACATCAGCCTGTTCCACTACCGCAATCACGGCTCCGACTACGGTCGGGTACTGGCCGGCATCCAGGTGGCGGACGGCGACCGCGCCGACTTCGAACAGCACCTCGAAGACCTCGGTTACCCGTACGCGGACGAGAGCCAGAACCCCGCCTACCGGATGTTTCTGGCCTGACGGCCTGATGGCCTGATGGGGACATTCCACTTTTCAGAAAAAGTGGAATGTCCCTGTTGCCTCCCCCACAAAACCCTTCGTAGGAGCGGCTTGCTTGGTCAGGACGACCTGATGTCGCGAAGGCCAGGGATGGCCGAGAGCGACCAGCCGCGATCAGAGGTGCCCGGTCTTCTTTTCGTCCGACTGCATAGATTGGAAAGACGCCAGCTGTTCCAGCCTTTCCGCGAGCCAGATTTTGATGATTGACTGCCGGGTAACGCCCAGGCGCATTGCTTCTTTATCGAGCATCTCAACCATCCAGTTCGGGAAATCTACGTTGACCCGCTTCTGATTGGGTCGGCGCGCACTGGACAGGTCCAGGGCTGCAGAAATGTCCTTGCCCTCATCAAAGTCTCTATCAAGCTGCTTGGCTTTCATATAACGCAACCTCATTTCTGCGAGACCGTCGAACCGAAATGATTCGAATGTCGTCGCCCCGATAGGCAACTATCGCTGACCAGTGCTTCTCGCCGATCATGCCAATGGCGATTGTTCTCGGTTCATCCTCTGGCCTCGAGCAGTTTCGGGTCGTCCCATAACCGCTGAGCGGAAACGAAGTCGATGCGATGTTTGGCAAGGTTCTGCCGGCTCTTCGAAGGGTCGAACACGAACGCCATAATGGTATAACAAATATACCGTTATCGGCTAGCGTCATAGGGCTAAATCCATGAATAACATGGAGATTTGCAGAGACTGCAATTCTTGGGAAGATGGTTTCGCCCTGTCGTATCAATGCCGCCTGAGTAGCGTGTCGGCCGCCGGGAGCCCCCATTTCTGCCAGTTCGGGGCAGTTATTTGGGTCTAAATACAGTCTGAATTCAGTACCATGGGCCTTATCTTCTTCGCTTCGGGACCGGGCCAATGAAACCCAGCCAATCCATCAAACCCATCAGCTACCTCAAAGCCAATACCGCCGAGGTACTTCGCCAGGTCAACGACACGCGTGAGCCGGTGGTGATTACCCAGAACGGCGAGGCGAGGGCGGTGGTCCAGGATGTCGGCAGCTACGAACAGCTGCAGGAAAGCCTCGCTTTGCTGAAGCTCATTGCCCAGGGTAAGCGCAGCCATGAGGAAGGGCAGACCCGACCGTTGCGCCGGGTCGTCGCGGAACTGCGCAAGCAACTCAAACCTCCGCAACCGTGAGCGGTACCTACCGGGTCCTGCTGGTCAAAGACGCCGAGCAGGACCTGGCGGAAATCATTGCGTGGATTGCTGAACGCGATTCCCCTGAACACGCCGATCATGTCCTGGCGCAATTGCTCGATCTCTGCGGCAGGCTGGAATCACATCCCGCCCGTGGTCATGTCCCGCCGGAACTCGACGCCATCGGGGTGAAGGACTATCGCGAGGTCCGTCTCAAGCCGTATCGGGTGATCTACCAGGTCGTGGGCCGCCAGGTTGTCGTTCACGTCATCGCCGATGGCCGCCGCAGCTTGCGGACGCTATTAGAGCGGCGATTAGTGAGATGAGCGCCACCAGCCGGCTCGAACCTGACGGGCCCGTTGCCTCCCGCCGAAAAAGTAGAATGTCCGCGATGCCCCCTGATGGATTTGCTTAGAGCCTCGTTTTTGGCCCCGAGAAGTGGCCTGTAAGCCCTCTATTGCCCGCTATCTGAACAGGATTTCAAGCATTATCAAACAGTTAATTTGGTCCGACCCCGGTTGGTTGTAGAATTGGCGGGCCGCCCTTGGACAGCTGCACGGACTACACCATGGAAACCGTCGCCTCCCATCGCTGCTTTGGCGGCACACTTGGCTACTACCAGCACGCGTCGAAGGTCAATAAGTGCAACATGCGCTTTTCGGTCTTCGTACCCCTCGGCGACGGGCCGTTCCCGGTGCTGTGGTGGCTGTCGGGCCTCACGTGCACCGAAGACAACTTTACGGTCAAGGCCGGTGCATACCGCTACGCGGTGCAACACGGCCTGATGATCGTCGCCCCCGACACGAGCCCGCGCGGCGACGATGTGCCGGATGACGACGCCTATGATCTTGGCCAGGGTGCCGGCTTCTACGTGGATGCGACAAGGCGGCCGTGGAGTCGCAACTACCACATGTATAGCTATATCATCGCCGAGCTGCCGGAACTCTTATTTAAAGAGTTCCCCGGCGACGAATCTGCGCAGGGTATTGTCGGCCACTCCATGGGCGGCCACGGTGCACTGACCATCGGCCTGAAGCATCCCGACCGCTACCAGTCCATGTCGGCCTTCGCGCCCATCGTTGCACCCACCGACGTAACGTGGGGGCAGAAGGCACTCACCGCCTATCTCGGCGACGACCGTGAAAAGTGGGCGCCCTACGACTCCTGCGCACTCATGCGTGCCGCGGGCGACCGCAGCGACGCACCGCCGATACTCGTCGACCAGGGTCTGGCCGATAATTTTCTCGAAGAGCAGCTGCAGCCGGAGCGCCTTGAAGCCGCATGTGCCGACGTCGGGCAGAGGCTGATCCTGCGTCGGCACGACGGCTACGATCACAGCTACTTTTTTATCTCGTCTTTCATCGACGAACACATCGAACATCACGCGGCAATCCTGAAACCTCAGGAGCTGCAAACCATGACCCTTGATGCCGAAGAGCCTCCCGAATAACAAGCAGCCAGGAGACTGAAGAATGAAAACCCGCGCCGCCGTGGCCTTCGAGGCCGGCCAGCCCCTCGAAATTGTTGAAGTCGATCTCGACGGCCCTCGCGAAGGCGAGGTGCTCGTGGAGATCAAGGCCACCGGCATCTGCCACACCGATGCGTTCACGTTGTCCGGCGACGATCCGGAAGGCGCGTTCCCGGCGATCCTCGGCCATGAAGGCGCGGGCATCGTGATGGAAGTAGGGCCGGGCGTGAAATCCGTTACGCCTGGAGACCACGTCATTCCTTTATATACACCGGAATGCCGCGAGTGCGACTTCTGCCTGCACCCGAAGACGAATCTCTGCCAGTCGATCCGCGAGACCCAGGGCCAGGGGCTGATGCCGGATGGCACCAGTCGCTTCTCGTACAAAGGCAAATCACTGCTGCATTACATGGGCTGCTCGACCTTCTCCAACTACACCGTCCTGCCGGAAATCGCGGTGGCGAAGATTCGCCGCGACGCGCCCTTCGACAAGGTCTGCTACATCGGCTGCGGCGTGACGACTGGTATCGGCGCGGTGGCCTTCACGATGAAGGTGGAGCCCGGTTCAACCGTGGCCGTCTTCGGTCTCGGCGGCATCGGCCTGAACGTGGTCCAGGGCGCACGCATGGTGGGCGCTGACCGCATCATCGGCGTGGACCTCAATCCCGAGCGCGAGGCGCTGGGCAGACATTTCGGCATGACGGACTTCGTTAATCCGAAGCGAGCGAAGGATGTCACCGCGGCCATCGTCGATCTGACCAACGGCGGCGTGGACTACAGCTTCGAGTGCATCGGCAACGTGAACACCATGCGCCAGGCCCTGGAGTGCTGCCACAAGGGCTGGGGCGAGAGCTGCATCATCGGTGTGGCCGGTGCCGGCCAGGAAATCGCGACGCGGCCCTTCCAGCTGGTCACCGGCCGGGTCTGGAAAGGCACCGCCTTCGGCGGCGCGCGCGGGCGCACCGACGTGCCAAAGATCGTCGACTGGTACATGGACGGCAAGATCAATATTGACGACCTGATCACGCACAAGATGCCGCTGGAAGACATCAACAAGGCCTTTGACCTGATGCACGAGGGTGAGAGCATCCGGTCGGTGGTGGAGTACTAGGCCTGGCTTGGTGGTCGGTCACCCCCGGCGGGCAGACTGTCTGCCGGGCTAATCCTCCATCGCACATCCCTGTGCTCAGTCGGATCGGCCCTCCGTCGCTCCCGCCATCCATGGCTCCGCTCCTCCGGGACGACGCCCGGAAGACAGTCTGCCCGCCGGGGATGACCGTGATGCCCTTGCGGCTGGTCCTCCCATGCCGAACGCAGATGGCGACAAGAGCCGTGCGCGGGGGCGCTTTCACCGACCGACTACAAAACTGGAGGAAGGGGGAAGGCCCCCCCCCG
>CAZTIB010000028.1:0-3263 GCA_964613615.1 uncultured Chromatiaceae bacterium
CAACCTGGTGGGCATCGATCTCGACAACGTAAGTTCGAAGGCAGACCTGACCAAACTCATCCTGAGCCGCTTACCTGGTGAGGTCCACACAGTCGCAGCCTGACGGTTCTGTCTCTTGGGCCATTACGGGCGCGAGCCAAGCGCCGCTCCCACGAACGCCGCTTTCCCACTGAGGCTGTTGTCCCTCCGAGGCTAGTCCGCGTCTCCGCAAGTGCTGGTCTCGCCGCGGACGACGAAGTTGGCGGCCACTGGCAGAAATTCCGGCAGCCAGAACATTTCCCGGCCCGCGTTCTCGTAGGGCGTCAGGATTTCGTGGGGCACGCCCCCGTTCAGTGTGCACAGCGTCACCTCGCCGTGCGCGCTTTGCATTGCCACCAGCTCTTTCGTGGCCTCGCCGCTGACCACCACATCTTCGTCGGCAATAATGATTTGCATCGGCAGGCTCAATGGCCGATCTATTTGCCACGCACGGTTCTGGCGCTCGAGCCGGATCATGGCCGGCACGTGTTCCAGCCGGTAGTCGCAGAAGCCGGCCCGGCCCGCTGCCGTCCAGTCGGCGCAGTCCTGTTCCATGTCGGGCGGTTTCACCTGCAGGCCGCGAAGCAGGGGCACGCCGCCCAGCGTATTGGCGAGCATCTCCAGGTAGCCGGGGATCCGGATCTGCACCAGCGGGGCGATCAGCAGCATGCGGTCGTAGAGTTCGGGCGCGCGAAAGGCTGCATTCAAGGCCACCGCGCCGCCCAGGGAATAGCCCACCATCACGCGCTCGCCGGGGCTGCGCGCCATGATGTCGTTCATCTCGGCCGCGAGTCCGCCGTAGGCTTTCGCCCAGTTGGCGCCGGTGGGCACCTCATCCAGCTGCTCTGTCCCGTCCGGCGCCCGCAACAGGCCGTGGCCCGGCAGCATCGGTACCAGCACGTCGAAGCCCATCGTGGCGAGCAATGGTGCCAGCTGGAAGAACTGCTGCGCACAGGCAGAAAAGCCGTGGAACGCCACGACAGCGCCCCTGCGAGGCACGTCCGGCGGGGGCCGGTACCGGCGCGGCTGGCAGCCGAACTGCAGGCCCTTGCCGTTGGTTTCGGTCTCGTAGGTTTCCCAGGCAGCGTCGAAGGCGGCCGTGAGGTCCCCGGGACCCGCCTGGGCAGGGTTGGCGGCGATGGCCAGCAGGATCAGCGCCAGGGACAGGTGAAGGTGCAGAAATGCGCGCATGCCGGGACGGGATTATGACGGCTGCGGAGGCAGCCTGTCGCGGGCGCCCAGGCCTCTGGCAGCCGCAGCAGTTCCGGGCGGTGGCTGGATGTCCCGGTGTCGCCTCGGTCGAGGCCGTCGGGGGGTTAATATTGCTAAAAGCTCTACGAGGTTCCCGCAGATGACCCAGGCCGCCCAGACCGCTCCAGCCCCCGACTTCGGCACCGTGATCAATGCCCTGGCCGGCGTGGTGGGTAATGAGCACGTCCTGACCGACGCGGAAGAACTGCTGTTCTATTCCACCGACGTCTTCCGCCAGGCCGACGAGCTGGCCGCGGTGGTGGTGCGCCCCGGCACGGTGGACGAGTTGCACGCGGCGGCGAAGCTTTGCATCGCCAACGGCGCACCGATGGTGGTGCGGGGTGGCGGCGCGTCTTACACCGACGGCTATCTGCCCACGCGGCCTGGCACCGTGCTGTTCGACATGGTGCGCCTGAAAGGCATCGACGTGAACGAGCAGGATATGTACGTGACCGTCGAACCAGGGGTCACGTGGTCTGAGCTCTACGAGGACCTGTCGGCGCGCGGTCTGCGCACGCCCATGTGGGGACCGTTCTCCGGGCTCGCCGCGACCGTGGCCGGCGGCATCTCGCACTACGCAGTGAACTACGGCTCCGGCACCTACGGCGTGTCGGCCGAATCGCTGATCGGCATGGACATCATCCTGGCCAACGGTGAGATGCTGTCGACGGGTTCCGCCGGTGGGGAAGGGCACTCGGCCTTCTTCCGCTATTACGGGCCCGATCTCGCCGGCATCTTCGTCGGCGATGCCGGTGCCTTCGGCATCAAGGCTCGCCTGACACTGCGGCTGCTGGAAAACCCCGCGGGCTTTGCCGGCGCGTCTTTCGGCTTCCCGGACGGCGAGAGCTGCATCCGCGCCCTTACCGAGGCCGCGCGTCTCGGCGTGGTGGCGCAGAACTTTGCGCTGGATCCGCGCCAGCAGAAAACCGCCCTCACGCAGATGGAATCCGCCGACCCCCTCGAGGCCGCGTGGTCGGTGTTCCGCTCCGCGCGCAATCCGCTGGACGGTTTATTGCAAGTGGCCAAGATGGGCCTGGCCGGGCGCAACTTCCTGAAGAACGCCGTGTACTCCGCCCACTTCGGCACGGAAGGCGCCACCGCTGCCGAGGCGAAGGAGAAACTGGCCGTAGTCCGCGACGTGGTGAGCCGGCACGGGGCCGAGGTCGCTAACTCGATACCCATGTATTTCAACGCCAACCCGTTCATGGAGCTGACACCCATACTCGGCCCGAACGGCGAACGCTGGAAGCCGACCCACGGCATCCTGCCGTTTTCGGCAGTGCTGCAGCACCACGCAGATTTCGAAGCCTTGCTGGTCGAGTATCGCGACAGAATGCAGCAGCACAAAGTGGCGCTGAACCGGATGCTGATGTTCTTCAGCACCAACGCGTTCATCTACGAGCCCACCTTCATGTGGGAAGATGCGCAGACGATTTACCATAAACGCGTGTTCCCAGCGCAGCTGCTGCCGCAGAAACCGGTGCACCAGCCGAACCCGGAAGGCCTCGCGCTGGTGAAGGAGCTGAAGGGCCGCATCCAGGCGCTCTGCATCAAGAACGGCGCCAGCCACTTCCAGATCGGCAAAGACTACCCGTACCTGGAAACCCGCAAACCCGCCGTCCGCGAGCTGGTAGGCGGCCTGAAGCGCCTCCTGGACCCGCAGAACCTAATGAACCCGGGGGCTCTCGGCCTCGACTAGCTCGCTGCTGTTTAACCTCGGTGGGAGCGGCTTCTCCAGCGTGCTGTTCTCCGCTCCAAGTTCGCTTCGCTTGGGGTCGTCTTTCTCGTCGCCGCTCTCGGCCGGATTAGGCGCGGTCGTGGTACAATTTTATTATTAAGAACAGGCGACGAATCTAACAACAGCTTGGTCTGGGCGCTGCAGCGCTTATCGGCGAGATACAACGATTTTTTTTGCCCGAGGACGAGAGCGTGTATGCGGTTAGTAAAGCGTTTGGACGCCGACGAGATGTTCTCCGTCATCCACTCGCGACGAT
>CAZTIB010000029.1:0-10235 GCA_964613615.1 uncultured Chromatiaceae bacterium
CGTCGGTAACCCCTGGTTCATTGGCCCGTCGCAATGCTTCTCGTTTGAACTCCGCGCTGTAGCGTTTTCTCCTGCCCATGATCCACCTCCGGGGCTATTATCAGCCCGTTTCCAGGTGTCCATGAAACTAGAGCAAGACCACTTGGCCGAAAGCGGACATTCGGTAAAAGGCTGCTGCAGTTACGTCCGAACGAAAAGGTGCCGGGTCTATTTTCGACGCTGTCCAGAAATTGACCCGGGAGCTTTTCCCCAGGCCGGGTTCGGGATCCCGCTACCGGGCCAGGCTGCCTCGGTATGATTTGAATTCAGCGTCCGATTCCGGACGCTCGCGGACCTTTAGGGTACTCTATTGTTCTAGGGCCGAACTTCCGCGCGGTTCTCATGGATTAGATCGACCAGTTCCTTAAACGTGACGTGCTCCGTGAAGTCGACATCGGCGAACAGATCGTCATCCCGGACAAGCGTAAAGTCATCCCTGTCGATGAAGCGCCGAATCGAATCTGACATTAGTTCGGACACGTCGGTAGTCGGAGTCAGCTCGGTGATCGCATCTCCAACGTAGTACCTTGCCAGATACTCCGCTACCTGGTGTGCGACTTTCTGCTGTCCGGCAAAGAAATAGTCCCGCACAAAGGCACTTCGCGACCACCAGTCTGACTCTTGCTGCATTGCGTTTTCTCTCCTCCGGGCTGTGTATCGGCTTGTCAGACGCCTACTTGAGAATCTAAGCAGCGGTTGTCGACGTTTCCGAGAACCAATTCGCACTTACGATGCGTGGCGGGCTTTGCGCCAAACTGTTGCGGATTTCATAGCTGTATTGGCCGACACCAATCCAGGTATCGGGGTACCGGACGCCAGGCCGAACGCGCACTGCGGGAGTTTCCAGGCTGAGCCTGCGGAAGCCACGATATGGCATAGCTGGAGTAGTTTGCTGCGCGCAACCCGCCTTCCACGGACGCGGTTTAGACTCGTCGATCGATAAAATGGTGCTTGGTCATGACGCTAGCTCTACCTACTGCAGTGAAGTCGGAACTGCGCCGGTCCAGGGATGCCACCTATGAATTTCACATAATTCTTCCCGCCTCTTTCCAAAAGAAACAATTGACCGGTCAGACACTTGACAACAGCGTCGCCCAATCGTTAACTCATTTATGTTACCCAGGGCAACAGCGATTCGCCGTAGGAGAAACAACAATGAAGAAGACGAAAGAGCGCGGCAGTAGCGAGCCGTCAGCAAAAAGCGTGCAAGAGTCCCGGCGCAAATTCCTGGAGCAGGCCGGCAAGCTCGCGGTCTACGCGCCGCCGAGTATGGTGCTGCTCATGAAACCCAGTATGGCGTTCACCCTGCTGTCCGGCGGCAACGGCATCCCAATTTGTGACGGTGCTAACGGGGATTTCAACAGCAACGCCGGGGTTCTCTGCCCTGACGACTAGAAGGTTGACTGGCTCGTTCGCAATCATTCCAAGCAAGTGAAAACCCGGCCGCGTGCCGGGTTTTTCTTGTCTGGCGAAAGGGGGGCCATCGCTTGCCTGACTCTGAGGCTATGGTCTGGCATTCGCAATTCCGTCTATGAAAGCATGGCGAATACACTTCCACTATGCAGCGCATCATGACTACTCACGCCTTTGCCCGCAGGCTACAGTCCAGGCGGTTCAGAATCGCCTGCGGCATCGTCCTCGGGGCTCTTATTGCAGGGCTCGCGTATGTAGTGCTGTTCAATCGCGGAAAGGATTATGACCGAATGAACATGTCCTGTTTCGTGTATCGGGATGTGAATCGCAACGGCATCTATGACTTGGGTGACCGTCCCTATGCCGGACTGAAAATAGGCATGGACAGGCCAAGAGGGGGCCAGGTTAAATCGAGGTCCAATCTGGCCGGGTTCACGAATTTCCAAATGAGCCTCGCTAACGACGATTACGATATCTATTCCCCCGGTGACCACACCATCACCGTCGAGCCGCCCGACGATTGGATCGTGACCACCGGGAATGACGTGCAAACGGTGACCTTCCGAGAGTTCGAAGAGGCACCGGTCGGAATGGTTGCCAATCGTACCTACGAACACGTAGGTGTCGCGCCAAAGTTGAGTATTTTGGGCTCGGTCAAAATCGACCACGCGAACCCGGAATACGCGATTGAGAACTTTGAGGCTACGAGTCCGCAGGGCGAAGTATCGCAAGTCCAGCTTTCGGATGCAGGGAATTTCTCCTTCGCCGCCTCTCCGGGCGCTTGGAAACTGGAATTGACTACCGAGAACGGGCCGTCGATTTCCAGAGAGCTAATGGTAACGGCATATCCCTTGGTCGTATCCCAGATCGATCCTGGCCACGTTCAGCGTACAAAGCTGTCGCAATTGCGACGGGTTGGATTCGATGATCTCACTTCTTCGGATACGTTATACGAGATACCCAGCGGATACTCGGGATTGAATTGGAACAATTGGGTCGCCACCCACCATAAGTTTTACAGGAAGGCCAGCCATATCAACGGCACGATATCGTCGGAATTCCTGGCCTACACCAGCTCCGGGCACCCGGCTGTAATCTGGTCCGAAAGAGCAATCGATTTCGTTGGTGCTTACCTGAGCATGACCTGGCCAGAAGGTGAAGATCATGACCTGATCATCAAGGCTTGGAGAAACGGTGAACTGGCCTATGAAGACAGGTTGAGAGCGAGTGCTAAGGGCCCCATTTACTTCGCTGCTGATTACAGGGGCATTACGAAAATCGAATTCTCGAACGAAGCCTACTGGCACGCAGCCATCGACGATTTCGAATACAGAGCCGATTGATCGAGAATTTCAAAGTTCCTGCGCATTGGTGAGCGGGCATGTCGGGCGGAGCGCATCTCTGGTCGCTCACGTGGCCGAGTTAACCGGCGCCGAGTCGATCAGCATCACCTGGAAACTGCCAATGCCTTCACGGAGCTTGATGGCCTCGGCGTATTCCGGCGAGTCCCAGAAGCGCTGCGCTGCGGCCCGGTCGGGCCACTCGGAGATCAGTGCGCTCGGGCTGTCGCACCAGCCGTTCTCAAGAAACAGTCCGCCCGCGCCCTTCAGCACGTAGCGACCGCCGAATTGTTCCACCAGCGGCGGCACCACCTTCGCATAACCGTCGAAAAAAGCCTGCCGATCGTGAATTTCACCGATCACGATCATGTAACAGCGGGTGTCGCTCATGATTCTGCTCCATGGCCACCGAGCCGCCGCCAATGGTGGCAGGCGACTTCGTGGCCGTCTTCAACAAGTTCAAGTCTGGGCTGCTGACTCACGCAAACCGGCGTGGAGTGTTCGCAACGCGTGCGGAAGACGCAACCCGACGGCGGGTCCAGCGGCGACGGCACTTCGCCGGGTAGTGGGTCCGCATATTCGCTGACGGGCCGCCTTGGATCGGGCTCGGGTACCGCCGCAAGCAGCGCCTGGCTGTAGGGATGGCAGGGCCGGGCGAAGAAGCGCTCGCGGTTGCCCAGTTCCATCACCCGGCCCAGGTACATCACCAGCACGCGGTGGGCCATGTAGCGCACGATCGACAGGTCGTGGCTGATGAAAATCATCGCAATGCCGGTGTCTCGCTGCAGCGTGCGCAGCAGGTTGCAGATCTGCGCTTGTATCGACACGTCCAGCGCACTCACCGGTTCGTCGCAGACAATGACCCGCGGTTCCAGGATCATGGCCCGGGCGATGCTTACCCGCTGGCACTGGCCACCGCTGAACTCGTTCGGGTAGCGCCTGGTCAGTTCCGGCAACAGGCCGACCCGGGCCATCATCTCGGTGGCTTTCTCCGTGCGTTGGGCAGCAGACAGTTCCGGGTGATGGATGCGCAGCGGTTCGGCAATGATCTCGCCGACGGTCATGCGTGGGTTCAGGCTGGACAGCGGATCCTGGAACACCACCTGCAGATTCTTGCGCACCGGTTTCAATTCGCGGTTGGTCAGCCCGCACAGGTCCTGCCCCTGCCACACCACCCGGCCGGCCGCCGGGCGCACCAGTTGCAGCACTGCCCGGCCCAGGGAAGATTTGCCGCAACCGGTCTCGCCGACCACGCCGAGGGTTTCGCCGGCGCGCAACTCGAAGCTCACTTCCTGCACGGCCTTTAGCGTGCGCCGGCCGCTGTTGAGCAGCCCGCCGCCACGCACCTCGTAATGCACGCTGAGTTCTTCGACCTGCAGCACGGTGTCGCCCATTAATCATTCAGCCGGTGACAGGCGGCGATATGCGCCGTGCCGACGCTTGCCAGCTCCGGGGCCTGATCGGTGCAGGGCCCGAAGGTATGCTCGCAGCGATCGGCGAACGCACAGCCGGGACCCAGGTGCTCCAGGTTCGGCGGCTGCCCCGGAATCGTGGGCAGATCCAGTTTCGGGTTACCGTTCAGCGTGGGGATGGAACGCAACAATCCGGCCGTGTACGGATGCTGTGGTGCCGAGTAAATATCCGCGGTGTTGCCCATCTCTACTGCGCGGCCGGCGTACATGATCAGTACCCGGTCACATAACCCGGCCACGACGCCGAGATCGTGCGTGATAAGGATGACTGCCGTGCCGGTGTGGCGCTTCAAACCGTCGAGCAGGCGCAGGATCTGTGCCTGCACCGTGACGTCAAGCGCCGTGGTGGGCTCGTCGCAGATCAACACTTCGGGTTGGCAGAGCATGGCCATCGCAATCATGACCCGTTGGCGCATGCCGCCCGATAACTCGAAAGGATAGGCGCGGTAGCGGCTGTCCGGCGCCGGAATCTTCACGATCTCGAGCATTTCCAGCACTTTCGCTTTGGCGGCTGCGCGACTCAGGCCGCGATGGCGTATAAGGCTCTCGGCGAGCTGGTCGCCGATCCGCATGGTTGGTGTGAGGCCCGACAGCGCGTCCTGGAAGACCATGGCCAGCCGGTCGCCGCGCAGCTTGTCCAGCTCGCGGCGCGACAGGTTCAGAATGTCGCGCCCGCTGTAGCGGACGATGCCGGTGGCGTGGCCGTTGTCCGCCAGCAGTCCCAGCATGGCGAGCATGCTCTGGCTCTTGCCGGAGCCCGACTCGCCGACGATGCCCAGGCACTCACCGGCCTCCAGCTGGAAAGACAGGTCGTTTACCGCACGCACGTCGCCATGCTCGGTGCGGAAACGCACCTCGAGATGTTCGCAGTCGATGAGCGCGCTCATGGCTCAGCGATCCCGCGGGTCCAGCGCGTCGCGCAGCCCGTCGCCGATGAAGTTAAAACAGAACATGGTGATGGCCAGCAGCGTGGCCGGAAAGAAAATCAGCCACGGCGCCGAGTCCAGCTGTCCGGAACCTTGTGAGATCAGCAGGCCCCAGCTGGTCAGGGGTTCCTGCACGCCCAGGCCAATGAAGCTGAGATAGCTCTCGATCACGATGTTGGTTGGAATCAGCAGAGTGACGTAGACGACCACCGGGCCCAGCACGTTGGGGATGATGTAGCGGGCCAGAATCGCACTGCGCGACATACCAATGGCCACGGCTGATTCCACGAATTCCTTAGCTTTCACCGTCAGCGTCTGGCCGCGAACGATGCGCGACATTGTCAGCCACTCCACCGCCCCGATGGCCACGAACACCAGGTAGATATTCCGGCCGAAGACTGTGACCAGGATGATGATGAAAAACAGCAGCGGCAGTGAGTAGAGCACATCGACGAAGCGCATCATGAAGCCGTCGGTGCGTCCGCCGATGAAGCCGGCCAGCGCGCCGTATGTCACGCCGATCAGCAGTGCGACCGTCGTGGTCAGCAGGCCGATGGTCAGTGAAATGCGCCCGCCGTAGAACACCCGCACCAGCAGGTCACGCCCGTTGGCATCGGTGCCGAACCAGTGCCAGTCGTCGAAACTGGGCGGGGCCAGGATCTTTTCCCACGACGCATCTTCGATACCGTGGGGCCAGAACATCGGCACCAGCACGGCCGTGACGGCGATCAGGCTGAGGATGTACACGCTGCCCATCGCGGCCCGGTTGCGGCGAAAGCGCCGCGCCGCCTGGGCCCACAGCGACCGTGAGGCCTGCCCGGCCGCCGCGCTGGCCAGCGCGCTGGAGCCGAGCAGTTTGCCAGGTTTGGCGCTCACCGGTAGGCCCTCCGTACACGCGGGTCCAGCGCCGCGTAGGCCAGGTCAGACAGCAGGTTCAGCGTGATGATCAGGCAGGCATAGATCACCACCACGCCCATCACCAGCGGGTAATCCCGGTTCAATGCGCCCTGGATGAAATAGCGGCCGATACCCGGCAGGTTAAAGATGAGTTCGATCACCAGCGAGCCGGTCATGATGCCGGCCAGAGCCGGGCCCAGGTAACCCACCAGCGGTATCAGGGCCGAGCGCAGCACGTGGGCGCTGACCACGCGGTATTCGGGCAGGCCCTTCGCGCGGGCCGTGCGCACGAAGTTCGAGCGCAACACTTCGAGCATGCCGCCGCGCACGAGGCGCGCGATAACCGCCACCTGCGGCAGGGCCAGCGCGGTCACCGGCAACACCATGTTCTGCCACGCGCCGTCGTTCCAGCCCGCCACCGGCAGCAGCCGGAGATACAAGCCGAAGACCAGCGCCAGGATTGGCGCGACGACAAAACTCGGGATCGCAATGCCGGTCATGGCCATGGCCATGATGGCGTGGTCAATGAGACGGTTCTGGCGCAGTGCGGCGATGATGCCGGCAAGACCGCCCAGCACCAGGGCGACGAGCATGGCCCAGGCCCCGAGCTGGATGCTGACGGGCAAGCCAATGGCCACCAGTTCGGTGACACTGAAATCCTTGTAAACCAGCGACGGCCCGAAATCACCCCGAATCGCGTTGCTGACGTAAATTTGAAATTGCACCAGCAACGGCTTGTCGAGATCGTAGGCCGCGCGAATATTCTCCAGCACTTCCGGTTCCAGATCGGCTTCCGCATCGAAAGGCCCGCCGGGCGCTGCACGCATCAGGAAAAACGATGCGGTGGCGATCACGCACACGGTCGGAATGGCAATCAGGAGGCGGCGCAGGATGAACGCAGACATCGCGCAGAGCTTAGCGGCTAGGGTGTCTCGTTGCCCACCGCGACCACGGCCGGCGCCGCCTGTAGGCCACGGTTAATGCGGCGAGTAAGCAAAAACGCCGGCAACATCGCAATGGCACCGATCAGGAAAGGCGCATTCATGCCGAGCTGGCCATAGAGCGTGCCGGAGCCGGCCTGGCCGATGAATCGCGACGCGGAGCTGGCCGACTGGTAAACACCCAGCACCAGGCCGCGCTCCTGCGGGCCGGCGCGGTGTGAAATCATCGCCTGCAGGCAGGTCTGGAACAGTGCCGAACCAACGGCCGCCACGGTCATGGCGACGACGACCATGGGCAGGTTTGGCGCCAGCACCAGCAGCAACCAGCCAATGCCGAAAGACACGAGTGCGACCTGCACCATGGCCAGTTCGCCGAAACGGCGCGCGAGCTTGCCAATGCCGAACAGCTGAATGGCCGCGATGACTGACGCGGTGTAAGTGATCAGCAGGCCTAGCTCCATGGGGCTCAAACCGATTTGATAGTGAGCCCACAGCGGAAAAATAGTTTCGCGTGCCGCGATAGAGGTCATCACGATCAGGCACAGGATCAGCATCAGCGTGATAATGGGACGTCGCGCAACCTGGCCGAAGTTCGCTGACAGCTTCGGCGTGCCGGTGCCGCCGCGGTCGCGCCGGGCCTCCGGCGGAAAAGTTTCCGGCAGGAAAAACAGCACTGCCATGAACGCGCCGCCTGCGAACACCGCCGCGGCGAGGGCGGTGCGTTCGAAGTTGGCGTCGGCAATGCTGTCGCCGGCCAGAAAGCCACCGATGGCGGGCCCGGCCGCGAACCCGAGGCTGAAGGCGGCCGAGATCTTGCCCATGGCCCCGGCGCGTTCCTCCGGCGCGGTCACATCGGACACACAGGCGAAAGCGGTGGCGATGTTGGCCGATGTCGTGCCGCTCAGCAGCCGCGACAGCATCAGCATCGTTAAGGAATCCGCAAAGCCCAGCAGCAGGTAGGCGCCCACGTGCCCGGCGCAACTCACCAGCAGTATCGGCCGGCGGCCAAAGCGATCGCTCAACTCGCCCCACACCGGTGTGGCCAGAGATTGGCACAGCGGGTGTATGGCCAGGATCAGCGTAATCTGTTCCGGCCCGGCACCCAGTCGTTCCACGTAAAACGGAATCAGCGGCATCAGGATGCCGAAACCGACCAGGTCGATGAAGACCACCGCGAACAGAATCGGGATGGCGCCGCGCGGTGGAGAGGGATTCATGGGGCGCGAAGCCTAGCACGGGCGTTAAATCGGAATCGCGGCTAAAGCCGCTCCCACCAGGAGAGGACAAGTTAGTCAGGGGGAGCTATTTCCACCAGAGGCCAAAATTTCTGGTGGGAGCGAAGCCTGGCACGGGCGGCAAATTGGAATCGCGGCTAAAGCCGCTCCCACGAGGGGTCAGGACAGTCGGTGGGAGCGGCTTTAGCCGCGACGGGCCCGCCGCCGCGGCCTGCTCAGGCGGCAGCCCGACGGAAGGGTTGCAGTTGCCGGTAAGTGAGTGAACGCCAAAGCCATTCGGCCGGGCCGAAGCGGAAGCGGGCGAGCCACCAGTTGCTCGCCACGATGAGTACTAGCCAGGTCAGCGCCACGAACACGTACAGGTGCCACCCGGTGTAGCGGCCGAACAGCCCCAGGCCCACGGTATAGAACAGCAGCCCACCAATGATCGACTGGCCGAGGTAGTTCGACAGCGCCATGCGACCCACCGCGGCGATGCGCTGGCGCAGCCACCGGGCAGCACCCGACTGGCACAGCAGCAGCACCAGGCCAAGGTGGCCGGCGGCCATCGCGCAGCGACGGATGTCGTAGACCACCAGCCACTGCGCCTTGATGATGGGATCAAAGTTCGTAGTCACCAGTGTGTAGGCTTCAAACACCGCAAGGGGCAGACCTATCGCGTAGCCGGTGGCACAAAGTGCAACGAGCGGGCGCTTTGAGACCTCGCCTGTCAGCAGGCCGCTGCGCAGCGCTGCCATGCCCACCAGCATCACCGCCAGTGCATCCAGCAGCCACGCATTCAGCGCCACCACCGTCTGCAGGATCAGGCTGCTTTTCGCCCGCTCTTTATAGAATTCACCGAAGCTGCCCGAACCGGTAATGCGGATGGTTTCCTGGTTCTCTGCGCTGTTCGGGTCGGGCCGCGCGCGCGTCTCGATTTTTTTCCATTCGTCCACGGTGACCTTGGCTGCAGGATCACTGTCTGCCGCGGCCAGCGCAGCCGGATACGCGGCCTCGAGCTCGCGCGCTTCCCGCAGGTCCACCACGCGCAGCGACGCGTTCAGCACGAAGACCGCCAGCGCCAGACCGAGCAGCGCCGGGACCGGCAGGCGTCGCAGCGGATACAGCAGCAGGCCGCAGAGTCCATAAGTGACGAGTATGTCCGCCGGCCACAGCAGCACGAAGGCGTCGATCAGCCCGATGCTGATCAGCAGGAAGAGCCGCCGGTAGTAGATCCGACCCGCTGTGGTGCCCGGCCTTGCTGCCAGCCGCGTCACCATGAGCAGCATGCCGGCGCCGAAGAGCAGCGAGAACAGCGCGCGCTGACTGCCTTCGAAGAGGGTGTGGACCACCGCCCAGGTGGCCAGCGGTGCGCCGGGCCGGTCGGCGATGGCCAGCGGGTTGTCGAAAAACGCCTGCGGCCCGGCAAAGGACCAGATATTCATCAGCAGGATGCCCAGCACCGCGACGCCGCGAACCACGTCCAGGGTTTCGATCCGGGCGCCTGCGGTGACTGGCCCGGCCGGCCCGGCTGTCATAATTGCCCGTCTCCCATGCATCGAGGGTTGCACGTCGCCCGGAAAGCCGCTGGTTGCAGGCGCGCGCTGTCCATGCGGCGGTGTAAACTTGTGCGTCCAGACAGAGCAATGGAGCTGCAGATGGCCACTTCGGCGAGGGAAGCCCAGCAGGGCGCTGCGCAAGGAATACGCACCGGTACCGAATATATCGACAGCCTGCGCGGCCGGAACCTGAAAGTTTATCTGTTCGGTGAACTGGTGGACGAGCCGGTTGACCACCCGGTGATTCGCCCGTCGGTGAACGCGGTGGCCGAGACCTACGACCTGGCCCAGCGCAACCCCGAACTGGGCACCGCGCTGTCGCCGTACACTGGCACGCGCGTCAATCGCTTTTTGCACATCGCGACCAGTGCCGACGATCTCGTCAACCAGAACAAGATGCAGCGGCGCATGGGGCAGCTGACCGGCACCTGCTT
>CAZTIB010000030.1:0-8976 GCA_964613615.1 uncultured Chromatiaceae bacterium
ACGACTTCCCCGGTGGCCCCTGCAACCTGGCCGAGCCGTGCCCGGACGACCCGAACCCCGGCGAGCGGAACCTGAAGGATGAGGACCTGCCGTACTCACCCGAGTGGTCCGGCACGCTGTCAGGGGAATATGTCTGGCCGCTGTCGCGTGACCTGGAACTGACGGCCTTCGCGCTGCTGGTGTATTCCGATGAGTTCGAGACCGTCACGGACGTCGATCCGAATACCACCCAGGATGACTTCGTGAAGGTGGATGCGAGGCTGAGCCTGGGCGCCGAAGACGGCCGCTGGAACGTGGCGGTGATCGGTCAAAATATCTTCGATGAGGACACGAACAACTTCTGCAACGACGCGCAGGGTGCACCTTTCTACACGGGCAGCTACTTCTGCTTTGTCGATCCGCCCAGGAGCTGGGCATTGCAGGGCACGCTGCGTTTCTGACCCAGCGAAGCCGCTCAATCGTCCTGATGCGACAAGCCCCCGGCTGACTGCAGGGTGTTTTTCTTCGACTGGCAGCGCCGCCGCATCCTGGTAGGCGTGGTGCCGCCCTGGCGGTATCTGTTGGTGGCTGAAAATGGATAGTCCGCTGCACAGTGCGCCGTTTACATTAACGCCATGCAGTCGCTCGCCATCGTGCTTGGATTCTGCGTGGCCGTCAATTTTCTGCCGATTCAGTGAGGGAAACGAGAATGTCATCGCGAAAAAGTCTCACCGCACTAGTGTTTGCACTCGGGCTTGCCGCCGGACTGTATCTGGCTAATTCCAATGTCGAGTTGATTTCGCCCGTTGTCGCGAAATCGCACAAGGCCGAGCCCATGATTTCGCCGACCGAAGCGCGGGAGCGAGATTTTTACGCACCCAATAGCGAAACCTTGGCGCCTGACGAGATGCGCGTAATTGCCTGTGGCACCGGCATGCCGACGCCGCGCCCGGCGCAGGCTGCAGCCTGCTTTCTGGTGGAACTTGGCAACGGCGAAAAGTTTCTCTTTGACATTGGTGACGGCTCGGTGGAGCGCCTGTTCGGACTGCAGATTCCAATGGCGTTCCTGGATAAAGTTTTCATCGGCCACTTGCATGGCGATCATTTCGGTGGCATTGGCGCGCTTTATGTTGCAGGAGGCATCGCGGGCCGTTTCACACCGATCCGAATCTGGGGGCCAAGTGGCTCTCGGCCTGAACTCGGCACAACAGCAGCCATCGAGGCTATGGAAAAGATGTATCTGTGGGATCTGGAAGGACGCATCGGTCAAACCGACACGCGAGGCTTCGCCACGGAGGTCACTGAGTTCGACTACAAGCAGGTTCAGGTGGTCTACGAGGAAAACGGCGTCAAGATCACGGCGTTTCCAGCAATTCACGCAATCGATGGTTCAGTCAGCTACCGCCTGGACTGGAACGGGCTGTCATTTGTCTTCTCAAGTGATACCTACCCGAACAAATGGTTCATGGAACAGGCGCAAGATGCGGACCTCGTCGTCCATGAATGCTTTATTGCTGTTCCGGACCTCGTTGCCCGGTATCGCCTGACGCCGGAAGCGGCGCTTCAGGTTGGCACCCAGATACATACCCCGCCGGAAGCCTTCGGTAAGGTCATGAGCAACCTCAAGCCTCGCATGGCAGTCGCCTACCATTTCTGGACCGGGATCGACTCAAGCCCAGGGGTTCTGGAGCGGATTCGCAAGACCTATGACGGGCCACTCAGCATGGCGAAGGACTACATGGTCTGGAACGTCACCAAGGACGACATCCGCGTGCGCATGGCAGCTTTCGAGCACGAGACCTGGAATCCGCCTGTCGCCTACCCGCCGAAGCCCGTATCCGCGGAAGACCGGGTGGGGTATTCCCCTGAAATTGAGGCCGGGCGCTGGAACGTCGATGACGTGGTCCGCCCGATCTACGAAGAAGCTAGCGAAGCAGTGGGCCGGGACTTTCCTTACCCAGAGAACTAGATTGAATGTCCGCTTCTCTAATCGGGTCCTGAAGTCAGGCTGCCACGGTTTGTGGCATTCGCCAGTTGACGGCTAGGCGTAGGTCAGGCATGTCTTCGCCGTCGGATCTGGTCGGTAGCCAGCCACTGCAGGCGGGCCCAGGGCGGCCCGACTAAACATGTTGATTATTTATTGATCTACGACCAGGTATTTGATCGGCCTGGTTCTTTCACGGAATTATTTGGTCATGACTGGGATACGGAAATGGAGGCACGAAATGAGAAATGGCGTCTTTATTATTGTGACTGCCGTTGCTGTCTCTGCCCTTGTGGGCAGTATGGCCTTCGCCAAGCCTGACCAGGTCGACGGCTTCAACGTACCGGAAGGCCGCATCCCGCAGGAGATCAAGGACAATCGCTATCCGCGGACCTATTTCCCGGGAACGGAGCAGCTCGGCGAGGCCGAGATGCGGATTACCGCGCTGGGTACCGGCATGCCGAACCAGTCGCCGAGTAATGTCGCTGCATCGTTCCTCGTGGAACTGGGTAACGGTGAGTCTTTCCTGTTTGACTTGGGCACCGGTGCCACCGACCGGCTTGCCGGCCTCGAGGCTGACTATTCCAAGCTGGATAAAGTGTTTGCCAGCCATCTGCATACCGACCATGTCGGCGATGTCGCCGCGCTCTGGGTCAGTGGCTGGCTGAATGGCCGTTACACCCCGCTGCATGTGTACGGTCCGTCAGGGTCGTCTCCCGAGCTGGGCACCAAAGTGCATATCGATCATATCCGAGAGGCCTGGGCCTGGGATGTCACTTCGCGGGCGGGCATCCTGCCGAATGCCGGTGGTGAGATCGTTGTCCACGAGTTTGATTTCGCAAAGACTGCGGTGATCTACGAGGAGAACGGCGTAAAGGTCACCGCGTTCCCTGCGATTCATATACGCGACGGTTCCGTGAGCTTCCGTCTGGACTGGAACGGCCTGAGTTTTGTGTTCGGCGGCGACAGCGTGCCGAACAAATGGTTTGCGAAGGAAGCCAAAGGTGCTGATGTGGTGGTGCACGAGTGTTTCTTTACGCCAGAGCAGTGGATGGCTATCGCAGGGTTCCCCTATAAGCAGGCCTATTGGGTCACCTCAAAAATCCATACGCCACCCGAAGGGTTTGGCAAGCTAATGTCGATGGTGAAGCCGCGCATGGCGGTTGCATACCACTATTGGAACCACCGCGACATCGAGCTCGAGATTTTCGAGCGGGTACGCAAGACCTACGATGGCCCTTTGACCATGTCCGATGACTTGACCGTACTGAATGTGACCAAGGATCACATTGAAGTGCGGGAAGTCACTTTCAACCATGAAGCCTGGCCCATGGGCACCAGCAAGGCGTGGGACACCGCGCCCCGCGGCGAGCCAGCGACGGGCCTGATGTCCGAGTGGCTCAGGAAAGGCGAGCTGGAGGGGATGATTCCACCGCCCACGCAGCCCCTGGATTAGGCGCCAAACGGCTGATGGATGAAGACAGACTCGTCTCGTTGATAGATTTGGGGGCGCGATGGGGACATTCTGCTTTTTCTGGCGATACAGTTGCGGAACTGCGGCGACCGTGCGGGAAAAAGCAGAATGTCCCCGGTCCGGTCATTCTGGCTGGTTGAAGTAGGGGCGGTCCGGCGAGTAGACCTCGGCCAGGTAGTCGAGCACCAGCTCCCGGGTGACACCGGTCAGTTCACCCATGCCTTGTTCCTCGACCATCCACTCCAGCGTTTCGTCCCACTGCTCACGGGTCATGCCCTGCTGCTTCACGATGTCCATTGAGTGACAGGTGCTACAGACGCCGTAGGTGAGTTCCCGTCCGGGCGCCGGTGGGAGATCTTCCCACGGCAGCTCAGTTGCGAGGGCCAGCGCAGGTGACAGCAGCAGCCATGCTATGCGCCGACAACGCACGGTCAGGCCACGACCCGCACGGCGATGCGGTGCAGGGAATTGTTCAGGTAGCCCTTCGGGTTCCAGTCGATGGCGAAGGGCTGCATCTGGCCGTTGGCATCGGTCGCCCGGGCCCAGACCTCGTAGTAGCCCGCCTGCGGGAACACCACGCGGGCGCGCCAGCGCTGCCACGAGTATTTGTTCGGCGGCGGTTCGAGTTCGGCGCGCATCCAGCTGGCGCCAAAATCGATAGACACATCAACCCGGTCGACCTCGGCCTCACCCGCCCACGCGTGGCCGCGCACTTCGAGTCCGTCTGTCGTCCGCCTGGTCTCGAGGCCATCGCGGGGATACGTGACCAGGGATTTGACCGGCATGGCTTCAATGATACGGAAGTCCGCCTCCGGCACCTTCTGGCCGGGCGCGACGGGGTAGGCCGGCACGCGGTAGGACTTGCCGGTCATCTTCGGCCCGTCGTGGACGACATTGCGTACCCAGATTCGCGTCAGCCATTTTTGTGAGCACGAGCCGGGCCAGCCGGGCGCCACCACCCGCAGGGGCGCGCCGTTCATCGGATGTATGGCTTCGTCGTTCATCGCGAAGGCAATGAGAGTGTGGGGTTCCAATGCCTTCGTGATGGGCACGCCGCGGGAAATGGGCAACTCGTCGGGCTGCCCGGACAGGTGGGCGTCGGCCCCGTAATGCCCGGTATACACAGCGCTGTCTTTGACCCCGGCTGCCCGCAGCACGTCGCGGTAGCGCACGCCCGTCCACTCGGCGTTCCCGATCGCACCTGTGGTCCACTGATTGCCCCGCGCCGGTGGATTGAAGCCGGCCCGGCCATTGCCCCCGCATTCCAGCTGCAACCGCAGGCTCACCACCTCGAAGTCCCGCTGCAGGTCGGCGATGCTGAGCTCGAGCGGGCGTTCGACCTCGCCGTCTACAGTCAGCCGCCATGCCGACCGGTCAATGTTGACTGGTGGTATCCCGTTGTTGCGGACAAAGTGTCGGGCGATGGGGGTGACCTCGTCATCCAGCAGGTGGGCCGGGGTTTCGGCATTTAGCGGCCGGTCGCCCAGGATGCGCAGACCATTCTTGCCACTGATCGCAATTTCCGAAGCATCGTCTGCCATTGCTGCGGGAATCAGGCCAGCGGGGAAATTGCGCCAGAAAGGCAGGCTGCCACCCAGCGCCATAGCCATGCTCGCAAGGCCCGCCTGCTTCAGGAATCCGCGGCGGGTTCTGTCTGTGCGCCGGCCGAAGGCCTGGGCATCTGCGCGTTCGGGATCTTCTGCGTACAGTTCCTCTATGCTGCGTTCCATGTTCGTTCAGCTCCGTCGCCTGGCGTAGATTATTGCTGAAAATGCTTGTCAAAGTAGTCTATTTCTTGAGAGCATGTTTCCTGGTCACCCACTGGAAGTCACATTTATGCCTGCCCCTGAAAAACGGCGCAAAAAGCCGAAAGAAAGCTCGCTGTGGCTGGCGGACTACCCGCTCTACTATATGTCTCACGTCGTGGCCCAAAGTCAGCGCAAGATCCAGGAAGCCATCGCACCGCTGAATATCGCGCCCAATCAATGGCGGGTTCTGTTCCTGTTGCACGATCAAGGCGAACTCTCGATCAGTGAAATCTCCGAAGAGAGCCTGATCGAGGTCTCGACTCTCAGTCGGCTGTTGAATTCCCTGGAGAAACGCAAGCTCATTGGCCGCATGCGGGACGCCGACGACCAGCGGTACACGCGCATTCGTCTCACGGACCAGGGCCAGGAAGTGTATGAAAAAGTATTGCCCGTGGTTGCCAATCAGCTCGAATTTACGCTGCAGGGTTTTTCCAGTGCAGACAGGAAAACGCTGCTGCGCCTGCTGAAGAAGATGAAGCAGAACGTCTATCGTTCTCCTTTCGCCGTTATCTAAGCTGCCGTAAGCTAAAAAGCAGGCCCCGCCGGCGCCTCGGGGGGTTAACAGGCAAGCCGGCAGGGCCACCGCGAATCTCAAGCAGCGCCTCGAGGCAGCCATGACGGGCCACCGGTGGCGAGGTGCTGAAACTGTGCAGTCCTCGCCATGAGCCTAAACTATGCAAAAACAGTTGTAAATGCAAGTGGTATTGAGTATAGTCATCCTCGATACAGGCGCAATTGCAGCGGTGGCTGGGCCAAGCTACTGACAGAAGGAGGGTTTCCCGGATGAAATACGGCAGTAAGAATGAAGCGAAATCGTGGGCCTACGAGGCTTTTCGCGGCAAACTGGTCTCGACCATTCCCACGCCCTTCGACGACGACCTGGAGATCCACGAGAAGGACCTGCGGAATCTCGTGCGCTACGTGATCGACGTCAACTCGGACGCGATTTTTATTACCGGCAACGTTGGTGAGTTCAATTCCCTGACCGTGCCTGAAAGAAAGCGGGTCGCGGAGATAGTGATCGACGAGGCCGGCGGTGAGATTCCGGTGATCGTCCAGACCGCTCATCACGTCGCGAAAGACTGCATAGACCTGAGCCTGCACGCTCAGGAAACCGGCGCCGATCTGGTATCTATCATTTCGCCATATCTGCAGGCTTCCAGCGACGAAGCGGTTGCCGACTGGTGGCGCTACGTCTGTGAGCGCTTCGATATTGGCGTCGTGTTCTACGATAGCCCCTTGTCGCACCTCGTGACCGCCAAGACCCTCGGCCAGCTGGCGCGGGAGATTCCGAACATCGTCGGAGTGAAGGACGGTCGGCCAAACACGATGTGGTGCTGGGAAGCAGAACGGGAGGCGAATTACGAGATCTGGGTCAGCAATCCGCTGGAGGATCACTGGCCCTGGGAAATGAAGATCATGCAGAACCCGGTGCTGTGCTGCTGCTGGCACCTGTACCTGCTGCAGACACCGACCTACCAGCCGATCCGCGACTATACCCAGCTGATCATGAACGGGCAGTGGGACGAGGGCATCGCCAAGTACAACGAGGTGGAGCCTGGCCGCCAGCTGCTGAATGACTTTTTCTGGGAGAATTACCGGAAGGGCGTCTATGTGGTCGGCTACTGGAAATACTGGCTGAAGCTGAAGGGCCTGATCAGCAACGAAGTCGTACGTCCGCCGCTGATCAACATTACATCCGAGCAGAAAGTCTGGCTGGAAAAGCGTGTCTCGGAATTGCCCTGGTAACCGCGTTCGCTTGTCTTGCAGCAATCCGGCGCTCGCCAGGCGGGGGTCGTGTTCCGGTTAAGATCAGGGTTTCATAGCGCGGCCTGTTGAGCTGCCGCAGCCAGCGGAGACATGAGTCCAACCGTCGTCACCCTGATCCAGATCCTGATCCCGGCGTCGGTATTCGTGATCATGATCTGCGTCGGCACGTCGTTAACGCTGGTGGACTTCAGGCGCCTGCTGGTCTACCCCAAGGCCGCAATCACGGGCATCGTCGGCCAGCTGTTGCTGCTGCCGGCCATGGGATTCCTGGTCGCCTGGACCATGACCGATGACCTGGTGACCCGGATCGGCATCGTACTGCTGTCCGCCTGTCCGGGCGGGCAGCTGTCCAACACCTTCGTCTATCTCGCGCGCGCCAATCCGAACCTGTCCGTCACGTTGACGGCGGTCAACGGCGTGCTGGCGCTGGTCACCACGCCGACTATCGCCACACTGGGCATCCGGCTGTTCGCCGGCGAAGATGCCGACATCAATCTGCCCGTGCTGAAGACCGTGGCTCAGATCTTCGTACTGGCAATTCTGCCGATCGGTATCGGCATGGGCATACGAGCCCGGTTCCCGCAATCTGCGGTGCGGCGTCAGCCCCAGGCCAATCTCGTCGCGTTCCTGCTGCTGATCTTCCACATGTCCCTGGTGATCTTCACGAACATTGGCCGGATCCAGGACAGTCTGGGCGACATGCTGTTGCCCGCGGCTCTGTTCGCGCTGGCGGCCATGAGCATCGGTTACACAATCGCGGCTCTGATGAGGTTCGACAGCGATACGCGCTTCACCATCGGCATCGAGGTGGGCTTGCAGAACGTGGTGCTGGCGGTACTGATTTCCCAAGTGTTGATGCAACGGCCGGAGTTCTCGCTGTTCGTGCTGACCTATGCGATGGTCATACCGCTGGCGATGTTGCCGTGGGTCTACATACACCGCCGCCGCTGGAGCTTCAGCACCCTGAAGCGGGGCCTGGGACTCGCTTGAAGATCATGAAACCTGTGCTGTATCACCACGGCATGTCCGTATGCGCTGCGAAGGTCCGTATGGCGCTGGCCGAGAAGGGGGTGGACTGGGACGGGCAGTACATCGATATACGCGCCGGCCAGCAGCGCACGCCGGAATACCTGGCACTGAATCCCAAGGGCGTTGTGCCCACGCTCGTGCACGGCGATGATGTGATCGTGGAATCGACCGTGATCTGCGAGTACATCGATGACGCGTTCGACGGACCCGGCCTGATTCCCGACAGTGCCACCGCCCGCGCCCGCATGCGGCAGTGGGCCAAGCGCATCGACGACGGGCTGCACTTCCCGGCAACCGCGGCGCTGACCTTCGCGATCGCCGGGCGCCCGGGTCTGCCAAAAGCCGTCGTTCGCCGCGTGCCCGGCATGAAGATGGCGGTTGATGCCGAGCCCCCGGCCGATGGAGCCCTGGGGAACCTGGTGGAGGCCACCGGTATCAGCACCACGACACTCGTGGCTGCCCTCCGTGCCTTCGACAAGGCGCTTGCCGACATGGAAACATGCCTCGCCGGGGCGGCGTGGCTGGCGGGCGATGCCTTTTCTCTGGCCGATATCAGCTATGCACCGTACCTCACGCGCCTGGACTGTCTGCAGCTACAGTGGCTGTGGGACGAGCGGCCGGCCGTTGCCGACTGGTATCAGCGCGTCCGCGCACGGCCTTCCTACGCGCCGTCGATCACCGACTGCTTCGACCCGCCCGGAGAAATTGAAGCCATGGAAACCAATGGCCGCGAAGTGGGTCCAGTTCTGCGCGGGATGCTGGCGTAGACATCAAGGCAGACGCAGTGGGGCAGTTGGGACAGTCTGCTTTTTCCGGTGCTGTGGTTGCTGAAATGCGGCGACAGTGGAGGGAAAAGCAGAGTGTCCCCGACTTTCCCTCGGCCTGGCGATGCTGAGTGTGGCGGCGTGACCGGTGAGGACGCTACTGGTGCT
>CAZTIB010000031.1:0-3079 GCA_964613615.1 uncultured Chromatiaceae bacterium
AAGGGCCGGACCCGCAGGCTGTCACGATGGCACCGGCGCCGGCTCTCGGCTCTGACGAGCTGGCCTACGAGATGGCCGAAGTCTACGAGCTGGCGCTGCTTCGCGATCAGCCGCTCACCGATTTCACCAGCGGTACTTCGAGTGCGGCGGTCCATGACGCCGTTAACCGGCTCAACGCGCTGGCCTACACCTCCGCGGGATTCCCCGGCCGACCGCGAACCACGGAAGGCGGTATCGTGACCGCGCAGACCTTGTTCCGGGGTTCCTCGCCGCAAGTCGACGTGGGGCCTTACTTGTCGCAGTTCATGTTGATTGGCAATGAACAACCGGAACCGGGCGGCGCGGGTGTGGCAGACGGTTTCGTGCAGTACGGCGCGCTGCAAGTCAATCAACGCGTACCTGTGGCGAACCCGCAAAACTACATGACCGAGTGGACGGAATGGCTGAGCGCCCAGCACGGTGTGAACTTACGCAACAACGCGTTGTTGTTTGCGAACGCGACCGCCTCGCCTCGCCGCTTCATCACCTTTCCCAGAGATATGGCAACCTACGTTCACGACGATGCCTTGTATGAATCGTATCTCAACGCCTGCCTCATCCTGTTGTCCATGGGCACCCCCTTCGACCCGGCGTTTTCACAACTCTCCGGCCAGGGCAACTTCTTCCTGAACAGCCTGGACACGGACGGCAGCCTCGCGGCGGACCTCGAATCTCATCCCCGCGCGGCGGCAGGTTTTGCCCTTTATGGCGGCCCTCACATCTTAACGCTGGTCACCGAAGTGGCGACCCGCGCCCTGAAAGCGGTGCGTTACCAGAAGTTCAACACCCATATACGCCTGCGGCCGGAAGCACTGGCCGCGCGGGTGCACAAAGCGGCAGCGATCGAGGCAGCCTTTCCACAGATTGGTGCGCCCTTCTCGGCGCTGGCCGCAGACATCGCGCCCACGGTCAGCGCCGTCCAGGCGGCCAACGCGTCGGGAACGGCGCTCTTGCCCATGGCGTTTCAGGAAGGGTCGCCCATGCACCCGTCTTACGGCGCGGGGCACGCCACCGTAGCCGGCGCCTGCGTGACCATTCTTAAGGCGTTCTTCGATACCAACGCCGTGTTTGTCCGTCGTGACTGCAAAGATCTGTTTGCGCTGCACAAGACCGGCGACGATCCGGTGCAGTACGTGCCGGATACTGGGGGAGCGAACCTGGTAGCGTCGACGGGCGGTGACTTCCTGACCCTGGAGGGCGAGTTGAACAAGCTCGCGGCCAACATCTCCATCGCTCGCAACATGGCAGGCGTGCATTACTACTCGGACTACTACGACAGTCTCCGCATGGGGGAGCAAATCGCGCTTGGCATTCTGGAAGAACAGGCGCTTTGTTATCCGACGGACCCGTTCGTCCTGACAGTGCCGACTTTCGACGGGGATGTGGTGAGGATCGGCGCCCGGTAGCCAAACCCTGGTTATCACGGCGGGGCTACGCTGGCGTCAGATTTGGGCGTGGAAACTCATGCGACAAGCTATTCCTCTGTTTGCTGTCATCGCGTCGATTATGCTCCACCATGCGACGGCCCAACAGGTCGAGCCATGGCGTGTTGATCTCTACCACAACTGGAAGAAGCTGAAGGAGCCCCCGGTCACTCCCTACGAAGGTCCCTTTGGCGGCGAGGCGCGGGCGTTTCCGGATCGCGATCAGGCGTTCATCAATGCGAACAAAGACAAGTTGACGCCGGCGCAGCTCGCCAACCTGCGGGCGCGACACGACTATCGAAAGACGGCGGCCGGCGGCGTCTACGATCCGGCCCAGGATCCGCGGCCCATCAATCGGGCCTACGACCAGGCGATTCTCGATGACTGGAATCGCATGGGCTACAACTGCGCCTACAAGGGTAATTCGTTTACGTTCATGGTCGGCAGCTATCTGAAACAGAAGGGACTACTCGGTGCCATTGACCAAACCCTGTGGGGTGCCAACGGTCCGCCCCCATTGCAGTTCGACGGCACGGAAGGCCGGCGGCACCGGGAATCTTGCGGCAGTTTCTTTGCGCCCGAGAGTTATCAAGACGGCGTGAAGGCCATCACCGGCATGGGCCACCATTACGGCCGCCACCTGTTTACGGTCGGAGATCACCGGCTGACCTGCTCGTGGGACGAGGTCGGGCTGCGGACCCGCGCGCAGATGGACTATCGCGGCAACATGCCGGAGGAATTCCGCAAATTTCTGAAGGATGTCTGGTACCGCGACGCGTCGCCCGCGGCGGACACCAACCGTGACGGCCGAACGTACAATCTTTTCACGGGTCAGAACCTCCGGAGCTGGGATCAAGTCGAACCGCTGCACGTGTCGCTCGATTGGACTCGCCCGGCATGGAATAACGACGGCACGCAAAAGTTCTCGGCCCTGCCCGACGTCGATACGGTTATCTACCGCGAGCCGGCCCGCTATAAGTTGTTGGTCGATTTCCATCGCTACTTCACCTTCGAGTTCTTCCGTCGCATCAACGACGAAGCCTCGCGGGCGATCAACAAGCTGGGCACACGCGGGCGGGTGAGCTGCTACCCGTTCGCTCAGCACTTCATCATCTGGCCGGGCGCGAATCAACGGCACGGCAACAGCTTCTACTGGTACCATCGCCTGTGCCCGGTGGTCAACGTCGAGCATTGCTGGCCGGAGGCGCCGGTGATGAACCTCAACTATGCGATTACCGATCGATTGGCACCGCGCTACAAAAACCCGGTCATGGGCTGGATCTGGTTCTATTTCGGCCAGGAAGGCTGGGACATGTACAACGGCCCGCACGACATGGACCGGGCCCTGGCGCGGATGATGGGGCACAACATCGACGGGTCGCATCACTGGCTGTACAGCCCGCGGTATCGTGGCCGCGACCGGCAGCAGCGGTTGCAGATTGCGTACTGGCAGAACTTCCTCAAGGCGCACTACGCCGGGTTCCTCGCCCGCTCGGCACCCGTCAAGCCACAGATCGCGTTGCTGATGCCGGACTACACCGGCTACTTCTACCGCTATTTCCAGTACCCGAAGCAGGACTTCGCCTGGACGGCCGACGCCCTGCAGCAGCTGCAAT
>CAZTIB010000032.1:0-23890 GCA_964613615.1 uncultured Chromatiaceae bacterium
TCACCTTGTGTGTCGTGACGAGCGGGTGGCTCCTTGATGCTCAGGCGTTGTTCGTCTGTGTCGAGGGGATATTTTTGTGTGACTTCGCTCATGTCATCGCCCCCTTGCGCGTAAACGATGCGCCGGTCGAGTAACGGGAACCGAATACGATGATGGAGTGCATCAGTTTGCCGAACGGGAACCAGACCAGCACCAGCACGATGCTGAGCAGGTGCAGCGCAAGATTTGTTTCTTTATTGAAGCCGATGTTCGCGTAGGAAATCAGGCCCGTCAGCAGCGGCAGGATCGTGACGATCACGCTGATGTAATCATCCGCCGTGGAAATCACCCGCAGCACCGGGTGTGACATACGCCGGACCAGCAGCGAGATCAGCACCGCAATCGTGATCGCGCCGACCACCGTGATGACCTCGCTGGGCAGCGTCGGCCAGTCGAAACCCAGAATGGACTTCCAGAAGGGCATGTGCGGCCCGAAAAACAGGACGGTGATGAAGAAGCCAATGTGCCACGCATACCCCGACACGTGCTGGAATACGACGTGATGTTCGAGCTCCTTGGGAGGCAGGGATCGCATGATGATGGCCCGGGTACCGTCGGATAACGACGCGTCGCGCCGCGCCGTCGCTTTGGCGCGGTCGCGCAACAGCAGAAACATGCCGACCAGGCGCCACGCGACACCGATGCCGAAGATCACGAAAGCCCACTGCATCGCGGGCCCGCGTGCGAAGTCGAGCAGCGTCATACTTCTTCCTCCCTTGCCTGCTTCTGCTTGCTGCGGGCCGCCAGCGCGGAAGCCGCGCCGATGGCGGCACCCGCCGCCGCGGCCGTGCCTAGCTGCGCCCAACCGCCCCACTCCACCTCGGACAGCGGCTGGTAGAAGCCGCCCTTGTCCCAGAAGTTCGGCTCTGAACACCCGAGGCAGGGATGGCCGGCCTCGATCGGGAAGCTCGTGCCGGAGTTCCACTTCACGGTAGCGCACGCGTTGTAGGTGATCGGGCCCATGCAGCCGAGCTTGAACAGGCACCAGCCGGCCCGGGCGCCTTCGTCGTCGAAAGACTCGGCGAACTGGCCCTTTTCGTAGAACGGGCGGCGGTAGCAGCGATCGTGAATGCTCTGGCCGAAAAAGGCCTTGGGCCGACCCAGTTCGTCCATCTCCGGCAGCTCACCGAAGGTCAGGTACTGGGCCAGGACGCCGGTGATCGCCACCGGGATGGGCGGGCAGCCGCTCACGTTAATAATCGGCTTGTCCTTGACGATCTCGCCCACACCCACCGCGCCGGTCGGGTTCGGATTCGCGTGCGGAATGCCGCCGAAAGCCGCGCAGGTGCCGACGGCTACCACCGCAGCAGCGCCCTCGACCGTTTCCTGCAGCATATCGAGGTTGCTGACGCCCGCGATCATCGAATAACCCGGGTTACCCAGCGGGATGGAGCCGTCCACCACGAGCAGGTAGTTGCCCCAGTTCTCCTCCATCGCCTGCGTGCGGGCGAGCTCCGCCGCTTCGCCCGATGCCGCCTGCAGCGTGTGGTGATAGTCGAGCGAGATCACGTCGAAGATCAGGCCTTCCACCGTGGGCGAATCGGAACGCGTCAGCGACTCCGTGCACCCGGTGCACTCCTGGAACGACAACCAGATCACCGACGGCCGCCGCGCGGCCTCCAGCGCCGCAGCAACCCGCGGGATCATGCTGGGCGGCAGCGCCATCAGCGACGTGGTGGCGGCGCAAAACTTCAGGAATGCGCGCCGGGACACACCCTGGCGAGCCAGGGCCTCGCCTACGGTTTCAATTCGAGCCATCGTGCGTCTCTCCTTGGTCTTGGGCGTTCGCCTTGTCGAGGCTTTCGCTGAGGGCAGCAATGCCCTGGCGGATATCCACGTCCTGGGACTCCAGGATCGCGGGCACCTTGACGATCTCCAGGTATTGCCCGGTGATTTCTTCGTTGGCGTTCCGGTGGGTCACGAACCAGACACCGGGAACGGCAGTTTCCCGCAGCAGGCTGGGGCCCAGCGCATTCAGTGTTGCGCTGACCTCGCCCTCGCCCAGTTTCTTTTCCAGCGTGTCGAGTTCACCCGGGGCCAACGGCAGGCTGTGCAGATCGATCACGGTCGGTTCACCGGTATCGAGCAGGCGCTGCAACGCGTGGCGAACTTCGTGCAACAGGGGCACGACATTGCCGGTGGTTATCTCGACAGCCACCGCAATATCGGCCAAGCCACTCATGGCGTCGCGCTCGGAACAGTCAGCAGTGACTCCAACGAAACGGTGATTGATGGCTCGCCACGCCAGGTGGCCAGCAACCCGAGCACCCGATCCGCCGCCAGCGGCACGGCTGCGTGCACGGCGGGTGACAGAGTTTCGCCCCAGTCGATGGTCTCCGGCTCGATGCCGATCAGCGCGCGGTGGGACGGCAGTCTTTTTGTTAACCGGGCTACATCCAGCACGTCCGCCAGCCCGACTTCGTGCACGCTGCGGCCCGTCTTCTGCAGCAGGTGATCCATGGCCGCCCCTTCCATGCACTCCACCGTCCCCGGCTGGGTGCCGAGACGCGACGCGTCAACGACGACCAGGCCCGCACAATCGTCCAGTTCAGCCTCAAGGGAGAAACTCAGGGTCCCGCCGTCCACGAGCCGTATGTCTGCAGGCCAGCTGGAATGCGCCTCAAGGGCCGCCAAGACTTTGGCGCCCACCCCGTCGTCGGACAGCAACACATTGCCAATCGCGAGCACGACGTACTTCTTCATCTTATCGCTCGTGCGGACAAGGCCCACCCCTGCGCCTATTCCCCCACCTATTTGTATAGCCAAAGCGCGGGCAAGCACAAATAAGGACATTCACCTACCGGGACAGCTGTGCAGGCGGCGTATAGTCGGTAGAGGTCTTGCGGCAAATATTGGCAAATATTGTGTAAGAAGAACGATGTGCCTCGCGATTCCAATGCAGATCAAAGCCATCGACGGCTTCAACGCCGTGTGCGAGGCGAAAGGCATCGAGCGCGACGTGAGCCTCTTTATGCTGCAGGCCGATGAGCTGGCCACGGGTGACCACGTGCTGGTGCATGTGGGCTACGCGATTCAGAAAATCCCGGCGGACGAAGCGGCAGCGACCTGGAAGCTACTGGACGAGGTGCTCGCCCACCATGCATGAGCTCGCCGTTTGTCAGGCCTTACTCGACCAGGTGCAGCGCGTGGCCGCACAGAACGGTGCGCAGACCGTCTGCGAAATCGTCGTCCGGATGGGCCCGCTGTCTGGCGTAGAACCCGAACTGCTGGAACAGGCCTATTCAATTGCCCGGGCCGGCACCGTTGCGAGCTCGGCAGCCCTGGTACTGGAGTCGAGTGCGCTCCGCGTGCACTGCGACCAGTGTGCGACAGAGTCGGAGGTCACCGTCACCCGGCTGACGTGCCCGCATTGCGGCAACTGGCGGACTACGCTGGTGAGTGGCGATGAGCTGGTGCTGGCCCGGGTCGAACTCGAGCGCCCCCCAGGGCTGCACTGACGGGCTCGACGATGTGCCAGACCTGCGGTTGCGCAAACACCTCCGACGAGATTCTTGACTCGCGCACCGTGGAAGTCATGGCGGGGTTGCTGTCTGCCAACGACGAACAGGCCGCGCGCAATCGCGACGTGTTTGGCCGGCATGACGTGATGGTCGTTAACCTGATGTCATCCCCGGGCGCCGGCAAGACCAGCCTGCTCGAAACCACCGCGCGGCAACTGCCACCGGGCCTGCGCGTCGCGGTGATAGAAGGTGACCTCGCGACTGAAAATGATGCAGAGCGCGTGCGCCGAGCGGGACTGCGCGCAGTGCAGATCACCACCGGCAGCGCCTGCCACCTGGACGCGGCGATGATCGCAGCGGCGCTGCCGCAGCTCGACCTGCACGACCTCGATGTGCTGTTCATCGAAAACGTCGGCAACCTCGTGTGTCCGGCCAGTTTCGACCTGGGCCAGCATTTCAACGTCACGCTGTTGTCGGTGCCGGAGGGCGATGACAAGCCGTCGAAGTACCCGGTGATGTTTCGCGCTGCCGACCTGGTGTTGCTGACCAAGATGGATCTCGCGCCGCACCTGCCGGATTTCAGGCCCGAGCGAGCGCGGGACAACCTGCAGCAGCTTGCAACAGCGGCAAAGTGTATGGAGCTATCCGCTCAGTCCGGCGCGGGCATGGGCGACTGGCTCGCGTGGCTCTCGGAGTCCCGCAACAGCCATTGCCGTGACCTGCAAACCGGGCACAACCGGCGGCCGCGCGTGGCCACCGAGGGTGCATTACTGCATGCAACAGACGCCATGAGCGAGGCTCGCGATGGCCGCTGACGCCCAGGCCGCCGCCCGCGAAGCGCTGGCGCGCATTCACGCGCTGGTGCTGCCCGAACCTGTCAAGATCATGAACGTGTGCGGCGGACACGAACGCACCATTACCCACGCCGGCCTGCGCAGCGCGTTGCCCCCCAACGTGGAACTGATTCCCGGGCCGGGCTGCCCGGTCTGTATCTGTCCCGAAGAAGACGTGTATGACGCGATCCAGCTCGCGCGCACACAGGACCTCACGCTGGTGGCCTTCGGTGACATGCTGCGGGTACCCGTCAACGGGCCGAAGCGGGAACCCAGGTCACTGGAACAGGCCAGGGCCGCGGGCGCCGATGTGCGGCCCATCGCCAGCCCGGTGGAAGCGCGCCGAATTGCCGAGAGCGAGCCGGATCGCGAAGTCGTGTTCTTTGCCGCGGGTTTCGAAACCACGATGGCACCGGTGGCCGCGATGCTCGCCGAAGGCATCCCGGACAATCTTTCCGTGCTGCTGTCGGGCCGACTGACCTGGCCCGCAGTCGCTATGCTGCTGGAATCCGGCAAGCCCGGCTTCGACCTGCTGATTGCGCCGGGCCATGTCGCCACCGTGATGGGGCCCGAGGAATGGGAGTTCGTGCCGGAGCAGCACGGCATTCCCGCCGCGATTGCCGGCTTCGAAGCGGACAGCCTGCTGGCTGCTACCTGTGCGGTGCTGCACCAGTCTATTCAGGGTGATTGCCGATTGATCAACTGCTATCCGCGCGCGGTCCGGCCCGGTGGCAACGCCCGGGCCAGGGCGCTGCTCGAGCAGTGCTTTGACGTGGTGGACGCAAACTGGCGCGGGATCGGCGTCATTCCCGGCTCCGGCTACGCGCTGTCGGCAGCATTCCACGCCCACGATGCGCGGGCGCGCTTCCCGGTGACGGTAGATGCCACGCGCAAACGCGTGGGTGAGATGCCGCCGGGTTGCGATTGCGCCCGCGTGGTGCTCGGCAAGATCTACCCGAACGAATGCCGACTGTTCGGTGACGCCTGCACGCCACGTCATCCCATCGGCCCCTGCATGGTGTCCGATGAAGGCGCGTGCCGGGTCTGGTGGGCCGGCGGTATCCGGGACAACGCATCGCCAGACCGGCGGTCCGCGAAGGCCGGCTAAGTTGGCTCATGCCCATGCGCGGCGCGGCTGATTCCACACCGCAGGCCGCCGCACGGGGGCGACAACTGCTGGTCACCGGCCGCGTGCAGGCGGTCGGATTCCGGCCTTTCGTCTATCGGCTGGCGCACCGATACGACCTGTGCGGATGGGTGCGCAACCGGACCGGGGCGGTGGAAATCGCCGTGCGCGGTGCCGCCGATACGCTCACCGCTTTTGAGCACGCGCTGATTCACGATGCGCCCCCGCTGGCGGCCCCCGTCATCGAGTCGCGCGATGATTGTGACGACAGTGCTTTTGCGGAGGCGGGCGCCGGCTTCGAAATTCTGCCGAGTGCGCCGGGTGACGCGCCGCGTATCTGCGTACCACCGGACTACTTCATGTGCGAAGACTGCCAGCGGGAGCTTACTGACCCGCTGGACCAGCGCTTCCGCTACCCGTTCATCAACTGCACGCAATGCGGTCCCCGTTACACGTTAATACGTGGCCTGCCCTATGACCGAGAGCAGACCACGATGGCAACTTTCACGTTGTGCAATGCGTGCGCCGCTGAATACTCCGACCCGCTGGACCGGCGTTTTCATGCCGAACCCCTCGCCTGTCCCGATTGCGGTCCCGCGCTGCAATTCGTCACGACTGCGCCGGATCCTTCGCCAGCGGATCCGCTGGATGCGTCTGTGCAGGCATTGCGCAACGGCGCGATCGTGGCAGTGAAAGGTATCGGCGGTTATCACCTGCTGTGCGACGCGGGCAACGACAAGGCCGTCGCCGCATTGCGGGCCCGCAAGCATCGGCCGGCGAAACCCCTGGCGGTCATGTTCCCTGAAACCGGCGGCGACGGACTCGACCAGGTGCGCCGTTGTGCCCGGCTAAATGACGACACCGCAATTGCTATCCGCGGACCCGGGCGTCCGATCGTGCTGGTGCCAATGCGCGCCGACGCGCCGCTCGCGGCAGGCATCTCACCGGACCTGACGGAAGTCGGCGCGTTCCTGCCATACAGCCCGCTGCACCACCTGTTGCTGGCCGGGTTCGGCGGACCATTGGTTGCCACGTCCGGGAATCTCAGCGGCGAACCCGTGCTCACCGACAATTCCGAAGCCGCGACGCGACTCGCCGGAATTGCTGACGTATTCCTGCACCACGACCGGCCCATCGAGCGCCCCGCAGACGATCCGGTGCTGCGGCCTGTGGCGGGCAGCATCCGGCCAATGCGACTCGGTCGCGGCAACGCGCCAGTGGAAAGAAGCCTGAATCGGCCGCTGCCCAAACCGGTACTCGCGGTGGGTGGGCATCTCAAAAACACCGTTGCCCTCGCGTGGGAAGACCGGGTCGTTATCTCACCGCACATCGGCGACATGGACACGCCGCGCAGTCAGCAAGTGTTTGCCCAGGTTGCCGACGACCTGCAGCAACTGTACGTCGTGCGAGCCGAAGCCCTGATCTGCGACAGGCACCCGGGTTACGCCACCAGTCGGTGGGCATCAGCACAGCAACTGCCGGTCATACCCGTGTGGCATCACCACGCCCACGCATCGGCACTCGCGGGTGAGCACCCGGAGACGGACAACTGGTTGACGTTTACCTGGGACGGTGTCGGCCTCGGGGAGGATGGCACGCTATGGGGCGGCGAAACTTTCCACGGCCTGCCCGGCGCGTGGCGACGCGTAGCCTCACTAAAGAATTTTCGGCTACCTGGCGGTGATCGCGCCGGGCGCGAGCCCTGGCGCAGCGCGGCCGCGCTTTGCTGGGCCACGGACAGTGCCTGGCAATCCGCACTCGATGCTGCAGGGGTGGCAAAACACGCCTGGCAACAAGGAATCAACTGTAACGACACGAGTGCAGCCGGCCGGCTGTTCGATGCGGCTGCGTGCCTCGTACTCGACGTTCACGAGACCAGCTACGAGGGCGAGGGCCCGATGCAGCTGGAAGCGGCGGCAGTCGGCGACGGGCCGGTCGTGCCCCTGCCACTGGTATCTGCAGACGATGTGTTGCGCATCGACTGGCAGCCACTGTTGCCAATGCTGCTGGACAAGCAGCTGACAACGGCCGAACGCGCGTCGGGCTTTCACGTGTCCCTTGCCGCGGCCATCGCACAGCTTGCCGTGAAACTGCGAGGCAGCCACCGCATCGATCGCGTGGGGCTGACCGGAGGTGTCTTTCAAAATGCCCGACTGGCCGCTGCGACAGTCGCAGCACTCGTCGCGCAGGATTTCGACGCCGTGCTGCCGGCGGCATTGCCGTGCAATGATGCGGGCTTGAGTTTCGGCCAGGTTATCGAGCACCTCGCGCGATCATGATGGATAAATACATAGCGCTTGCCCACGGCAACGGCGGCCGGCTGATGCGCGAACTGATCGACGAACTGTTCGCACGCTGCCTGGCGAGCCCCGGCCTGGACACGCAGGTGGATGCGGCCGCGGTGGAGATCCCCGCTGGCGACGGCGAGCTGCTGGTGAGTACCGATGGCTTCACCGTGCAGCCGCTGGAGTATCCCGGCGGCAATATCGGGTCGCTGGCGGTGCACGGCACGGTGAATGACCTCGCGGTGGCCGGCGCGATACCCGCGGTGTTGACGGTGAACGCGTTTCTCGAGGAGGGCCTGGAGATTGCAACGCTGGAGCGCCTGCTCGTCAGCATGGGCGAAGCGGCCAAGGCCGCGGGTGTGCGCATCGCGGCCGGCGACACGAAAGTCGTCCGCCGCGGTGAAGGCAGCGGCGTCTACTTTGCGACCACCGGTCTCGGCACGCGGGACTCAGGACTCGACCTCGGCATGCATCGTATTGCAGCCGGCGACGAGGTGCTGGTCAGCGGCCCGGTCGGCGATCACGGCGCCGCGGTGATGCTGGCCCGCGAAGCTTTCGGCCTGCGTGGTGAGCTGAACTCCGACGAGGCCTGCGTGCTGCCTCTGACACGCGCATTGCTGGACCTCCCCGGACTGCGTTTCATGCGCGATCCGACGCGCGGCGGCCTGGCCACCGTAGCGCACGAGATCGCCCTCGGTACCGGCCTCGGCGTGCGACTCAGGGAGTCAGATATCCCCGTACGCGACGAGGTCTCGTCCGTCTGCAAGCTGTTGGGCTACGACCCCTATTACCTCGCGTGCGAGGGCCGGGTCGTCGCCGTCGTCGCGCAAGCTGACGCCGAACAGACGCTGGAACGCTGGCAGGCCACTGCGGGAGGCGCGGGCGCGCAGCGTATCGGCATCATTAATGATGCGGCGCCCCGGGTGATCCTGGAAACCACCGTCGGCGGCGAGCGTTACCTCGAGGAACTCGAGGACGATCCCCTGCCCCGCATCTGCTAGTTGCACGGATGACAGCGCTGTCAGCTTTGCCTATAATGGTTTCAGGAAGAATGACAAGCCCCATGGATTTTGTGGTCTTCCCGAACCAGGGACAGCTTGCAGTACCGTTTGACAACTAGTTGAAAAATAGCGAAACACCGCTTGTCCCGGCCACCGCCAGCTATGTTTCCACGGGCGACTGATACTCGAATGTGACCCTATTCTTGGTTTGCTCGATGAATAATGTTGTGGAACAGGACCTAGACGTGAACCTTGGCGTTTCCCAAGACGGCGAAGTGTCCGGCGCGTTCCTGGAGCTGGGGGGGGAACGCTATTATGTAATCCGCAATGTCGACGAGATGGCACCGTTTCTCATCAGCGTCATCTCCGACGTCGACCACTGGTTATTCGCATCATCCAACGGCGGATTGACCGCCGGTCGAGTCTCTCCTGCCACCTCGCTATTTCCGTATGTCACGGTCGACAAGATTCATGACAGCGTCACGCACACTGGTTGCAAGACGATTGTGCGCGTCCTTTCGGAGCGTCTGCCAGGGGTTTGGGAACCGTTCAACAGCGAACACGATGGTCGCTTTTCCACCAGCCGCAACCTGTACAAGAACACTGTGGGAAACAAGCTCTGCTTCGAGGAGATAAACCACGATTTGCGGCTGGCATTCCGCTACACCTGGGCAACGAGCGATGACTATGGTTTGGTACGCCAGTGCGAGCTGCGAAATCTGGCGGACACGACCACCCGCCTCGACCTGGTAGACGGCTTCAGAAATATCTTGCCGGCCGGCACTCCTCCTTTCGCCCAGGCCAATACCAGCAATCTCGTCAATGCCTACAAGTGGTCGGAGCTCGACGCAGAAACCGGCCTGGCTGTTCTGACGCTTTATGCCGGGATCACCGATCGCGCCGAGCCTTGTGAGTCGTTGAAGGCGACCACCGTGTTCTCCCTGGGGCTGCAGCAACACAAGATTCTGCTGTCGACAGAGCAGCTGACTCAATTTCGCGCCGGCCTGGACGTCGAGCAGGAAGTCCATCGGCGCGGTATCCGTGGTGCGTACCTGGCAAACCAATCCCTGGAGTTGTCACCAGGGGAAGTTCAGCGCTGGCAACTCGTTGCAAACACCGAGCAGACTCAGGCTGAGGTCGTCGAATTGCGCCGGCAGTTGCGTGAGCCGGGCGCGGTTACGGAAGCTGTCACCCGCTCGATCAACTCAGGCTCTGTCGCCTTGTCGCGAATTATGGGCCGCGCGGATGCTTATCAGGCCACCGCGGATGAAAATGTCAGCGTTCACTACTACGCCAATGTGCTGTTCAACATTCTCCGCGGCGGCATATTCGAGGCCCAATACACGGTTTCCGCGAGAGATTTCCGCAACACCGTCCGACACTTCAACCAGGCTGTGTACAAGCGCAACCAGGCGCTGCTGCAGAGCCTGCCGGATGATGTCCAGGTCGCGGACCTCTGGTCACTCATCAATGGTCACAACGATTTACAACTGTTGCGTCTGGCTTACGAGTATCTGCCAATCACCTTCGGTCGTCGTCATGGTGATCCCAGTCGCCCCTGGAACGAGTTTGCCATCAAGCTCAGAGACGAACACGGCGACAGATTGCTCTCTTACCAGGGCAACTGGCGCGACATCTTCCAGAACTGGGAGGCGTTGCTGTTCAGCTACCCGGAATTCGCCGAGAGCGTCATCGCCAAATTCGTGAACGCTTCCACGATGGATGGCTACAACCCCTATCGCATCACGAAGGAAGGCATCGACTGGGAAGTTGAGGAACCGGATAACCCATGGAGCTACATCGGCTACTGGGGCGACCACCAGATCATCTACCTGCAGAAGCTACTGGAACTCTCCAGGGACTTCCATCCGGGCCGGTTGCAGCGCCTGCTGCGGCAGCCGGTTTTCAGCTATGCGAACGTACCTTATCGAATCGCACCGTTCGAGGCTCAGCTGGCCAATCCCAAGAGCACCGTCGCGTTCGACGAAGCGCTAGCGGAAAAAATCTATGAGCGAGTCGAGGCAGTGGGCGCCGACGGCAAACTCGTGTCGTGCACGAGCAGCGGCGAGGTTTACCAAGTCAACTTACTGGAAAAATTGCTCGTCCCGTTACTGTGCAAACTGGGCAATTTTGTCGTCGACGGCGGCATCTGGCTGAACACACAACGCCCGGAGTGGAACGACGCCAACAACGCCATTGTCGGTCATGGCCTGTCCATGGTGACGACGTACTACATGCGACGCTACGTCCGCTTTCTGCAGGGCCTGCTGGCCGAGGAAACTGCACCCTTCCCGGTATCGGCCGAAGTCTCGCGGTGGTTCACGGATACCGCTGACGCGTTGCAAAAAATTCGACCGCTCTTTGGTGACAAGCCGATCAGCGAGCATCAGCGTTTCGAAACGCTGGTAGCACTCGGCCAGGCGGCCAGCCGTTACCGGCAGACCGTCTATCAACAGGAGGGGTTTTCCGGCACAGTCGATCTACCGGCTGAACAGATCACTGCGTTGCTCGGCGATGCGCTGGCCGCCATAGACCAGACCATTGCCACCAATCAGCGAAGCGACGGCCTTTATCATGCATACAACTTGCTGGATCTGAGTGACGGAGCCGTGGCTATCGACCGGCTGTATCCGATGCTCGAGGGTCAGGTTGCCGCCCTGAGCTCGGGTGCCATGGCCCCGAAGTCGGCTGTGGCGGTGATAGAGGCCCTGTTCGACAGCGCCTTGTATCGGCCCGACCAGCATAGCTTCATGCTTTACCCGGACCGCCAGTTGCCGGGATTTCTCGAAAAGAACCGCATCCCGGAGCGGAGTCTCGACGCGTTACCGTTGCTTCAGCGCATGCTTGCCAGCGGTGACGATCGAATCGTGCTGCGCGATGCCGATGGTTGCTGCCGTTTCAATGCCAATTTCAAAAACGCGGCAGACCTGGGCGTCCGGATACGTGAGCTGATCCCGGACTACGGCGATGAGCTCGAGTCAATCGCCCAGTCCCTGCACGAACTGTACGAAACGGTATTTCGACACAAGCAGTTTACCGGGCGCTCCGGCACCATGTTTCGTTTCGAGGGCCTGGGGTGCGTCTATTGGCACATGGTCTCCAAGCTGATGCTGGCCGTGCAGGAGAATTTCTTTGCGGCGGCTGACCGGGACACTGATGATGCCACCAGGCGGCCCCTTGCTCAGCTCTACTATCGGGTTCGCGCAGGCATCGGCTTCAACAAGACTCCAGCCGAATACGGTGCCTTCCCGACAGACCCGTATTCCCACACACCGCGACACGCAGGTGCCAAGCAGCCAGGTATGACCGGGCAGGTCAAGGAGGAAATACTCTGTCGCTTCGGCGAACTGGGAGTCAGGGTCAGCGATGGCTCAGTCTCATTCAATCCTGAGTTATTGCGCGCAAGCGAGTTTTCTGCTGAATCCCGGCAGTTCCGTTTTGTCGACATCGATGACGAATGGCAGACGATCACGGTGCCGGCCAGTGCCTTGGCATTCACCTGGTGCCAGGTGCCGATCGTTTATCAGCTGGATGACGAGGCGGAGCCAGGCATTCATCTCGAACTGCATAATGATACCGACGTGTCGCTGCAGCAGCTCAAGCTCCCGGCCGAGGAAAGCCAGGCACTCTTCGAGCGCAACGGCCGCATACGCCGCCTGACCGTGACCTTCGGCGCGAACGGGCTATTTGTCGAGTCATTCGACCAAGGATAATGTGTTAGATGTCAAGCGCTTACCAAAGAACTCTCTCGTTGGCCGGAATCGATGCGTCCGGCCTGTCGGACGACGAGCTGCGGACACTGGTGCGACAGATTCTCGACGCCAAGATCCATGGCATCGCCTTCAGCCCATACATTGAAGGCCAGGGGCCCGGAACGCTGTTGAGTGCAGGGCAGATTCGCGAACGACTCGCAATCATCCAGCCCTTTGTCCGCTGGATCCGCACCTTTTCCTGCACCGACGGGAACGAGTTGATTCCTGGAATCGCTGCCGAATTGGGTCTCAAGACGGTAGTCGGCGTATGGCTCGATGAGAATCTGCAACAAAACGAAGTGGAACTGGCCAACGCGATCGAGATTGCCAATGCCGGTCATGCGAATATCCTGGCGGTGGGTAACGAAGTCCTCCTCCGTGGAGACCTCACGGAAGAGCAGCTGATCGACTACATCGTCCGCGCCAAGCAGGCCGTACCGGACATCGACGTCGGCTACGTCGATGCGTACTTCAAGTTCGTCGATCACCCACGCGTCACGGAAGCGAGCGATATATTGCTCGCCAACTGCTATCCCTTCTGGGAAGGCTGCCCGGCAGAGTACGCCCTGCCCTACATGAAGGAAATGTACCGGCGCGCGGCAGATGCTGCCAGTGGCAAAAAAGTGATTATCAGCGAAACGGGTTGGCCCAATATCGGTTCGCCCACCAAGGGCGCGATACCTTCCTTCAGAAACGCCATCAAGTATTTTGTGGACACCTACCAGTGGGCGGAAGAAGACGGGTTAGAGATCTTCTATTTCTCGTCGTTCGACGAGGCGTGGAAGATCGATGCGGAAGGCGATGTGGGCGCTTACTGGGGACTCTGGGACAAGGATGGAAAACCGAAATATGTCTGATGGCCATACCAGTCGGAACGGTATCGGCAGACTGCCCGTCGAGCACGGCAACGCGATCTGTTATTCCGGCTACCGCGAGGGGCAAAGTCCGCTGGGGGCCATCTATCCTGCCTATGATGAGGTTCGGGAGGATTTATCGATACTCGCCAGAAACTGGCAGTTCCTCCGGGTGTACGACTGCGGCCCGCATGCGGAACTGGTCCTGGAGGTGATTCGCAACGAGGGCCTCGGCTTCAAGCTCATGCTCGGCCTGGATCTGGCAGCGGAAGTGAGCAATCCACATTGCCCGTGGGGCGCTGAATACAGCGAAGAGATCCTCGCCGCCAATCGCGAACATAACCGCGACCAGGTCGACCGGGCTATCGCGCTATCGAACCGATATCGTGACATCGTGTTCGCCGTGTCCGTCGGTAACGAGGCCAGCGTCGAATGGACCGATCACATGGTGCCCGTCGACCGACTGATCGAGCACGTCCGGAACCTCCGCAGCGCGACGCGGCAACCGATTACCTTCTGCGAAAACTACATGCCGTGGACTTACAAGCTCGAACCGCTCGCGGCCGAACTCGACTTCCTGTCTGTGCACACCTATCCGGCCTGGGAGTACCGATCCATGCAGGATGCGCTGGAGTATACGAAGGAGAACTACCACTCGGTTGTCGATCATTACCCGGACAAACCCGTGATTATCACCGAGGCTGGCTGGACGACAGCGTCCAATGGACGCGGCATCGAGCCGTGGAACGCTTCGGAGGATCTGCAGGCCCAGTACTATGGCGAGCTCATGGAATGGACCACGCGGGAAAAGATCCTGACTTTCGTCTTCGAGGCGTTCGACGAGCCCTGGAAAGGCTCGCCCGACCCGCTCGAACCGGAAAAGCATTGGGGCCTGTTCAATCTCGACCGGACTCCCAAACTGGTCATGCAGAGCCTGTATGCCGACCGGTTGCCGGCCCCTGAGGAAGCTGGTCAGCCAGCTGACGCAGCGTCAGACCGTTGACAGTTTTGCCATGCGCACGGTAATGATTTTTTCGTCTGGCACACGAAAGAGCATTGTTGCTGGCTCATGAACAAAAACCGCAAAGCCACCATCGACGATGTCGCCCGACTGGCCGGCGTGTCAATAAAGACGGTGTCTCGGGTCAGCAACCGCGAACCGAACGTACGTGAGTCGACCAGGGAAAAAGTCGAGGCAGCAATCGCACGGCTCAACTACCGGCCGAGTATGTCTGCTCGCAGTCTCGCCAGTCTTCGTTCTCATTTTATCGTCCTGGTCTACGATGATCCCAGCCCATATGAGAATCCAAGTGCAGGCTATATTCTGCGATTGCAGCAGGGCGCATTGCGAGCCTGCCGTGACGCCAATTATGAATTGCTGATTCATCCTGGCCGCGCCCGGAAACGCGATCTCGGTGCAGAACTCAAATCGCTCATCCTGAGAGCGCGACCCGACGGGATCATTCTCGCCGCACCAATGTCCAACATGTCGAGAATAATCGATGCGGTTTCGGCGACCCGAACTCCGTTTGTCCAATTGTCTCCCGGCAAAAAGAGCGCGAAGTGGTTTTCTGTGTCGACCAATGACCGGGAAATCAGCGCCGAAATGACTCGCTATCTCGCGTCGTTGGGACATCAGAGGATTGCTTTCATCGCCGGACACCGGAGCCACAAGGCGGTCGGCAACCGTCTGCTCGGTTATCAGGATGGTCTGCGCGATAGCGGTCTGACTTTCTCCGAGCGACTGGTGTTCGCCGGCGACAATTCGATCGCGTCTGGCGAAGCTGGAGCGACCCAGTTGCTCAGCAGAAAGCGGCGACCGACTGCGATTTTCGCCGCCAACGACGATATGGCTGCCGGCGTTATTCGGGTCGCAGCTCGCATGGGTATCGAGGTACCAGGGCAACTTTCGGTGGCCGGATGTGACGATATCTCGGTTTCCCGCCACATTTTTCCTGCGCTGACGACAATCCGGCAGCCACTCGCAACCATGGCAGAACGGGCAGCGCTGGTGCTGATCGAGGGGGCTGGCGCGGGTTCCCCGCTGCGCGGCTCAGAGCAGTTCCCCGCATCGCTACAGATCCGCGAATCCACCGGACCGGCCCCGGCGTAGTTACGCCAGCTTCAGCGCACAAAGCGAATACTGTCCAGGTAAACGGTCACTGGCGTACTCCGGCCGGTCATGGTTACCACGAAACCCGTCTTGATGCTGGACACATCGATCTTTTTCAGTGGCACGCGGTAGCGCTGCCACTCTCTCGTCAGGACGATGCCATCGACGCTGGTCATGCCGGAATCCGGATATTGCTTGTCTTCTCCCAGCAAGCCGACCCCCGCCTTAATCTTCTCGCCGCCGTATGCGCCACGTGCCCAGAATTCCAGCTGAGTTGCATCGCCAAGGTCAAAGCCGCCATCCTGATCGCCCCAGTTGTTCTCCGGATGCTGCCAGGCAACTCCAACCCAGCCGAACTGGCCCTCGTAGCGCATCTTGATACACGCCGCCCCTGCATGGGGATTCTCGGCGTGGTCGCCATCGAGCGTCAGCGCATCGATCCCCCCCATCCAGCCCGAAGGCACCCAGCGCATGCCCTCGAAACCCTCTTCGTAGACAGACAGCGGCAGGCGGGCCTTCCCTATCTCGCCTTTCACGAGCAGCGGTGCGTTGGCGGTGGCCGCGTTGCCGGCTTCATCGTAGGCGTACAGAAAAAGGCGATAAGGCCCGGGGTCATCCGGCATGCGTACGCGTGCGCCCGCGGTGTCACCTTCCAGTATGGCGCCCTCGATATCGGGCATATTCGGCCGGAAGTCGCCGCCCGTGTTGAACTCGTCCGACTCCGGGCGCAGAGTCCAGCGCGCCCTGACGGCTCCTCCTTCGGGATCGGCGATTTCAGCCCGCACGCGCAGCTCGTCGCCCGGCTCCAGGCGCACATCGCCTTCCAGCACCAGCGGTTCAACTACCGGCGCGAGGTCGGCTAGTGGTTCACCGCCCCAGAGCTCGGTCATGGTATCGACCGCCGCTAGCCGCGAACCGTCGTCAAGGTACATACCAAACCAGGTGGCGGTGGCCTCCATCTTGTGACCCCACAGGAATACGTACGAGCCCAGGGCCAGACCCGGCGCCCCGGTAACGCCGAGTTCGTAAGTGCGCCGGTAGAAGGCTGCTTTCTCCGTGCTGGTCAGCTCCAGCGGCGCGCCCCACTCGGTGGTCGGCGACTCCCAGGCCCCGCCGGGGCCGAACTCCGTGATGATGTAGGGCTTGCTGCCACCGCCATCGACATAGCGTTGCGGTAATGAGGCGGCACCACCGTAGGCATTGATCGCATGAATGTCGATGTCCGGACAGAGCTCGTTGATACTCGCGATGCGGCCACCGCCAATCTCTGCAGTGACGGTCATGGTGGGATGGGCCGGATCGATCTGCTTGATCATCGCGGCGATGTCATTCACCGCCGCCCAGATCGCCGGGTCATCGCCGGATTCGAAACCCTCCATTTCGTTGCCGATGCCCCACAAGAGTACGGCCGGGTGGTCCTTGTAACGCAACACGGTCTGGCGGGCACGTTCGAACTGCTCCTGGACCTGCTTATCGTCGCCGTAGTCGAAGCCGTGGCGTTCATGACCCAGCCAGATGCCGACCGTGACGCTCAAGCCCAGCGCGTGCGCCTCGTCGAGTCTGTCGCCGATGTCATCGGCGGCCCAGGTGCGTATGGAATTCGCGCCCGCAGCGGCCAGCTCTGCCAGTCGCTCGTTGCCGCCGGCGCCCTTTATGAAATAGGGCTCGCCACCGCGGAGCAGTTGCCAGCCCTGCTCGGTTTTTCGCAGTTCTACCGGGATGGCGTCTGCCGGTGACAGGGAAGGCGTGAGCAGCAGAGCGACGGCCGCCAACAGGAGGGCACGCACCCTGTTGTGTGTCGCAATCAACATGGCACCCCCGGAGTTAGTGACTCTCGCCGACGTCCGCCCTCAGATGGGAAGAGGGCTCACAAATATGTTGGGTTCTACAAAACACAGACGTGGATCGGCGGCGGTTCCTTCCCCTGTGCAACTATAGTTGAAGCCCCAGTCGGTGATGACATCCTGCGTCTCGAGCTCGATCAGGCCCGCATCGGGTGGGTTCCCCAGAGTCGAGGGGTCGTCCGGGATAAGCGGTTCAAACCCGTCCGGGTAGAAAAAACGCTCAGGCGAGTTCGTGCCAGGAAATTCGGATGCGCGCACGAGCCGTTCGAGCACCTCCTCGTTCAGCGTCACAGCAAACCCCGTGTCTTCTCGATCGAAAGGAAAAAACTCCCCGCAGCATTCGAAAACGACGACCGTGCCGAAAAAATTATCCCAGAGAGATCGATAGGCTTTTTTTGCCTGCTCGCGGATGAGCGGGTCCCTGCTCACCGTGTACAACTCGTGCAAGGCCAGCGCGGTGAAATACTGATTCTCGCCCAGAGGCCGCCGCGCCAGCGCCGTGGCCCAGAAATAGAACCTCGCCTTAGCGCCGCTGGGACCTGCTGGAATCCCGTCCGCCAATTCGAACTTATTAAACTCTTCATCGGGCTCGTTGAGATTGAATTCCTCGATGGTGATTCCCCGGAAGGGATTCGCATCATCATCCAGCACACACTGCTCTTCCCAGATGCCCACATCCTCGCAGGCGAGATTCAGGAGTGTGTCCGTCGGCAGCTCTATGCTGCCGGTGGCGTCCACGACATTGCCGCCGATCTCTTTGTCAGGCGCTCCGCCGCAACCCGCGAGGCTGCCGATGCCGACCGCCATGACCACCGATAACCATGCGCGTGGCCCAAGGTTTCTGACCGATTTTTCGTTGTATTTCTTCATAGTCTCCGTCCCTCGGACTGCATATTCATTCACTAGAATACGAAGTTGATGTAAAGGGAGGTCAGGAATCGCCAGTCATTGTCGCCGTCCTGGTACTCCTGCTCGGGCGAATTCTCATCGAAGGTCCGGAACAGCGTTTTCAGGCCGATCTGCGTAGACCACTCCTGGTCGAACAATTCATCCAGCAGGATCGAATAATCCAGCTGCACCTGGTACGGGAAAGTGAGGTTGAACTGCCGCTGGAAGTCATACGGTCCCCACGCATCCTTCCAGAGATAACCGGCTAACACGTGCCGCCCGCGCATGAACGTGAAATCCATTTCGTAGTACTCGCGCTTGCCGCCTTCCGGGTCACCGGTGGACTGGTTGTTCCCGTACAGCAGATTCAGGATCAACCGGGTATCGAAGCCCGGCACGAATACCATTCGGCTCGACACCTCCCAGACGTCGGTATCTGGCAGGCCCTCGCCAAACGCCGCGTTCTCTCCTGTTGGCTCAAAGAAGAACTGATAGGAGTCCGTATCCGACGATTGTTCCGTATACACGGCACCAATGTTGAAGGCGAAGGCCGAATCCTCGCGAACGTTGTTGTCCCACTTGTAGAAGGGCGTGGCGCCCGTCGGGTCATAGGTCAGGAACAGCTCGAAGGATGTCGCTTCACGGTTGTCGAGGACGGCAAAGGCATCATCGTCGCGGTTGCGCGGCTGTATCCCTAAGAACACATCCCCATCGCTGATGTCCGAATCGATGCTGGGACCCGCATCGACGAGGTTGTCACGCCACAGGAAGCGCGGGAAAAGCATGAAGTCACCAAAATTCATCTGGGACCCGGCTTCGAACACCCGCTTGTTGCCAAGCCCGGAAATCGGCAGTTTCGAACCAAATTCCTTCAGCGGGTCGCCGCCATCCGCTACCAGGCCCGCGTACTGGACGGACAGGTAAGACCTGGTATCCAGCAGGTCAAAGCTCAGTTTCCCCTTGAAGCCCAGCGTATCCTCGAACTCAATTTCGTCGACTTTCACTCTGCTGCCGCCCTTGGCCTCCGTGTACTCATCACCGATCTTCTCGGTGCTGGCCATGATGCCGCCGAGCTCGAGCCTCGTGGTCTCGCCAATGTCAATATCCGCATACAGGGTCGTCTGGCGCGTCTGGATTTCGGTTGGCTCCGTCGCAGTCCCCGAATCGCCACGTCGAGCCAGGTCCTCAGCATGCATGAAACTATAGTCGACTCCGGCGAGGCTGAAGTTGTACTTCAGGATGGCTGACGGGTTGGCGCCCCAATACACTTCATCCCCGACGAGGAGTTTCATACCGTTCAGCACCTCGTCGCCGATGAACTCGACACCGTTCGGCGCCTTGGCATTCCAGATGTCCTGGCCCGTAAACGGGCTGGTCAGATCGGTCGTCTCCCGGACTATGCCGAAGAAGTCGCCCTCATACTTCCAGTGATAACGCGGCGTATGGTAGAAGGCGTTCACGTCAAAGGCGTCGCCGTCGTATGACGCTTCGAAGTCGTAGATCTCTATCCGTTCCCTGTCCCGGAAATCCTCTGTCGCTATAAGAGTCGGGGTTCCGCCCGCGTCCTGCCCTTCTGAAATGAAGGGATTCTCCTGTTCGATGACGACGGTAACCGGCAGGCCCCGGCGCCCGTACTGGAGGATCATTGGCTCCGTGTCAGCCACCTGGCCGAGGAGATTGATCGAACTCCGACCCTGGATCCTCTCCGTCGGCGCGAACCCGAAGTCCAGGAACACCATCTGGCCGCTCGAGAATTCCGTGCCTTCATCACCGAGCTCGTCAATGTCCTGCTCGGTGCCCTGGACCAGGCTTTCAAGGCGAACGCTGCCGCCGTTGAAACTTATGGTCTTTCGCCGCTCCTCGCTCTCGGCCTTCAGGGCGCGCACGTCGCTCTTCAAGGCCAGGATCTCCATGTCCCTATCGCTGATGCCCCGGTTGATGGCGGCCTTCTGCGACGTGTAAGGGTCTACCTGCCACATTTCCTTGAGCACGTCATAGGCCAGCCTCGGCCTGGCTTCGTAAACGCCATCGGCGTTCACGTTGCCGAGCGCGGCGATACCAAACCACTCCTCGTTCATGTTGTTCCTAGTTTCACTGTAGTCGAAGGGGTAAGCCTGATTCGACCAGGATGCGGTGGTGTTTTGCACGTCCAAATCTTCGTCCTGGAGGTACTTCCACCACTCGTCGCGCCACTCGAAGACGAAACCGCCGACGGAGTTGCCTTCCTCACCGTTGCCGTAAGCCTTGTTGTACATCTCCTGCCACTGTTCTTTCAGAATCATGGCCTGGGAGACCTCGTCCTCCCGACGCTCCCTCGCGTTGTAGGCATCACTGCCAAACTCGAAGAAGAGGACCGGCAAATCGAGCTTCTGCTGCACATCAGGCCACAGACTCGTGAAACTCTTGCCGCGGTAGACATTGCTGCCGAGCACGTCCATCTCGGTGGCGATTTCTGCGATCAGATCGATGTACTGGATATCGCCGTTGACGATCGCGAAAGGATGATTCGGCGCGATTCTCTTCCCCGACTTCATGATTTCATTGAACAGGCTGTACAGGTACCGCGCTTTCGCCGTGTTTTGCTCGCCCTCGGGAAGATTCTCGATCTCGAAGCTCGACCAGGACAGGCCATAGTTGCTTTCGTTACCCAGGGCGAACATCAGGACACCGGGCGTGGTCTTGTATCGATCGATGAGCTCCAGGGTATCGGCCAGGAGCGTCGCGCGGGTCAGCGGATCGGAGTAGTCAGTGAACTCAACCCATCTGCCGCCAACCATGTATCCGTATCGTCCCACCAGCGGATTCACGACCGTCATGATGCCGTGTTCTTTGTAAATGTAGGTGATCCACTCGGGCGGAATCATGCTGAAACTACGAATCGCGTTGACACCGGCTGCCTTCAGCAGCCCCATGTCGTAGTCAAGCACCTTTCTGATTCGGTCAGCGGACTGGCCCCAGAGGTTGTAGTTGAAATTCTCATTTCTTGGTGTGTAGCCCCAGTTAATTCCCTTGACGTAGAAATCCTGGCCGTTGACCTGCAACTTCCAGCCGAGTTCATCTTTGTAGGTCGTGACGATGTCGGTGGCATGAGCCTGGCCCGTCAACACGGTCAGAGCGACCAGATTGAGCATCAGAACGCGGCAGAATTTCCGGCTAGAGGTGTTGGGAGTTAAGCGCGACATAGCGACCACCCTTTTTTTGAGATCTTTTGTTTTCTATTTAGGATTTTTTATTTGATAGCATTTTCGATTAGCGCACACACACGGTGGCGCACTAACTCGAAAAGTTCAAGCATGCATGCGATTCATTGAAGGCCCCCCCGACTCCGCGACTCAACTCATGGCCTACCGGGCCCGCTGATCGCGATGTCGTCAATAGAGAATGTCCAATAATAGGGCTTGGAAGTCATGACAAGCTTACCCGGCATGCTGATGGTTCTACGGAGCCGCCGACACCGCGATGTTGTCGTAGAAGACGCCGGAGGGGTCGAAGTTGGTCGCCCGGGTGGCAAACCCGATCTCCAGCGTCTCACCGACCCATGCAGCGTCGATCACCAGGCTGACCGAACCGCCGGTCCAGCCTGATCCGATGGCCGTCGTGTCGAAAGACTCGATTGCAAGATCTGCGAAGTTGGCCGAACTTTCGATCACCTTGATGTATGCATACGAGGTCGACGGCGGCACCTGGTTGCCCTGTTTGACTTCGAAGCTGAGGGTCCAGGTCTGACCCACGTCGCCGGCACCGATAACGCCGATAGGCCGGAATAGGATGGCTTCGATGATATTGCCACTGCCATCGCCATGAATGGGGTTGTTGTAGTCATTGTAGACGGACAGCTGATTGTTGCCCTGCTCAGTGCCCCCCTGGCCGTCGACGACTGCGGAGAACGCAGGTCCGCCATTCGGCGCCGGGAAAGCGAAGTACTCGCCTATCTCGGTGGTGCCTGTGGGGTCGAACACGTTGGCGCCGACGAGCCAGCCGTCATCGCTCAAATCGTTCGGCGGGGCCCCTTGAGCAGGAGTCATCCCCTCGAAGTCCTGTGAATACTCCACGGTCGGTTCCGCTTCCGACGGGATCCGCGGCGTCGCCTGGCAGCCGCCCTGGTCGCGGCATGTGACCTTGATCTCGACATCGTCGAGATCCAGATCCACGGCGCCACCGCTAGCCTCAAGGACGAACAGATTGGCGATTTCGGCGAGATTGACGGGCGCTCCCTGCACGACGTCCGCGATCTTGACCGAGTAGTTGCGCCACACGTTATCAGCCAAGATGTTTACCAAGTCGCGGCCGCTGCCCGTTGCGCTGTCGAGTCCGATGGCCAGCTGCGATACGTCGGTGGCCGAATTCACACGCATCCTGAACAGCAGTTCGCCAGCTGTTGCTCCCCCGGATAGATCAAAGAAGCCCCTGCCGGCAGGGAAATCTCCAGCACGCATGAACACCCGACCTGTACCGCCGACGGCGTCGATATTGACGTTCCAGACGGTGTTGCCGTTGTCCATGGCGTTGATCGTGCTGGTGACCACGACACCGGGAGCGCTGACGGAAGTGTCAGGCACCAACTCAGACGCAGTCGTCATGGCGCCCGGGCCCTCGAACTCCAATACCGCCGGCGCTTCGGTGTAGACCTCGAGCATCTCGGAATAGGGCGCACCCGGCGCATCTTCCGGAGGTACCCCAGTGCCGGTGCTGCAGCCGCTGCCGAGTGCCGGATCCAGCGGGTTGGCACACTCGTAGACGCGCACCGCGTCGATCACGAGCGATTGCGGGAAGGCTGATCCGCCACCGGCATTGCTGCCCACGGGCAGACCGATCAGCACATAGAAATCCTGGTCAAACGGCTCTGCGTCCGCACCCAGCGTGTAGACGCCGTCGCTATCTTCGAAGAACGCGTACCAGTTGTCCTGGATCTGCGTTGCCACGTGAACGTCGTTCACGAACCACCGGATCTCACCGCCCTCCCATTCAATGGCGTACTCGATAAGCTCGAGCGTCGGCAAACCCGGTGCGACAGAGGTCGCCGTGGTCACGGTATCCTCCGGCTCGGGCAAGCCATAGCGCAGCGTGTGCTCGAGGGTAGTGTTGCCCGGCAACAGGTTGGGTGCATTGACGATGTCGATTTCCCCGGACTGGGGCCACGGACCAAACGCGTCATTCGCCGGCAGCAGCCACAGCGACGGCAGCGTGCCGATCGTGCCCGGCATTTGGGCATCGATCTCGATACGCCCGAACTTGCTCTCCAGCTTACCGCGCGTATCGATCAGGCCCGACGTGTAAACAGCGCCACCTTCGTCGCGGGCTTCGATTGTGAGCACGCCGCCGGCGACCGTCACGCGTTCGCTGAGGTAGGAAGCAATGCCGTCGCAGGGAGCGGGACAGTCGGCATCGGTACGGGCGGTCCAGTTCGCGGCATCGAGGCCGCTGCCGTCGAAGTCGTCAGACCAGATCAGCCGCCAGGCTTGTGCATCGACGGCCCTGGTTTCTGACGCGCCGGCGCTGGCGTTGCCCGCCCCATCGGTGGCGACAGCGGGGGCCACGGAAATTGTGAGATCGCCGGCACCGTCCGGCGTGATGTCAGCCGTGTAGGTGGCGGCGTCGACGACGGCGAAGGCGCCGACCGTGCCGTTGTTCACCTGGATGTCGCTCTCATCGAAGCCGATGACGTCCTCGTCGAACTGGAAAGTCACCGCAATC
>CAZTIB010000033.1:0-8576 GCA_964613615.1 uncultured Chromatiaceae bacterium
GACCAAGCTGCAGGTGCTGGCGAACGAGCCGGAAGGTGCGCTTGCCGTGGTGCTTCTGAATACGACGACCGGTGATCCGGTCTGGGCCGCCGTCGCCAGCGATAACGTTCAGGGCACGTTGAGTGCCGACGACGCCCGCAAGCGCCTGGACTATGCGGTCACGCAGATGTTCAAGCGGTTGCCTAAGTCCTGAGACGCGTTGCCTGACACCTGGTTTCCGGTAGGAGCGGCTTAAGCCGCGAACAGGCTCGCCGAATGCGGTGGGTTGTCCTGTAGGGAAGATCGCGGCTAAAGCCGCTCCTACAATCTTCCTTCGGTAGGAGCGGCTTTAGCCGCGATTCTTTTCGTCTCAGGTCTTGTTCAGGAACAGCTCCGGCGCCACGCTCGGTGTGAAGCCCGGGAACAGGGCGGCAGCGCCGGGGCTGAACAACCGGCGCTCCAGCATCTGCGCCAGCACGTCGCGGAGATCCGTGGTGATTGCGAGGTCTTCGCCCTGGAAAAGGTTGCCTGCGGCCAGGCCCGGCCAGGCGCCGGCCACCTGGGCGCCGATGACGCCGCCCCCGAGCAGCCAGGCACAGCTGCCGGTGCCGTGATCGGTGCCGTCGGAGCCGTTTTCGGCCGCCCGCCGGCCGAACTCCGTCATCACCATCAGCGTGACGTGGTCCATGGTCGCGCCCAGGTCCGTGTGAAAGGCATTTAAGGCGGCAGCCAGATCCGACAACGAGCCCGGCATAACGGTGGGCAGGTTCTCGTGATGATCCCAGCCGCCTACATCAACGCACACGACCTCGACGCCGAGGTCGGCCTTGATCAGCTGGGCGGTTTGTAGCAGTCCTGAACCGAGCTGGCTTTGTGGGTATGCCGCACCGTTTTCCGGCTGGAATTGCGTGGGGTCGGCAGCCGCGAGTTCGTCCATTGCCGTTAAGGCTGCCTGGGCCACGCCGCTGAAGGGCAGGTCGCCCGTGTACAGGGTGTCCAGCGTGTCCTGGTAGCTCGTGCCACCGACATCGCCGATGCCGAAATCTTCGAGGGAATCCACGGCCAGGGGGTCATCGGCGCCCACCAGCGACATCGGCACTGCGCCGCTGATCGACACCGCGCGGAATGGCCGATCCTCGGATGATTCGGTGGCGGCAAGGTGCCGCCCGATCCAGCCGGTGCCCAGGAACTGTTTGTCGGCGGCGCCCGACTCCACCAGCGCCTGCGCGTCGAAGTGCGAACGCGTGCCATGGGGTACACCGGTGGCGTGCACTACCGCCAGCCTGCCCATCTGGTAGAGGGGCAACAGCTCGGCAGCGGCCGGATTCAGCCCGAAAAAGCCGTCGAGGTCGATCGCGCCGCCCTGGTTAGGTGGCAGCACGCCGATGTCTGGCCGCAACGTGTAGTAGTCGGCGTCGCCGTAGGGAATGATCGAGTTCAAGCCGTCGGCTGCGCCGCGCTGAAACACGCACACCAGGATGTCTCGCAACCCGGGGCCGCCGGCAGCCTTCAGTTTTGGGGGAGTGCCTGTCATATCGTCACCGTAACTGGAAGTAAACGGAGCTCACGAGCATCGCCACCACGAAGGGCGCCAGTGCCGTGACCGTTGCCGGGTCGAGAGGTTGTTCAGGCGTCACGCCGAGCTCGGTCACCAGCCAGTCGATGATCGTGGTGCGATCTTCCACCGCCAGTTCCCGGTTCAGCACGGCCGCGGCCGCGAGGTCGATGGTTTCAGCGAGATTGGTCGCGCCTGCCACCGTGTGATCGACGGGAAAGTATTCCTGGATCACCGGCGCATTCAGCGCCAGTGCAATGCGCCAGCGGTTCAGGAAGCCGCTGGTGCTGCCCCAGTAAGGCGCCACATCCGGGTAACCGTTCGGGGGTACCCAGTAGAAGGGCACCTGGCTGAGCAGGCTCAGTAGCGCGAAGTACAGCCGGCCGTCGTCCGTGGGCAGCGTCTGGTTGACGTTCAGTGCACGCAGAAGAGAGCCGATGAACTCCATCGGCCGTGCCAATTTTTGGTCCTGCACCTCTGCGAACTCAGCACTGTTGAACAGCGTGCGCAGCATCTCGACGACGTTGCCGTCCGTCGTATTAAAAGTGTTCTCAACCGCCGCAATCACGCTGGTGGGCGGGTCGTCGCTCAGGAAGCGCCGGCAGAGCTTGGTGGCGATGAAGTTGGCGGTAGCCGGATGGCTCGCAAGCAGGTCCAGGACCGTCTCCCCGTCGGTGACTCCGCCGCCCGCCGGGATCAGGGTGCCGAGGACTGTTTTCGCGCCGTTGTCGTGCAGGAAGGGGACAAACTGGAACTCCCCGGTGACCTGGTTGATGGTCCAGCCGGTGAAGCAGCGTGCAACCTCTTTCACGTCGTCTTCCGTATACCCGCCGTCGACCCCCAGCGTGTGCAGCTCCATGAGCTCGCGCGCGTAGTTTTCCTGCGGCTCGCCGACGAAGTTCAGGAAGTTATCGAGGTAGTAGAGCATCGCCGGGCTTTTTGCCGACACCTGCAGCAGCTCGCGGAACGTGCCCATCGCGTTGGGACGAATCACCGCGAAATCGTCGTAGGGTTTCAGCGCCGGGATGATGCCGTTGACCAGGTGGATGCTGAAATGGTTGCTCCAGAACTCCACCATCACTTCGTACAGTTGCCGCGGGCTGAAAAAAGCGCGGTAGGTGGTGGCACCGACCAGGTCTTCGACGATGTCGCCAATGTTGTTTGGGAAGCCGGGGTATAGCTGGGCGGGTGTCTGGCTGGCCAGCGGGAAGGTGCTGGCCACGGCCGCTTCAATCGCGGAGTCGTCGATGGCCAGGTAGTTCAGCTGCTGTTCCAGGTAGTCCTCGACGCCGAGCGCGTTGATCGCTGCGAGGCTGTCCGGCGACACGCCGAAACTGGTGCGGCGCAGCGCCTGCACCTCTGCGGACGCAGGCGGTATCGCGGGCCCACCCAGGCCGCCACCGCCACTGCTGCCACCACCACCCCCGCCGCCGCAGCCGGGCAACAGTGCGGCCAGCGCCGATGCACCAATCCCGCGGCCGGCCAGCTCCATGAAGCGGCGCCGGTCCAGCGGGGGAATCAGTTTCGCTGCGTCTTTCACGGTAACTCCTGTACTCCGCGTTTCATGGCTCAACGATGCTGCGGCCAATCCGTTGACCACGCTGACTCGCGCGCGATCTTATGTTCAGAAGGCCGCCTGCGCATGCAGGCCACAATGACTGATCAGTGACGGACGGGAAACCGGCGCGGTCACATCAATACGATCGAACTGGTTGTTTAGTGTTCGGGCCGGTCGGGAGGTTTACCCGGACCCTGGGATCGGCCCCAACGGCCGGGTACATGTCGTCTTGCCGCGTTGGCCCGGCTGTGTGCTGGCGCCTGGTTCGCTGACTCTGGCGCTGTATGAGGGACTCGCGCGCGAAGTCGATTAGGATTGTCGCCATGCAGGAAGTACTCCCGGGCATTTGGCACTGGACCCAGCGGCATCCCCGGATCGGGATCGAGGTCAGTTCGTATTACTTCGAGCCAGAGCAGGTACTGATCGATCCGCTGATCCCCGATGCGGGCCTGGACTGGTTCACCAGTCGCCCGCCGCAGAATATCTATCTCAGCATCCGTCACCACTACCGGCACTGCGCGGAGTTCGCGGCGCGCTTCGATTGCCAGGTGTGGTGCGTCGAGCAGGGCCTGCACGAATTCACCACCGGGCAGCAGATCCAGCCTTTCCGCTTCGGCGATACGCTGCCCGGCGCGGTGAAGTCCATCGAGATCGACGCACTGTGTCCGGACGAGGGCGCGCTGTTCCTCGACCGGGGGGGCGGCTGCGTGGTGCTGGGTGACGGCTGTGTCCGCCGGGGCGATGGCCCGTTGCGCTTCGTGTCCGATCGGATGATGGGCGAGGAAGCGGCCGCGGTGAAAGCGGGACTGAGGGCCGCTTATCAAAGACTGATCGACGGCTATGAGTTTGATCACCTGCTGTTCAGTCACGGCCTGCCGTGGCTCGGCGATGGCCGGCAGGCGCTGGCAGAATTCATCTCTCAGCCGGGGCAATAGAGCGGTCGACCCCCGGATTCGGCGCAGGTGCGCGCGGTCCGGGCATCTGCCCGGCTGTCAATCGAGCGAGATATCCTCGAAGAACTCGTGGCTGTGGTCGGGCAGCAGGTGCGGAATGAGATCTTTGGTGCGCGACGCCTGCACGTTCATGGAGAACTGCATCCGGTCGTCAACGCTGTCCCAGGTTTCGATGATCACGAACTGCGTGCCGGGGTGTTCGTGGGGCGGTTCCGCGTGTTTGGCCAGCTCCTCCTTGCTGAGCCTGGCCCTGACCGCTGCCGCCATGGTGCCCGTTTGCCCGCGGAACATCTGGCGGCCCCGAAAACCCTGCGCCTCGCGCAGCAGCGGCTCGAGATCCTGGTAGAACTTCGTCACCTGATCTTCGTGGCCCGGTTTGGCGCTGACTTGAACGATGTAGCTTTGCATTGTGATCAAGCTCCTGGTTGGTTGCGTAACGGGATTGCCGGCCGGCAGGCTAGCCCTGGCCGGCGCCAGGCACCGCGGCGCGCAGGTTGGCAACATTCTCGCGCATCACGGCCAGGTAATCGCCCTGTCCCGGCCGATTGCCGCAGGGATCGAGAGCCACGCTCTCGACGTCCCACGCGGCCAGTGCTTCGACGCTTTCGGCTATCGGTTCGCCTTCCCAGATCATCATCCCGGCCGGGTGCCGCACGAGCCGGTTCGCCAGTTCCGTCATCTGCTCGTCGCTGGGCACTTCGTCCGGTTCCCAGTGCACCGAAATGCTGTTGATGCCGTAGCGGCGCTGCAGGTACTGGTAGACCGGGTGCGAGAACACCACCGGCGTATCGCCCAGCTGCTCGAACAGCGCGGTGAAATCCTGGTCCAGCGCCTGGAGGTCGGCCTGCAGGGACTCGAAGCCGGCCGCGAACTCGGTCGCCGCCTCCGGCTGCCTGGCGCTCAACGCATCACGAATGGCGGCCGCCTGCGCGATCGCGAGCTGCGGATCCAGCCAGGTGGTAAAGGCAATCTGCGCTTCGTGGCTGTGCTCCCCGTCCGGGCCGTGGCTGTGCGTTGCCTCGTCCTCGGCCATGAGGTAGCGGTCGGCGAAGCTCTCCGACGTGTTGACCAGCCGGTCTTCCGGCAGCGAGACCAGCCTGGTCCAGCCCGCATAGCCCGCTCCGTTCAGCAGGATGACATCCGCCTTCTGGAAGGCCGCGATGTCCTGGCCCTCCGGCGCCCAGGCCGCGGGGTCGCCGTCCGGCGGGGCCGGAAACACGACTTCGACCCGATCGCCGCCGATGCGCGTGGCGAAATAGGCAAGCGGATAGTTGACGGTGTAGACCGTGAGCCGGTCCGCAACGGCAGGCGCTTCCGTTGCGGCTGGCGCCGTCGAGGTTGCCTCTGTTGCTGGCGGTGCATCCTGTCCACACGCCGCCGCCAGCGCCGCGAGGCCGCCTATCGCGACCGTGCGCCAAGTCCGGAGTCTGCTCACACAATGTCCGCGCACTCGAGCATGCGTCACGTTGTTCATTTCAGCTCCCCCCAATCCGGGCTATTGGGTTGCGCTCATCGCGGCCGCGCGGGCGGCGGCCGCCGCCGGCTCAACCAGTACGATGCGCGTCGGCTCACCACCGACGTCGAAGTAGCGCTTGATCTCCGCGGTCTCCAGGTCCACCAACGCAATGCGGCCTTCGTGGGGCAGGCTCACGTAGGCGTCGCCGTGCATGGACTTGATGTCCGGCAGGATCGCCCTGCCCACGTGCTCGTGATAGTCCTTGGCAAACGGCTTGGAGACCTGGGCGGTGCGCAGCAGTTCGCCGGTGCCGCCGTCACGAATCTGCAGCACCCCGCCGCGCGTCAGGCTCAGGAAATACTTGCCGCCCTCGGTGGCCCACTGCCGGATCGAGGCACCCAGCGTCACCACTTCGAACTGGTAGGGCTCGACGGCCGGATCGAAGCGATACATGATCGGCAGGATGCCCTCGGTGTAGCCCCACAGGATTCGGCCAGCCCCTTCGATGAAGGCGCCTATCCGCTGGTTTTCCGGGTACGGAATGCGGCCAACCACCTGGTTTTGCTCGTCACCGCGCGTGCCGATCACCATGACGTCGCGCATGCAGGCATAGAATAGCCGGCCCGAGACCTCGTCCTTGCCCTTGCCGTGATTGAGCGGGCAACCCTCGATCCTGGTGACTTCTTCGCCCGTCTTGCTGTTGATGACCTGGACGTAGCCCTTACGCAGGTGTCCCACGTAGAGGTTGTCGCCCTCCTCCAGGTAGAAATAGTGGTCCGGGGCACCCAGCTTGAAGGTGCGCACGCTGATCGGTGCGAGGCCGGTAAACGCATTGTCGTCCAGGATGACGAATTCGGCGGTGCCCTCCATCATCAGCGCGTCCTTGCCGCGCACCGTGAGCATGCGGTTTTCCCACCCAGGTCCGGGCGTGTCCACGGGGATGGTCCGCGCCACGTAAGGCGGGTAAAATCTGCCTTCTTCGGCATCCAGTCCCGTGTTTACCACCGTAATGAAGTCCCTGTACGTGCTGCGCCCGCGCATCGTGAACAGGTGCTGCTCGTCGGAACTCAGCGCAAGGCTCATGATGTAGCGCGGTGTCGACAGTCGACTGACCATGTCGCCTGTCGGCAAGTCCAGCGAGATCAGGTCGCCGTTGGTTGCGTCTGCGACGAACAGCCGCGCTTCGGCGTCGGAAGGCTCCGCGGTCCTTGGGATATCGCCGTGCGCCCAGGTGGCGCCCGACACGGCGAGCATCAGGGCGAGACTGAGGATAAGCGCGGATAATCTTTTGTACATGGTCTGGGGTGCCTCTAGCGTGACTGGCGGCGTCGAGCTGCAGGGCGCCTGCCGGGGCGGCGTTTGCATCTTGACCAAACCTCCTTTTTATAATGAGTCACATACCGAAGTCGAATGCGGTTTTCCCTGCGCTGGTATCCGTAGTCCACGCAGGGGCACTGGCCAACATCCAGGAGCAGTTCATGACAGATACGAGTCGGGCTAGAGGAATCGCGCTGGCAGCAGTGGCCGCCGGGCTGTTTGCTGCTGTGCCGCTAACCGCTGCCGCGCACTCCGACGACGGAGAGGGTCACGCGCACGGCGGGGACGGGACCAACGGCAAATGCATCGGCGGCAATGCCTGCAAGGGCCAGAGCGCCTGCAAGACGGCTGATAGCCAGTGCGCGGGGCAGAACGCCTGCAAGGGCCAGGGCTTTACGATTACCACGGCAGACGACTGCGAGGCCAAGGGCGGCAGCTTCGAGGCAGCCTGATCGTCGGGTCTGCCAATCAATAAATCATCAGGGCTGAACCCCACGCGAAGCCGCCGCCGAAGCCTTCCATGATCACTGTGTGCCCGCGCTGGATGCGGCCATCGCGCACAGCTTCGTCGAGAGCGAGCGGTATCGATGCTGCGGACGTGTTGCCGTGCCGGTCTACCGTCACCACGACCTGTTCAATCGGCAGCCCGAGCTTCTTCGCCGTGGCCTTGATGATGCGGATATTCGCCTGGTGTGGCACCAGCCAGTCGATATCCTGCTTGCTGAAGTCGTTCTCTTCGAGCGTCTCCTCGACGATATCGCCGAGCGCCTTCACGGCCCACTTGAAAACTTCGCTGCCCTGCATGCGCGTGTACGCCTCGCCCTCGAGAATCTGCGCATAGTTGGCGGACACCCCGGCCGGCACGTTCAGGAGTTCGTGGTACTTGCCTTCCGCATGCAAATGCGTGGCGATGATGCCGGGCTCGGCGGATGCTTCCAGCACCACCGCGCCCGCACCGTCACCAAACAGGATGCAGGTATCGCGATCGTTCCAGTCGATGATGCGGCTGAAGGTCTCGGCGCCAACCACCAGGGCCCGCTGCGCGCCATCGGTGCGGAAGAAGCGGTTGGCGACGTCCAGTGCGTAGACGAAACCGGCGCAGGCCGCCTGCACGTCAAACGCCGGGCCGCAGTTGTGAATGTTCAGCCGATCCTGGAGCAGGCAGCCTACGCTCGGAAATACCTGGTCCGGTGTGGTGGTGGCGACGATGATCAGGTCGATATCCGCCGGCTGCAGGCCGGCCATGTCCAGCGCCTGCCGCGCGGCGTATTCGGCCAGTTCGCTGGTGCGTTCGTCATCGGCGGCGATATGCCGCTCGCGGATGCCAGTGCGGGACACGATCCATTCGTCGCTCGTGTCCACCATCCGTTCCAGGTCGGCGTTGGTTAAGACCTTCTCGGGCAGGTAACTGCCGGTGCCGATGATCCTGGCAAAAGACACTGTTCCTGGCTCCCACCCGCTGGCGAAGGGCACCCGCGATTTCTTCAGGCTAGCAGGATTTCCGCGTTCTGGTAGCCGGAGACCATGGGTTCAATGATCGGGATGCCCTCTGCCTGCAGGATGGCGGCGACTGGCTGCATACAGGTACACCCGAGCACAATGATATCCGCGCCTTCCTGGTCCAGGGCGACCTGGCAGGCCGCCTCGATCCTGGCCATTGACGTTATGCTGCACGCCTGCATTTCCTGCACGAAGTCGTGCGGTTCACCGAGCGTGTCCAGGTCGTGATCCTGGGACAGGTGATGGATGCTGCGGCAT
>CAZTIB010000034.1:0-5918 GCA_964613615.1 uncultured Chromatiaceae bacterium
CCGGGCCTACCAGATGGCCGGCGTCGGGCCCGGCGACATCGACGTGGCCGGTATCTATGACTGCTTCACGCCGGTGGTGCTGGTGGAGCTCGAAGACCTCGGCTTCTGCAAGAAGGGTGAAGGCGGTGCTTTCGTGGCCGACGGCGGGCTCGACCTGGGCGGCCCGCTGCCGACCAACACCCACGGCGGCCTGCTGTCGCACTGCCATCCCGGCAACCCGGGGTCGATGTATCACCTGACGGAATGCATCGCGCAACTGCGCCGGCAGGCGGGCGCGCGGCAGGTTGCGGACGCGGAAGTCGCCCTGGTGCATGCACAGGGCGGCGTGATGTCGAGCCACTGCACGCTGATACTCGGGCGCGAGGCCTGACATGAGCGAGCACGAAGGTAAATTCCTGCCCAGGCCGTCGCCGGAGACCGCGCCCTTCTGGGCGGGCTGCCGCGAACACAAACTGCTGATCCAGCGCTGCACCGCCTGCGGTCATCACCAGTTCTATCCGCGCATCCTGTGCACGGCGTGTGCGAGCGAACAGGTGGACTGGGTCGAGGCCACCGGCCGCGGCAAGGTAAAGAGCTTCACGATCGTGCGCCGGCCGGTGACCGAAGCCTATGCGGACGACACGCCTTACGTGATTGCGCTGATCGAGCTGGACGAAGGCCCGACCCTGATGAGCAACGTGACTGGTCGCGACCCGGAAACAGTTCAGATCGGTATGCCGGTGACAGTCGTCTTCGAAGCCTGGTCCGACGACATCACGATGCCGCTGTTCCGTCCCGCTCCCTGACCCTGCGATGGTCTAAGCGCTAGCGCCGGCGAAGATCGCGTTTACGCATGCCGTCCGGATCAATGACATCTCGGATCAAACGCACCTGTTCCTGCGTCGGCGCCTGTGTCTGTCCCACGCCCTCTTCCGGTAACAGCAGCTCGAAGCCGGTGGCGTCCTGCACCTCCTGGACGGTGTGACCCGGGTGCACGGACTTCAGCCGCATGCGCTTGCTGTCGGGATGAAAGTCCATGACCGCGAGATTGCTCACCACGATCTGCGGCCCGCCACCCAGCCCCAGCCGCTCGCGGGCGTCGCCGCCGTCCAGGTAACCGGCCCCGCTGATGAAGTCCACTTTTTCCACCAGGCTGCGGGGCGAGTGATTCGGGTTCCAGTAGTACAGCTGCTTGCCGATGGAACACAGGTCAGCGAGCCCGGCTGTGCCGGGCAGCCGCACCGTCGGCGCGTGGTAGTCGCTGCCGATGATCGAGTTGTTCGCGTTGCCGTACTGGTCGAGCTGCGCGGCGCCCACACAGAACTTCCCGATCCAGCGACCGTTCAACACATAAGTCCAGAAGTCTCCGTACTGCTCCAGGTACATCACCGAGTCACGCCACAGCGGCGCTTCCAGAGTCGATGCCGGAATGCGCTTCGGCCTGGGCTCCAGCCCCACCGAGCTGGCGAGCCACACCATTTCCGGCGCGTGCGTGGCCCGCGCTAGCATAAACGCGGCCACCGGGATGAACGACGCCATGCCGTTGCAGGCCTGGTCGCCGTCCTGGAATTGTTCGGCCAGCACGGTGACCATCAGTTCGTCAACGGAGTAGTTGGTCGACGGCGGGCTGTTGCGCCAGTCGGTGCTCAAACGCCTTCTTCCCAATCCGCGATGCGCTGCAGGGCAGCCGCGCCGCCTGCCACGTCCAGGTAATGCGCCTGGCTGGCCGGGCCGAGTACGTGCCGGTCAATGAAGTCTTTGGCCTGCGCATCATCCCGGGCGACTTCAGTCCAGCGCCGGTGAAACACGGCATCGTAACCATAGTTCGGAAAGAACGACGTGGGATGCGCGCCATACGGCACTTCGACCACCGCATCGACGATGAAGCCAGGCAGGATCGTGCGATCGGGATTCCGCCGCAGCACGTCGGTATCGACGATTTCCTCCACGGTCACGAGCACCCGCCTGGCGGCTTTCGGCATGATTCCGATATCGGGCCAGATCGCGGTCGGTTCGTACTGGATGTTGCCGAAGCGGTCGGCCCGGTGCGCGTGCACCAGCGCCACGTCCGGCACCAGCGCGCGACAGGCCAGCACCGGGTCCCCGCCGAAAGGATCATCGATGAGTTTCAGGTTATCCGGATTCAGCGCGATGAGATCCGTGCCGATCGCGCCCCGCGTCGGCAGGAAGGGCAGGTTGCGAGCCCCGGCGCCCAGTCGCGCGTTCAGCAGTGACTCGGACAGTTCTTCGACCCGGATCCGGCCGCCCTCGACGGCCCGACGGTACTGCTGGCAGAGACCGAACTGTTCCATAGTCACGGCGGCGCCGATCAGGCGATCGATGACCCCGGCAGTCGCAAGCCAATCCACCGCCATACCCCCCACCAGCACCACCAGACCAATTCCTGTCTTCTGCTGCCGGATCAATTCCCGGACCAGGGCCATCGGGGCGGCCTGGGTGGCCATGTTCTGCAACGCAACCACGTCGCCGTCGTTGACCATCGCGACGGCCTGCCTGAGGGTCGTGACCTTGTCTTTCATCGCACCATGAAAGAGCCGTTCTGGGGCAGCAGTGCGCCGCCGTCCACGACGATGGTCTGCCCGGTCACGTAGGCGGCGTCCTCACTCGCGAGGTACAGCATCGCCTTGGCGATTTCGTCCGGCTCGCCCCAGCGTTTCAGCGGCACGTACTGCGCCATCAGGTCCCGGCGGCGTTCCGACAGCGCTTTCTCCGTACCTTCCGTGAGCACCAGGCCCGGCTCGACGCCGTTCACGGTGATGTGGTACGGCGCCAGCTCGAAAGCCGCCGCGCGGATGAAGCCGTTGATCCCGCCCTTCGACGCGGCATAGTGAGAAGAACCCGGCACGGCTGTGCGGTTGCCCTGCACCGACGACGTGAACAAGATCCGCCCGCCCTGCTGCGCTTTCATGCTGGGAATGCAGGCCCGAGTCAAACGAAAGGCGCCAGTAAGGTTCACGTCGATGACCTGCTGCCAAGCGCTGTCGTCCATGTCTTCCAGCGGGTTGTACGGGAATATGCCCGCGTTGTGGACCAGGATGTCGATGTGGTCGAAGGCTTCGACGCTGGAATCCACCAGCGCCTGCACGCCGCCCGCAGTGCCGATGTCGGCTGGCACGCCATGCGCCACGCTACCGGCTTTCTCGATGGCCGCAACAACAGCATTGACGTGATCAGGTGTGCGGGCGTTGACGATCACCCGGGCGCCTTCCTGCGCAAACAGCCTGGCCACCGATTCGCCGATGCCACGACCCGCGCCGGTCACGACCGCAACTTTGCCGGCCAGACGCCCGTTGTTGTTCTTGTTCATACCGCTATACCTGCCAGCATCGGCTCTGGTTTACGCTATCCCCCATGATTAATCAAACCAGCGCGGCAGCGACGGAGACCGCCATCGATCCGGAGTTCGCCATCTGCGATCCGCACCATCACCTGTGGGACTACCGCGACAGTCGCTACCTGGTCGACGAGTTCCTGGGCGACCTTGCCGGTGGCCACCGCGTCGACTGCACCGTGTACGTGGAGTGCCGGCACGACTGGCGCACGGACGGACCGGAGAGCCTGCGCCCCGTCGGTGAAACGGAGTACGTAGCGGAACTGACTGCGGCAAGCCAGGGCGGTGACAGCACCCGGGTAGCCGCAGGCATCGTGGCATTTGCAGACCTCACCCTGGGCGCAGACGTGCGCGCCGTGCTGCAGGCTCAACTCGCGGCCAGCGACCGGGTGCGCGGCATTCGCTACCTCAGCGCGTGGGATGTCAGCGACAAGGTGCACAACTCACAGACCAAACCACCACAGCACCTGCTGCTCGACCCCGGTTTCCAGGCAGGTTTCGCGCAACTCAAGGATTTTGACCTGGTATTCGACGCGTGGGTCTACCACCCGCAGATTCCGGACGTCACGCAGCTGGCCCGGCGCTTTCCCGAGCAGACGATCGTGCTGAACCACGTGGGCGGGCCGCTGGGCATCGGGCCTTACAAAGATCGACGCAGCGAAGTCTTCGATGTTTGGCAGCCGGCCATTGAGGAACTGGCGAGCTGTGCGAACGTGCAGGTGAAGCTCGGCGGCCTGGCGATGTCCATGGCAGGCTTCGGCTGGCACAAACGCGACGTACCACCAGGTTCGCAGGAGCTTGCAGACGCGATGGCGCCGTACTTCCGAACCTGCATCGACGCATTTGGTTCCGACCGGTGCATGTTCGAGAGCAATTTCCCGGTGGACAAGGTGTCCTGCTCGTACACGACTCTGTGGAACGCGTTCAAGCTGGTGGCGCGGGAATATTCGGCGCGCGAGCGCGCCGCGCTGCTGCACGACACCGCGGTCCGCACCTACCGGTTGTGACGGGCCGAGCCCGCAAGATCAGCGGCGCTGGTCGAAACGCCGGCCGACCATCGCACTCGCGATGTTGACCTTCTGGATATCGATGGCGCCGCCGGCGATGCCCCAGCCCCACGCGTCGCGCAGCCGCCGTTCCATCGGGTAGTCCTTCGAGTAACCGTAGCCGCCCATCAGCTGCACCGCGTGGCCGGTGACGTTACGGGCAATTTCGTTCGCGTAGCACTTGGCCAGCGACGAATCCAGGATGCTGGGCAGACCTTCCTGGGCATTGGCAGCGGCCCGGTAGATCAGCAGCCGCGCACTCTCGACCTGCATTTTCATTTCCGCCAGCCGCAGCTGCACAGCCTGGAAATCGACGATCGGCTTGCCGAACTGCTCGCGCTCCTGCACGTAGACCGTGACCTCCTCCAGCGCGCCGGAGGCTTGGGCGAGCGCCATGGTGGCGTTACCGCAGCGCTCCAGGTCGAAGGCTTCCATCAGCTTGCCGAAGCCGCCGGCGGGAACGATCACGTGGTGAGCCGGCACGGTCACGTTGTCGAGGAACACGTCCGACGACGGAATGCCGCGAAAGCCCATCAGGTCTTCGGCGCTGCCGAAACTTAAACCTGGCGTATCTTTTTCGACATACACGGCGCCGATACCGCGGGCGCCGGCGTCTTCCGACATGCGGCAGTAGACGACATAGCCGTCGGCGTGCCCGCCGCCCGAACACCAGCGCTTGGTGCCGTTGATCACGACCTGGTCGCCGTTCACCTCGGCTCGCGTCTTCAGGTCCGTCAGCGCGGTACCCGCCTGTGGTTCCGACATGGACACGGCCACCAGTTTTTCGCCGCGGCAAACGGCCGGCACCACATCGGCAGCCAGCTTTGGGTCACCAAAGCGCTCGATCGCGCGCACCGGCCCCACGCAGGACTCGAAGATCGGAAAGGCCACCGCGGAGGAAATCTGCCCGAACTCTTCGAGCACGATCAGGGCTTCGAGATTACCCAGCCCCAGGCCGCCGAGCTCCTGCGGAATGTTGATGCCCAGGAAGCCAAGTTCCGCATACTCCTTTATGAGTTCGCGACTGGGCGCTTCATTTGCAGTCTCGAGGTGTTCGGCAACTTCGGGTAGCCGTTCCCGCGCAAAGCGCCGGGCGGCTTCCTGCAGCTGCTGCTGGTCTTGGTCTAATTGGAAATCCATGGGTTCCTATTCTAGCGGCATCACCCGGTAACCCAGGCGGGGAAAGTGCACGACCAGGTCACCGAAGTCATCGGTGCGGCGATGCACTGTGATTTCAAGTGCCGACGCGACAACCAGCTCGCCCTCCACGGCACCCCGGTCGGAAAAATCGTCGGCCGCTACCGCGACACGAAGACCGGCCGACAGATCCTGCGGATCGTCCAGATCGAGCATGACGGTCAAATCCGGTTGACTGTCGCGGGCCTCCGCATGGGCCGTTGCCACATCGATGTCGGCCCGTTCGCCCTGGCCCAATGCTGCAACCCGGGCCTCCCAGTCCGGCAAATGCTTGAATCGGGCCAGCAGCTCGTTCGCGACCGGCAGGGCGGCCCGTGTAAACCATGGCACGCCGAAAGCCTGGA
>CAZTIB010000035.1:0-37028 GCA_964613615.1 uncultured Chromatiaceae bacterium
CCGCCACGACGGTGCCGTTGAGTATGGCCTGCAACGATTCCTCTTCAGAGTCGAACACGCGCGCCGTGCCGCTAAATTCCATGCCTTCCTTACCGGTGATCTTGGCCACCGCGCCTTCCGGCGCAAGGTTGCCGTACAGCACCACCAGGTGACTGTCTTTCTTGATGGGATTGTCCAGCGATCTCACGATGTCCTGGTCGGCCGGGTAAGGCGCAACGTCAGCCAGGTTCTCGGCCATCGTTCGACCCGTGACGGTCATGCAGTCGCCGTGCAGCAGCCCCGCGTCCAGCAGCATCTTCATCAGCGGCTGGATGCCACCGATGCCAATCAGTTCTGACATCGCGTACTTGCCGCTCGGACGCACGTCGGCAAGCACCGGCACGTGCGCACCGATGCGGGTGAAGTCATCCAGGCTCAGTTCCACGCCCGCCTCGTAAGCCATGGCCAGCAGGTGCAGCACCGCGTTGGTGCTCCCGCCGAGAGCAATCACCACCGTAATCGCGTTTTCAAAAGCCTTGCGCGTCAGGATGTGCGACGGCCGGATACCCAGGTGCAGCAGGTTCAAAACTGCCGCACCGGCGCTGCGGCTGTCTTCGCGCTTGTGTTCGGAAATGGCATCCTGGGCGGAGCTGTTGGGCAGACTCAGGCCCAGCGCCTCGATGGCCGAGGCCATCGTGTTCGCCGTGTACATGCCGCCACAGGAACCGGGCCCCGGGATTGCGGTGCGCTCCACTTCCAGCAGTTCGGCATCGGACACCTTGCCGCCGGCATGACCGCCCACGGCTTCGAACACGCTGACGATGTCGCGCCGCTTCGCGCCGGGCTGAATCGTGCCGCCGTAAACGAACACGGCAGGGCGATCGAGCCGCGCAATGGCCATCACGCAACCGGGCATGTTCTTGTCGCACCCACCGATGGCAACAAAACCGTCGAAGCCTTCGCCCGCTACCACCGTTTCAATCGAGTCGGCGATCACTTCCCGGGAAATGAGGGAGTAACGCATGCCCGGCGTGCCCATGGAAATGCCGTCAGACACCGTGATGGTATTGAACAATACCGCCTTGCCACCGGCCCCATCGGCCCCCGCCGCGGCCTCCTTCGCCAGCTCATCGATATGCATGTTGCACGGCGTGACCATGCTCCAGGTCGACGCAATGCCGATCTGGCTCTTGTGAAAGTCTTCGTCGCGAAAGCCCACTGCCCGCAGCATCGCCCGGCTCGGGGCCTGCTCGACGCCGTCGACGACAACGCTCGAATAGCGCCGCTCTTCGCCCTCGCCTTCAGCGTGCTCGTGGTCGGAATCACTCATGGAAACGGTCTCTGCGGGTCAAAGGGCCGTGAATTTTACACGCGGGGGCCGGTAAAACCGATCTTTGTCCCTATTCGGCAGCCGGGAACAGCTTGCCGGGATTCATCAGGCCGTGGGGGTCGAGGGTCCGTTTCAGCGTGCGCATCAGCTCGTATTCCACCCCGCCCCGCAACCGGGCCAGCTCATCGCGCTTCATGGCGCCCACGCCGTGCTCGGCGCTAAAACTGCCGCCGAATTCGTGAGCCGTGGTATGCACCACCCGGGACACAGCCTCCCACCGGTCGAGGAAGGCCACCCGATCCATGCCCGGCGGCTGCTGCAGGTTGAAATGAATGTTGCCGTCACCGAGATGGCCGAAGGCGACCACCTTCGCATCGGGCACCTCGGCCAGGGCCGCGGCGCTCGCCGAGGCGATGAATTCGGCCACGCGTGATACCGGCACGGACACATCGTGCTTGATGCCGGCGCCACCGTGCTTCTCCGCCTCGGAGATGGAATGGCGCAGGCGCCACAACGCGTCTCGCTGCGCCCCACTATGCGCGAGCATAGCTTCGCCAATCTCGCCTGCGTCGTGCCGCCGGGCCAGGAAGTGCTCCAGCTGGTCCTGCGCATCTGTGCCCGCCGGAGCCAGCTCCAGCAGCACGTACCAGTCGTGCGCGCGGTCCAGCGGCTCGCGGGTACCGGGAATATGATCCAGCACGAGTTGCAGCGGCAGTCGCCCAATGAGTTCGAACGCTGCCAGTGCGCCGCCCAGTTCATCGCGCGCGCGGCTGTGCAGTTCGATGGCGGCCGCCGGGTCGGCCACCGCCAGCATCGCCGTCGCCACGCTGCCCGGCCGCGGGTAGAGCTTACAGACCGCTGCCGTCACGAATCCGAGCGTGCCCTCGGCGCCGATGAACAGCTGTTTCAGGTCATAGCCGGTGTTGTTTTTGCGCAGGCCACGCAGCGCGTCGTAGACGCGACCGTCGGGCAGCACAACCTCCAGGCCCAGCACGAGGTCACGCGCATTGCCGTAGCGGAGTACGTTGATACCGCCCGCGTTACTCGAGATATTGCCGCCGATCTGGCAAGTACCCTCCGCGCCGAGGCTCAGCGGGAAGAGCCGGTTGGCCTCTTCCGCCGCCGCCTGCAGATCGGCAAGCACACAGCCGGCTTCTACCGTCATCGTGTAGTTCGCCGCATCCACGTCCCGGATCCGGTTCAGCCGGCGGGCGCCGAGGATAATTTCCGGGTGCCCGGCCCGGGCCTGGGCGATGGCGCCTCCGACCAGGCCCGTGTTGCCGCCCTGGGGCACCATGGCGACCCTGGCCGCGGCGCAGGCGGCCACCACCTCCGCCGCCTCGGCCGTAGTCCCCGGCTCCACCAGGGCGGTGGCCGCACCACGATAGAGGCCGCGCCATTCCGTCAGGTGGGGCTCCAGGACCTCCGCATCCGTTAACACCGCCCGGGGGCCGACAATGCTGCGCAAACGGTCCAGGAGCGCCTCGACGTCTTGCGTTGGCGCCGCGCGTTGCTTTACGGTTCCCATCTCGCCCATGGTATGTCCGACAGGACAGGGATACGAGTACCGCTCAGCGAGGCCCATGGAGGAACTCATTCAACCGCAACTGCCCGCCAGCAGTCAGCATTCCGACCCCGGACCTGCCTCGCAGCTCCTGAGCCTGGATGCGACGCTGAACCTGCGCCAGCGCAGCTGCCTGATTGACCTGGACCGGCAGCTGCACGGCCATTGGGGCCTGGGCCGGAATTTCGTGCTCGCGTGGAGCCCCCGCGGTCGGGAAGTCCTGCTGCTGGTGGTACCCCACTACCGGATCGCGGACTACGCCATCGCCACGCGCAGCGAACTGCCGGACGACGAGTCGCAGACTTTTATCACCCGGATGCTGTCCGGCTCGCGGCGCTTCTCCGAGCGGCAGCTCGGCAACGCGGCGCGACTGCTGGGCACCGAACCGGTGCGCCTGGCATTACGGCAGCCCCTGGTCGATTCGCCCAACGAAGCGGACCTCATCGACCGACTGGTGCGTCGCTACAGCGTGAGCTATGCGGCCGGCCGGGCCGTGGCGCTGTTCGACATCGTCGGCTTCGGCCTGCTGAGCCCCTTCGAGCAAATGACTCAGCTGAACAGCCTGTCTCACTCGCTGAATTCTGCGCACAGCAAGATGCTGGACAGTGCCATGCACATCGATTTCGCGCGCTCTAGCACGGGCGATGGCTTCTACATCTGGAACCGTGAAGTCGGCAGTTCGGCCAACACGCACCTGTACCACTTCATGAATCTCGTGCTGGCCGACAATGCCATTGCGCGCAGCAAGGCCCAGGGCCGAACGGTGCCAGCCCTGCGGGCCGCGTTTCATGTCGGCAGCTGCTACGAGTTCTTCCACGCCGAGGGTCTGAATCCGACGCTGTACACGGACCTGGTTGGCGAAGTCACTATCGATCTCGCTCGAATGGTCGAGCGCGCGATGCCGGGCCAGGTCATGGTGGGGGAATTCGCCGGTTGTCCTACCGCCCCGCTGCCGGGTCAGACGGACGACGTACGCATGGACTCCATCGATTTTGTCGAGCAGGCCCAGGCTAGCCTGGCGCGGCTGAACGGCCTGGAGCTGTCAGGCGATGCTATTGAGTCGATCAAGTGCTACCTGACCGGTGAAGCCCGCGCAGATGGCACCTTCACCGTTCGCCGCCTTGCGGTGAAAGACAAGCACGGGCTCACGCGCTTTGCGTACAACGCCAAGATCAATATCTACCGGCGCGCCGCGGACCCGATTCTGCTGGGTATCGAAGACCGGCTGCTCAGGACGAGTTACCAGGAGCTGGACACCGCCGGCCAGATGGTCCGCGAGAGGCTGCCGACCCGATAGCCCCAAAGGCTGATTGTGCGGCAGAGGCGGCTACCGGTCATCCACGGCCTGTGGCTCGCGCACTTCCGCTGACACTTTGGTCGCATTCGACTCGGCCTCGAACATTTGCCACACGGTCAGGAACAGTGCGGCCACGACGGGCCCCAGCACGAAGCCGGTAATCCCGAACATCGCCAGACCGCCCAGGGTCGACAGCAGCACGAGGTAGTCGGGCATCTTCGTATCACGGCCCACCAGCAGGGGCCGCAGCACGTTGTCGACAAGCCCAATCACCAGCACGCCGTAAGCGATCAGGATCAGGCCCTGAGTCAACGAGCCGGTGGCGATCAGGATGATGGCGGCCGGAAACCAGACCAGCCCGGGGCCGATGGCCGGCACCACGGACAGGATCACCATCACGCAGCCCCAGAACGCGGCGCCCTGGATACCGAGGATGGCAAAAATGATACCGCCCAGCGCCCCCTGCACGATGCCGACAATGATCGTGCCCTTGAGCGTCGCCCTCGATACCTCGGCAAATTTGTGCCCCAGCTGGCGTTCCAGGGTGTCTGGCAGGGGCATCGCCCGCTCCGCGTGACCGAGCACCGCCTCTCCGTCTCGAACTACGAAGAACAGCACGTAGAGCATTAGAAAAAACATGACGACAAAGCGGGCCACGTTCTGGCCGGCCGTTAATGCCAGGGAGGCAACGAACTGGCTGCCCTTCAATGCGGCACCAGACAGCTTGTCCTGCCACTCGGCCAGGTTGATACCCAACCTGCCGGCCCAATCGGTGATCGGCGGCACCAGGTTCTGCAGCCATTCGAGCACGACGCCCGGATCCAAGTCGCCGTCCTGGATGCGCGCGAGCAGCAGAGTCGCTTCCGAGGCCACCGCAGAGGCCACCAGCAGTGCCGGCATCAGCACGGTAAAAAAGATCAGCACCACGGTGAGTGCGGCCACCAGCGACGGTTGTTCCGGCAGCTTCCTGCCGATGCGGTCTTTTACGGGCAGGAACAGGATGCCGAGCACAATGGCCCAGAAAATCGGTTGCCAGAAGCCCAGCAACAGCGCCCCGAAGGCGACCGTGGCCAGCACCAGCATACCGAGAAAGAACGGGTGGCGGGTGTCGCCTGCTCCCGTGCGTTGTGGCGCCATGAACTCTCCCCTGCGACGAACGATTATGCCGCAGGCACCCCCGGAATGTGACGCGCGTCACAGTTCCTCCGCGCCCGCCAGCGTCCAATGGGTGTTCTGGGGGACAGAATAATGATCACAATCTGGGTAGTCCTGCTGGCCTTTGCCGTCGTTCTGATTGGTGTCCTGGAGATGCTGGATACCTAATTGGGCCAGTGCGGGGCGTGCCGCGATGTCGCGGGTGCATTTGCCACAGCCGCTGGATGTTTGAGGGCGCGGCCTGGTGGCCGCTTGATTCGCGCCCAAACTTGCTGTGGTGTTTACCAGCGCCGCGGGCGCAAGAGGTTGAGGGTAACGCTGGAAGGCCCGCATCGGCTTGGATTCTTCCAAGCGCGTGAATTAGGACACCTTAGAGATTTCTGTGGTCGGGGCGAGAGGATTCGAACCTCCGACCCCCTGCACCCCATGCAGGTGCGCTACCAGGCTGCGCCACGCCCCGACCGGGAGAAACCTTGCCACACCTATTAACAGGGCCGATCGGCCCTTGGTGGACGCTGCGGATAATACCCCAAGCGGGGTGGGCTGAGACGGCTAGCGTCGCAGCAGCTTCAGGACCTCTTCCAGCTCCATGCGCAACTGCTTGATGATCTGCTGGCTCTGAGAGACGTCGGTCTTAGCCTCTTCACCCATCAGTCGCTGCCGCGCACCGCCGATCGTAAAGCCCTCGTCGTACAGGAGGCTACGGATCTGACGTATCACGATGACATCCTGACGCTGGTAATAACGCCGGTTGCCCCGGCGTTTCACCGGCTTCAGTTGTGGAAATTCCTGCTCCCAGTAACGCAGCACATGGGGTTTGACTGCGCAGAGATCGCTGACTTCACCTATCGTGAAATAGCGCTTACCCGGGATTGGAGGAAGTTCGTCGTTATTCCCCGGTTCCAGCATATGCATCTACTCGGGCTTTTAGTTTTTGTCCGGGCCGGAAGGTCACCACACGTCGTGCAGTGATCGGGATTTCTTCTCCCGTTTTCGGGTTCCGTCCCGGCCTTTGGTTCTTATCCCGCAGATCGAAATTACCGAAGCCTGACAGCTTCACCTGTTCACCACTGGCCAGAGCGGCTCGCAGATCTTCGAAGAACACGTCAACGAGTTCGCGAGCTTCACGTTTATTGAGCCCGAGCTCGTTGAACAAGGACTCCGCCATTTCCGCTTTGGTCAATGCCATATTAATTATTCTCGAATCGCGGCGTTGAATTCGCGGGCCAGGCAACCCACGACACCGTGCATGATTCCTTCTACATCGGCGTCTGTTAGCGTGCGGGATGTATCCTGCAAAATCAAGCCCAAAGCCACACTCTTAGAACCAGTCTCGACCTTCTTGCCGGTGTAAACATCGAATACCCGAAGGTCGGCAAGCCGTGTTCCAACCTCCGACCGGATCGCGGTCAGCAACTCTCCTGCCGGGGTTTCCTCACCTACCACGATGGCCAGGTCACGGCGCACCGCCGGGAATCTCGAAACCGGACGGTATCGCGGCGGCACCGCTGCCAGCAGTGGCCCGGCAAGCAGCTCGAACAGCAGCGGTGCTACCGGCAGGTCCAGCGCCTTGGCCAGGGTCGGGTGCAGTTCGCCGAAGTTGCCGATTCGCTGATCGTGTCGCAGCACTTCGGCACTGCGTCCAGGGCGCAAGGCAGGGTGCGTCGCCGCCCGAAATTCGAAGGACTCGGGCTCGCCGCTCAAGCCGGCCAGTGCCTCGATGACGGACTTTATGTCAAATAGGTCCGCGCTCGTCGTCGGCGCGTCCCACTGCTCTGGCAGCCGCGGGCCGGTAGCCAGCCCGGCAATCATATTTTCCTCTGCCAATTCATCATCTTGTTGAATAAACCTTACACCGGACTCGAATAGTAGCACGCGCTCTTGCTGGCGCGCGAGGTTGTACGCGGCTGCCTGGCACAGGCCCGGCCACAGAGACTGGCGCATTACCGCCAAGTGGCTCGCAATGGGATTGGCCAGCGCGAGGCCTTCCCGGCCGCCGGCGAAGCGACGGTCCAGTTCGGCATCCACAAAACTCCAGGTCACAGCTTCCTGGTAGCCGGCATCCACCAGGACTTCCCGCGCGCGGCTTAGGGAGACGGCCGACTCCGTGACGCTGGGCAGGCTGCCGGGCATGGCGCCCGTCTGTTCCGGGATCTGGTCGTAACCGTAGACTCGTGCCACTTCCTCGATCAGGTCGACTTCCAGCGCAATATCAAAGCGTGACGGCGGCGCGCTGACGGCCCAACCGACGTCCGTGGTTTCCACGCGCATGTCGAGTCCGCGCAGGATGTCGCTCACGACTTGATCAGGGATATCGACACCCAGTAGCTGCGCGAGTCGCGCCCGCCGCAAGGTCACCGAGCGATGGGCCGGCAGGTAAGTTTCGTTCACCACCTCGATCAGCGGCCCGGGCCGGCCGCCGGCTATCTCCAGCAGCAGTGCGGTGGCCCGCTCCACGGCCCGCCCCTGGTGCGCCGGATCGACGCCGCGCTCGAAACGCATGGATGCATCGGTATGCAGTCCATAGCGTCGTGCGCGACCCGCGACGGCTGCCGGGCTGAAAAACGCCGACTCCAGAAACACATGCGTGGTGTGTTCATCCACAGCACTGGCCGCCCCACCCATGACGCCGGCCATTGCCACCGGCCCTGCGTCATCGGCGATCACCAGCACGTCATCGTCGAGCTCGACGGTACGCCCGTCGAGCAGCTCCACGCTCTCACCGGGCCTCGCGAGGCGGGCGTCCACACGTCCGTCCAGGCGGTCCAGGTCGTAGGCGTGCATCGGCTGGCCGTATTCGAGCATCACATAGTTGGTGACGTCCACGATCGCCTGGATGGGTCTCAGGCCTGCGCGGCGCAAACGCTCTTTCAGCCAGGTGGGACTGTTGGCGCTGGCATCGAGATCCCGGATCACTCGCCCGGCAAAACGCGGGCAGGCATCCGGTGCGGTGACGTCAATGGGAACCGTCTCTTCCATCACCGGCAGCACCGGCAGCACGCGCGGCAAATTGAGGTCGATGTCGAGACCGGCAGACAGGTCACGGGCCACGCCAAGCATGCAAAAACAGTCTGCCCGGTTCGGTGTCAGGTCCACGTCGATGATCACGTCATCGAGGCCCAGGGCCTCGGTGATCGCGGTCCCGGGTGGCGACTCGTCGGTCAGTTCCAGCAGACCGTCAGCGTCATCCGTGAGGCCGAGCTCCACTGCGGAACACAACATGCCTTCAGACCGCACATCGCGAATCTCCGTGCCCCTGATTTCGAGCCCACCCGGCAGGGTGGCACCGACCAGCGCCACCGGGTAATTGCGCTCAGCCTCGACATTCGGCGCACCACAGACGATCTGCAGCGGCGCCTCGGTACCCGCATCCACACGGCACAGGGACAGGCGATCTGCATTGGGATGCGGCAGCACCTCAAGCACCCTGCCAACCACGACCTGATCGAGCCCGGCCCCGAGTGGCTCCACGCTGTCGACTTCCAGGCCCAGGCTGGTCAGCCGGTCGGCAAGGGCAGCGGCGGCAAGTTCTGTATCCAGCCACTCGCGCAGCCATTGTTCGCTGATTTTCATGGCGCTTACCGGAACTGCCGCAGGAACTGCAGGTCGTTGTCGAAGAACAAGCGCAGATCATCGACACCGTAGCGAAGCATGGCCAGGCGTTCTACGCCCATGCCGAAGGCATATCCGGTGTACTCCTCGGGGTCGATATCGACATTACGCAGGACGTTCGGATGCACCATGCCGCAGCCCAGAATCTCCAGCCAGCGTCCTGCATCCGACAGCACGTCGACCTCTGCCGACGGTTCGGTGAACGGAAAATAAGACGGCCGGAAACGTAGCGTTGCCGGGCGCTCAAAGAAGACTTCGACAAACTCGTGCAGCACCGCCTTCAGGTGGGCAAAGCTCACGCCGCGGTCCACCACCAGGCCTTCGACCTGGTGGAACATTGGCGTATGGGTCTGGTCCGAATCGCAGCGATACACTCGCCCGGGCGCAATGAGGCGTATCGGTGCGCCTTGGCTTACCATCTCGCGGATCTGCACGGGCGAGGTGTGCGTGCGCAACAGCCGCCCGTCAGCGAAATAAAACGTGTCGTGCATCGCCCGCGCCGGATGTTCCTCCGGAATGTTCAACGCCGTGAAGTTATGGAATTCGTCTTCTACCTGGGGCCCATCGTGCACGGCGAAGCCGGCGCCGCGGAAAATAGCTTCGACGCGCTCCAGCGTGCGCGTCACGGGATGCAGGCCACCGGGTAGCTGGCCGCGGCCAGGCAACGTCGGATCCACGGCCCCGGCTGCCAGTTCTGCGTCCTGGCGCGCCGATTCCAGGGTATCGCGGCGTTCGTTAATGGCCGTTTGCAGTGTCTGCTTGGCCTGATTGATGGCCTGCCCGGCCGAGGGCCGCTGCTCCGCCGGCAAGCTGCCCAGCTGCTTCAACTGATCGGTGAGCTCGCCTTTCTTGCCCAGGAATTGCACGCGCGCCTGATCCAGCGCTGCCAGATCAGGCGCACCACTCACTTCCGCGAGGGCGCGGCTCAGCAATTGATCGAGTTCTTGCATCCCCTTGTTCCCGGCTCCGCTCCGCGGGCCGTCCCTGGCCGGGGCGCGGTGGACGTCAGTTCGTGCCGAGTGCCGCCTTGGCCTGTTCGGCCAAGGCGCCAAAGGCGGCCGCATCGTCCACCGCCAGGTCCGCGAGGATCTTGCGGTCGACTTCAATACCAGCCTGATTCAGGCCGTTGATGAAGCGACTGTAAGACATACCGTGGAGCCTGGCCGCCGCATTGATGCGCGTGATCCACAGCGCGCGGAACTGGCGCTTGCGCTGCCGCCGGTCCCGGTAAGCGTACTGGCCCGCCTTGGTAACAGCCTGCTTCGCGACGCGGAAGACTTTGCTGCGCGCCCCGTAGTAGCCCTTCGCTTTTTTTAAGACCCCCTTACGGCGGGCCCGGGCGACTACGCCCCGTTTAACTCTTGCCATGATGAACTCCGTTAGATTTTGACTGGCGGCAGGCCGCTCAGTTGGGCATCAGCTTGCGGACGCCCGGCAGATCGGCTTCACACACATGCGCCGCCGCGCGCAGGTGACGCTTCCGCTTGGAGCTCTTCTTCGTCAGGATGTGGTTGAGGTGCGACTGGGCGCGTTTATAGCGGCCCTTGCCGGTGCGAAGGAAGCGCTTTGCCGCCCCGCGATTGGTTTTCATCTTTGGCATTTTCTACTCCTTGGCCTGAACCGTATCCGTAGACCGGGGCAGGCGGACTGCGAGGCCGCGACGCTGCCAGGCGCCGCGGTTCGTCATTCACTTTTTCTTTGGTGCCATCACCATGGTTAGTTGCCGGCCTTCCATTTTCGGAAACTGTTCGACCGTCGCCAGCTCTGACAGGTCTGCTTCCACTCTTTTCAGTAACTTGACACCAAGCTCCTGGTGGGCCATCTCCCGGCCACGATAGCGAAGCGTAATCTTCGCCTTGTCGCCTTGCGTCAGGAAGCGAACGAGGTTGCGCATCTTGACCTGGTAGTCGCCCTCCTCGGTTCCCGGACGAAACTTCACTTCCTTGATCTGGGTTCGCTTCTGCTTGTGCTTCGACGCGTTGGCTTTCTTGCTCTGCTCGAACTGGAATTTGCCGAAATCCATGACCCGGCACACCGGAGGCTCGGCATTCGGCGATACCTCCACCAAGTCCAGACTCTGCTCCTTGGCCAATGCCAGCGCCGCGTCCAGGCTCATCACGCCGACTTGTTCTCCATCTGCGCCGATGACGCGAACTTCATCGACCTCGATCTCAGTGTTTCGGCGAGCGCGTTTTGTCGAAGCGATATTTCAGTCCTCCATAAGAGTACGGCCGCGGCTCGCCAGTTCGGCTTGAAGGTGGGCGGCGAACTCGTCGATCGTCATGCTACCCAGGTCTTCGCCGCTTCGCGTGCGCACGGCCAATGTGTTGCTTTCCGCCTCCCGGTCGCCGATGACCAGCAGATACGGGACGCGCTGCAACGTGTGCTCGCGGATTTTATAGCCGATTTTCTCGTTTCTCAAGTCGGCCGTAATCCGAAACCCCTGATTTTTCAGCATTTCCTCAACGGTCCGGACATAGCCGTCCTGACGGTCGGTAATGTTCAGCAAAACCGCCTGTACCGGCGCCAGCCACGGGGGCAGATTGCCCGCGTAATGCTCGATGAGGATGCCGATGAAACGCTCGAAAGACCCCAGGATGGCCCGGTGGAGCATCACCGGGGTCTGCCGGCTGCCGTCCTCGGCCACATAGGTGGCGCCCAGGCGCGCCGGCATCGAGAAATCGAGCTGGATCGTGCCCAGCTGCCAGATCCGGCCGATGCTGTCGCGCAGGTTGAAGTCGATTTTGGGCCCATAGAACGCACCTTCGCCTGGTTGCAGCCCCCACGGCAGACCCTTGGCCTCCAGCGCCGCCTGCAGGGCAGCCTCGGCCTTGTCCCACTGGGCATCCTCCCCCACCCGCTGCTCCGGTCGCGTGGACAGCTTGGTGGAGATATCCGTAAACCCGAAATCCTGGTACACGCTGAACAGCAGGTCGATGAACTCACTGCATTCGGCCTGCACCTGGTCTTCGGTGCAGAAGATGTGGGCATCGTCCTGCACAAAGCCCCGCACGCGCATCAGACCGTGCAGCGTGCCGCTGGGCTCATTGCGGTGGCAGGAACCGAACTCGGCCATCCGCAGCGGCAAATCGCGGTAACTGTGCAGCGAGCGGTTGTAGATCTGGATGTGGCAGGGGCAATTCATCGGCTTCACCGCGTAGACCCGGTGGTCCTCGTCGCCCGTGGTGAACATGTTCTCGCGGAACTTGTCCCAGTGGCCCGACCGCTCCCAGAGACTGCGCTCGACAATCTGCGGCGTATTGACCTCTTCGTACCCGTTCTCGGCCAGGCGCTCGCGAATGTAGTCCCGGATGACCTGGTAAATCCGCCAGCCCTTGTCGTGCCAGAACACCAGGCCGGGGGCCTCGTCCTGGAAGTGAAAGAGATCCATGACCTTGCCGAAGCGGCGGTGGTCCCGTTTCTCGGCCTCCTCCAGCTGGTGCAGGTAGGCCTTCAGGGCCTTCTTGTCTGCCCACGCGGTGCCGTAGATTCGCTGCAGCATCTCGTTATTCGAGTCGCCACGCCAGTAGGCGCCGGCCAGCTTGGTCAACTTGAACGCCTTCAGCAGGCCCGTGCTCGGCACGTGGGGCCCGCGGCACAGGTCTTTCCAGTCGCCCTGCCCGTACAGGCCCACCTCTTCGTCGGCGGGAATGGAGCTGATGATTTCGGCCTTGTAGTGCTCACCCTGGTCGGCGAAATACGCCACGGCGTCATCCCGGTCCCAGACCTCCCGCTGCACGGCCAGGTCTGCCTTGGCGAGTTCGGCCATCTTCTTCTCTATGGCCTCGAGGTCTTCCGGCGTAAAGCGCTCCTCGCGGGCAAAGTCGTAGTAGAAGCCGTTCTCGATGACCGGGCCGATGGTGATCTGGGTCTCCGGGTACAACGCCTTCACGGCCTGGGCCAGCAGATGCGCGGTGGAGTGGCGAATGATTTCCAGGCCGTCGTCGTCGCGCCCGGTCACGATGGCTAGCTGCGCATCCCGGTCGATGATGTGGGAGGTGTCGACCAGCCGGTCGTCCACGCGGCCGGCCAGGGCGGCTTTCGCCAGCCCCGGGCCTATGTCCGCCGCCACGTCGGCGACGGAAATCGGCCCCGGGTATTCCCGGTGGCTGCCGTCCGGCAGGGTGATTACGGGCATGTCGTCGCGTCTACTGTGGCGTTCACGGAAAAAGCTGCGGGCGCCGGAGGCGCCCGCAAGCTGGCATGTACTGGTAGGCGCGATTGGAATCGAACCAACGACCTCTACCATGTCAAGGTAGCGCTCTAACCAACTGAGCTACGCGCCTGCAAAGCCCGCCCGCGGGCGGCCGCAGAACGATACCGAAACCGGGCCCCGGCCCGCAAGGGACCTGTGCAGTTCAGCCGGCCTTGGTGGCGGGCATGCCCAGGCTGGCCTCACGGAGTTCATGGATTTGGTCCCGCAGCCGGGCCGCCTCTTCGAACTCCAGGTCCCGGGCGTGCTGGAACATCTGCTTCTCCAGCTTCAGGATCCGTTGCATCGCCTCCTGGGGCGACAACGAGGAGTAGTCCGGCCGCTGTTCCGCGGCCCGGCGACCCCGGCCCCGTTTGACCAGGTTGGAGCGCGCCCCTTCCATCACATCGCGCACCTCCTTGGAAATGCTGCGGGGCTCGATGCCATGCGCGATGTTGTACTCCAGCTGCTTTTTCCGGCGCCGGTCCATCTCGGCGATGGCCCGTTCCATGGACCCGGTCACGCGGTCTGCATACATGATGGCCGTGCCCCGCAGGTTCCGCGCCGCGCGCCCGGAGGTCTGAATCAGCGCACCCTCCGAGCGCAGGAAACCCTCCTTGTCGGCATCCAGGATTGCCACGAGGGACACCTCGGGAAGATCCAGGCCTTCCCGCAGCAGGTTAATGCCCACCAGCACGTCAAACTCCCCAAGACGGAGGTCACGGATGATCTCCATGCGCTCGATCGTATCGATATCCGAGTGCAGGTAGCGCACACGCACGCCGTTCTCCCGCAGGTAGTCCGTCAGATCCTCTGCCATGCGCTTTGTCAGCGTGGTGATCAACACCCGCTCCTGCCGCTCGACGCGTGCACCAATCTCCGACAGCACGTCGTCCACCTGCGTGGATGCAGGCCGCACCTGTACCTCGGGGTCGACGAGGCCCGTCGGGCGCACCACCTGTTCCACCACTGCATCGGCATGCTCGCGTTCGAAGGGGCCGGGCGTGGCCGACACGAAAATCGTCTGGGGCGCGATCCGCTCAAACTCATCGAAGCGCAGCGGCCGGTTATCCAGCGCCGACGGCAGCCGGAAGCCGAACTCCACCAGCGTTTCCTTCCGCGACCGATCGCCGCGGTACATGCCGCCGAGCTGGGGGATGGTCACGTGGCTTTCGTCGATGATGAGCAACGCGTCGTCGGGCAGGTAGTCGAACAGGCACGGCGGCGGCTCGCCGGGCGCGCGGCCCGACAGGTAACGGCTGTAATTTTCAATGCCGGTGCAATAGCCCAGTTCCCGGATCATCTCCAGGTCAAACATCGTGCGCTGTTCCAGGCGCTGGGCCTCCAGCAGCTTGTGGTTCTCGCGCAGCACCTCAAGACGCTCTTTCAGGTCCACGCGAATCTGGTCCACCGCGCCCAGCATCACGTCGCGCGACGTCACGTAGTGCGACTTCGGGTAGATTGTCAGCCGCGGGACCTTGCGCGTAACGGCTCCCGTCAACGGGTCGAACCACGACAGGCTCTCGATCTCGTCGTCGAACAACTCCACCCGCACCGCCTCGCGCTCCGACTCCGCGGGAAAGATATCGATCACGTCGCCGCGAACCCGATAGGTGCCGTTGGCCAGCTCGATTTCATTGCGGGTGTACTGCAGCTCGGCCAGCCGGCGCAGCACCTGGCGCTGATCGATGCGGTCGCCTCGCGACAGGTGCAGCACCATGCTGAGGTATGCCTCCGGGTCGCCGAGGCCATAGATGGACGACACGGTCGCCACGATGATGGCGTCGTGGCGTTCCAGCAGAGCCTTCGTGGCCGACAGGCGCATCTGCTCAATGTGCTGATTGATGGACGCGTCCTTCTCTATATAGGTGTCGGACGACGGGACGTAGGCCTCGGGCTGGTAGTAGTCGTAGTACGACACGAAATACTCCACCCGGTTGCGCGGAAAAAAGTCGCGCAGTTCACCATACAGTTGCGCCGCGAGCGTCTTGTTCGGCGCCAGCACCAGGGTTGGCCGCTGCAGGGCCTGCACGACATTGGCCATGGTGAAGGTCTTGCCGGAGCCCGTCACACCGAGCAGCGTCTGCCGGGCCAGGCCGGCCTGCAGGCCGGAAATGAGCGCGTCGATGGCCTGGGGCTGGTCGCCCGCCGGCTCGTAATCTGAGACCAGTTCGAAGTTGTCCAAGACCTTGGTGTCGTATTGGTAACCGGGACTGAATCCTCTAGTATCAGGATCCGTTTCGAGTCCCAGCTGTCGGGAGATTCAGCTAGTGAGTTTATCAGTATCCCAGCGTGTCCAGCGAGTGAAGCCCTCGCCCACCATGGCCATTACCGCCCTGGCGGCGGAGCTCCGCGCGCAGGGTCGCGACATCATCGGCCTGGGCGCCGGTGAACCCGATTTCGATACACCTGAGCACATCAAGGCGGCTGCCATCCAGGCCATCCGTGAAGGCCAGACCAAGTACACGGCGGTAGACGGCACACCGGCCCTGCGTGACGCCATTGCTGAGAAGTATCGCCGGGACAACGGGCTGGAATACACCCGCAACCAGATTCTCGTGTCGTCCGGCGCGAAACAGAGTTGCTACAACGTCTGCATCGCGGCGCTGAACCGGGGTGACGAGGCGATCGTGCCGGCACCCTACTGGGTGTCGTATCCGGACATGATCAAGCTCGCGGAAGCAGAACCGGTGATCATCCCCGCGTCCATCGACGACGGCTTCAAGATCACGCCGCGCGCACTGGAGGCCTCGATCACGGCCAGGACCCGGCTCATGTTTCTGAACAGCCCGTCGAATCCGACTGGCGCCGCCTACACGGCCGACGAACTCCGGGCCCTTGGCGAGGTGCTGACGCGCCACCCGGACATCGTGATCGCAGCCGACGACATGTACGAGCACATCTACTGGGCGGATGAGCCGTTTACCAGTTTTGCGTCGGCTTGCCCGGACCTGATCGATCGCACCGTCACCATCAACGGTGTATCAAAATGCTATGCGATGACGGGCTGGCGCATCGGCTACGCCGGTGGCCCGGAGACCCTCATCAAGGCCATGAAGAAGGTGCAGAGCCAGAGCACGTCCAACCCCTGCAGTATTTCCCAGGCCGCAAGCCTGGCAGCGCTGACCGGCGATCAGTCCTGCATCGCGGAAATGCTGGTGGCGTTCCGCGAGCGGCATGATTACGTGGTCGGTGCGCTGAATGAGATTCCCGGGGTCGCGTGCCTGCCGGGGGCAGGCACGTTCTATGCCTTCCCCAACGTCAGCGAAGCCTGCGAAAGTCACGGGCTGGCTGACGACAGCGCCCTGACCGAACTGCTGCTGAACGAGGCCGAAGTCGCCGTCGTACCCGGTGCGGCCTTCGGCGCCCCCGGCTATGTCAGGCTGTCCTTTGCCTGTGGCCTGGACACGCTGAAAGACGCCATCAGCCGCATCCGCAAGGTGCTGGGCTAAGCGCGAGGCCTTACCTTGACTTGATTTTCGGCGTGCAGGAGAATCGCGCGTCGCCTGAAGGCTGCCCGTTCCCCGGTAGCTCAGTTGGTAGAGCGGTTGACTGTTAATCAATTGGTCGGTGGTTCGAGTCCGCCCCGGGGAGCCAATCAAAACAGGGACTTATCTGAGTCCCTTTTTTTGTGCCCGCCGAAAATTGGCTAGCACTACACAAATCACGCACACTCGACGGTAAGAGGTCCCCAGATAGACGCAAAGTTATTAGGACACCTCTATAAAAAAGTGGCCCAGCCGGGGCGGCAACCCCAGCTGAGCCGTGTCACCACTACCCGATGTATGGAGATTCAATCAATTGGTGCGCGCCGTGTTTAGGCGCCTCCCGTCGAGGATTGCCTGATTAGGCACAGATTCCGCTACAGACCTTCTGAATACTGATGAAAAGAAAAACCCGGCACAGGGCCGGGTCTTCTATCTAACTGCAATTCTGTTCAGGTGGTTCTGGGTATTACTCATCACCGTGGCTGTTTAACCATTTCCACAGCCGGTCAAAAAAGCTTTCCCACTCCGGATGTTCATTCTCGTACTCGCGCAGCTTTTCCCGCAGGTCGACGATGCCGCCGGATCGCTGGAAATGCGCATTACTCGGCTGCATCATCAGCGCCATCGCAGGAGGCGTGTAGACGGCTAACTTGCCGGCCTTCTTAATGAATTTGCGGCGCGAGCTCTCGATCGATTCATCGGCATCTTTGTGTTTCATGCATTCCCTCGCTCTTACTCTTATCCTCGAACCGCTGACCCAAACTTAGTGTCTTTAAGAACAGAATCCCATTCCCCAAAATGGGGTAATCGCCAGCGACCGAACCAGATGCCTTCGCATTTAACGTCAGGGTTATGTCCATGATTGCGGAGCCGGCGTTTCCCAGACAAGAAAGCCCCGCCGAAGCGGGGCCGCAATCCTGGAGGATTCAGCTGGCGCACAGGGGAAACAAATACACCAACCTCCTTAACGCTAACGAATCCTGACGATCCCGTGAGTGACGGGATGCGCAGATCAAAAGAAAACCCGGCACAAGGCCGGGCCTTTCTTACCCTCTAATTCAGGGGAATTGCGGGACAGTGACCGTAACTAAGGCTGCAGGCGGAGATCTATGGTCACTGTCCCCAAACTCATCCGATAATCGCGTTAAGCCGCGCATCTACCAGCGCCGCGTATTCCGGATCGAAATAGACTCGTTGTCGTCCCCACCATGATTGCACTGCGCCACGCACCAATAGACGATCCATCAACTGCACATAGCGCTCGCTTAGCGCCGGGTCGATCTCCGCCAGAAGATACGCGTTGTAAAACTTGCCGAAGATCAGGTACAGCGCGATGCCAAAACGTTCTTGTTCCTCCGGCGTGAGCTGGTCAGGCGCTGACGCTGCCAGGTTCCATATCCGGTTCATCTCCGGGTTCGAGTAAAACGGCTCCATGGCGGCGGAAATCGAATCGGACAGGCCCTGATGGGCTGCCAGCCGACCGATTTGGCCGCTTTGACGAATCTGCACCGCCAGGTAAATAAGCGAAACGACGACGGCTACAGCCCCGATGATCTCCGCGATAGCGCTTAGCCCTTCCCAGGTAAACATTGCCGGTTTGTCATTTGCCAGCCGCCGGGCGGCTGTCCAGTCTGATCGCGTCGCTAAGTGGTTTCGTTATTCTAGCCACTGAGATAATAGCCCATGACAGAGACTTTCCGGACGTAGGGCAAATTCGTGCAAGCAAGACGCTGGGACTTGCCTGTTGCCGCAACACCATGATTTTCCGCTTGCCGCCGGCAGCGGACATGCATGATTGCCAGATTCTGCTGCTAACAGTTGTGTCGGGATTCGATCCACCATCGATACCAAGAAAGTCTATCGACTAGGCCTTTGCAGCCATCGATTCTACTTCGATACGTTGATCTTCGAGCTGTTTGTCCAAGGTCCGAATCTTAAACACAAAGATAGATATGACACCTGCGCCCCAACCCAGGAAACAACCCCAGAATACGGCAGGGTTAGAGTCAATATTGGTAACAAATAGCACGGTATTAACCACGAAATAGATCGCTAAATGGATATAAAACTCTTTGAGTCTCTCTTTTTTTAGAACCTTTTTATAAGCGTCCGTCAATGGTTTGTAATCGGTTGTTGTCACAATGTTCTTTCCATTCGTAGGAGGGTACTTTGCTGCTAATGAATAATTGTCGTTTAGGCTATTAGCCTAATCCAAAACCTAGTCGTTACCAATGTCCAGCTTAACAGCCGATGCGATAGGCGGAGCTATCGTTTTCGGCGTTTGGGTTCGTCCAAGGGGACGGTTCGCCTGTTTTCTAGCTTTCATAGAGCAATCATAGTCGTATAGCTGGCCGTAAAGCTGAATGGCCGCTTCGTGAGAATTGCGGGACAGTGACCGTAACTAAGGCTGCAGGCGGAGAGTTATGGTCACTGTCCCCAAACTCCACTCATCGCTCGATCATCGGAGGTTTTGCGCAATGTACGGCTCGCAGCCTGAAGTTAAGCGAATAGTCCTCTGACACGACGAAGAGAAATTTTTCAGGCGGCTTCTAGCAGTTCAAATGCCTCCACCAGCACCGGCATGTCGTCGCTGACCTCCAGCTCGAAGGGCGACAGCATTGCGTTCCAGTACTGCGTATGCAACGGACGCCAGATATCCAGTGACCGCACCGGCGACCCGTCAATAGCGATGTCGTCTGCCGTGATCTCACCGAATGGCACCGTGTGAATCCGCATCAGGCGGACCAGCAAGCGGGGCTTGCCATTGAAATCGATCAAGATGATCGGATCGCCCACCTGTGGATCGGGCTGATCCGTTCGCTCGACGATCCACGGCAGTGTGAACGTGCCCGTCTTGTCGTTTGCAAGGATCAGCTCGATAACCTGTTCTGTGCTGTCGTGGTCCAGCCCTATCCAGCGCACTTGGTAACCAGGACCCTGGGCCAACGCCGGCGCTCTATCGCAAGCCGCACACCAGAAAGCCTCCAGCTCGGCTGGGTCGGGACGTTTGGGTCCGTCAGGCAGATACATGATGCAGTAGCGCGACAGGGTCGTTACCGATTAGTAAAGCTTAACTTGGAAAACAATTCAAAAAAGCGGTCAGGTCTATTTCTCTGGTTCCGTCGGCAACTGCCGCGCTTGTCAGGAGCGGCCGTTCGCAGGCCAAGAAGAACCCGGCGATGGGTTAGGTGGCGGGCTATTTTGGGTGCGAATACCCGGAAAAGAAAAACCCCGCTGGAGGGACGGGGTTTTTCTCGCGAAGATCGGGCAATAACCCGCATACCCCGAGAGGCGCCCAAGCTAAGCAGCCATTAGGGGGTACAGGCCGCAAACCCTTTGCGCAAAACGGGTGGCCTTCGACTGTTAATCAATTGGCTGGTGTCATATGTCTGCCCCGGGGAGGCAATTAGCGCGAGAGATGCCGGCCCGCTCGCTGTCTCGACCAGTCGAAGTGCGATATCCTGAGCCGCTGAAGCGTCTGGCCGCCGGTCCGGCTCTAGTGGACCGCGAGACAGCGCCTGGACAGATCACGATGCGTACTGCACAGGCCGAATACACGTTTACCGAGGAACTGCTGCACGCAGGCAGCCACGGGGCCGGCGTCATTCTGAGTATTGGCGGCCTGGCCTGGATGCTTTACCTGTCGATCGACGCCGCTGACCCGTGGCGAATTGTTGCCAGCTGCATCTACGGGGCCAGCCTGATCTCGCTATTTCTGACCTCAATGCTCTACCACGCATGGCCCCCGTCGCCGCGGAAACATTATTTCAAGCTCCTCGATCACTGTGCGATCTACCTGCTGATCGCCGGCACCTATACCCCGTTTCTGCTCGTGGCGATGAGAACCGACACCGGCTGGTGGCTGTTCGGAGCCATCTGGGCTTTGGCGACGGCCGGCATCCTGACCAAGCTCTGGCTTCGGCACCGTCATCCCCGGTGGTCACTGATCAGTTATCTCCTGATGGGCTGGCTCGTGGTGATTGCCGGGCCCCAGGTCGCGGACGCCATCGGCCCCAACGGCATAGCGTGGCTCGTTGCCGGAGGTGTCAGCTACACGGTGGGAGCTGCGTTCTATATGGCGAAGGGGCTGCCTTTCAATCACGTCATTTGGCATCTCTTCGTGCTCGGCGGGGGCGTCTGCCATTTCCTTGCCGTGGTCTGGTACGTGCTCCCTGTCGTGCCGCCCATTACTGTCGCCGGATAGGCGCCACTTCGCCGTTCCTGGTCTGCGGATCCCGCAGCCTGAAGTTGGTTTCCATTTGGCGGACCTGGCGCTGCCCGTGTACGGTGCTGACTGCGCTAACCGGTGGGTTCAATCATGACGGCAATTGACAGTTTCTTTTCCGAGTACCGTGAGGCCTGGTCTCAGAACAAGGCCCGGCTGATCGAATCGTTCTGGGCCACGGACGAGCCCGCGCCTTTCTACAAGGCGGAGGAAATCGACGCGATCATTACCGACTGGGGCCAGCTCCGGGCTTACTGGACACACAACGAAGGCTTCAATGAAGCCATTGAACTCACCTTCACGGATATCCAGGCGCAGGCTGCCGGGGCGGACCGGCAGCTGGTCGGAATGCGTATGCGCTGGAATATCAAGTTCGCGGCCGACGCGAAGCTGATGGACGGCAGCCCGTTCTCGTGGGCGGGCAAATCCATGGGTGGCACGAATCACGTCATTGCACTATTGAAGGCAACCGGCGATGGCCCCAGGTTCACCGCCTGGATCGAAGCGCCCAATGCGCCGATCTCCTATATCGCGGAGCTGTACATGCAGAACGTCCGGCCGGGATTCGGCGCGGGCTAGCCGGCGCGCCCTAAGGACTCAAGTCTTTCAACGACGTGGCGATCGCGGCTGCGAGGCCGTCCAGCAGCTCGGACTGCGCTGCAACCAGCGCATCGTAGCCGTCCGCCTTCAGCACACCGGTCTGTTCGAAGCGGTAACGCGACAATTCGCTGTTCTTGGCGACATCGAACAGGCCCCAGGAAGCCAGAATCCGTGCCTGGCCGGCCAGAGACCCGTGCCATTCGTCAATGCGAATATCAACACGATACTTCCAGAATTGGCGTCTGCCGGTGTCCGCCGACACCGTATAGCCCAGTTTGGCCGAGATCGCGTCCCGCAGGAACAGGCGAATCGACGAATCCAGCGGCTCCGCCCATCGGTGCTGGCGCGCCGGGCGGAGCTTGTCGCCGCTGATGGCGACCACGACCCCCTCCTGGCCCAGGTAATCGGCAATCGTTACCCGGTTGATTCCGATACTAACGGGCGGATTCTGCGGCCCGTCGGGCAGGCGAGCTTCCGCACGCAACAGGTAGAAAGTGGGTTCCGGCGCTTTCTTGCCGCCCGAGCAACCAGCCAACAGCAACGGCGCCATTAGCAGTAAGGCCAACATTCTCATGGCGATGTCCCTTGTTGTGGCACCGGATCTACACTCACGGGCGGTGAGAAGATCAGGGTGTTCGGCTTGTCGGACAACGTGCGCGTCAGCGACTCGAGATTGCGCAGGGTCTGGTTCAGGTCGCCCAGCGTCCGGTTCAGGCGGTCACCGGTGGGCGAATCCGGCGAAATAGAATCCAGCGTCGCGTTGATTTCGCTGAGCGCGGAGCCGATGGAATCGGTGATTTTGCGCGCTTCTTCGCCCGTCAGAGCGCCCCTGACGGTTTCCACTGTGTCGCGCAGCGAAACCAGCGTCGCATTAAGTTCCCGCACCGCGGACCCCAGTGGCAGGTCGTTGAGTTTGCTCAACAACTGATTGAGTTTCTGTTCGAGCCCGGCGATGCCACCTGACAACGTCGGGATAACGGGGTAGCCCGCGAATTCGCCCAGCGCCGCGCTGCCCTCGTCCGGGTAATAGTCCAGGGCGACAATCGAGCTGCCGGTCAGCAGGTTACCCGTCTTCAGAGTCGCACGCAGACCACGCGCGACGCCTCCCTTAACCGTTGCGTTCATGTCAGCTACCGAGGCGGGCGTATCCGGCAGTCCAAGGCGAGCAGGTTCCACCCGGATCAGCACCGGGATCGCCGCGTCATAGTCCCGCATCTTTTCAGTTCCCAGCTCTTCAGATGCCAGCTCTTTAATCAGCAGCCGCTGCACCGTGCCAAGAGTGACGCCACGAAACTCCACCGGCGCACCGGGCTTCACGCCGCGCACCGATTGGTCAAAGGCGACGACGTAGTCGACATAGTTGTCGTAGCTCTTGCGGTTCACAGCAGCGCGGTTTGGAAACAGATCGAACCGGGCGCCATCCTTCACAGGCCCGCCCGCCAGCACATCATCCGGCAGATCGAAGGTGACGCCACCCACGAGCAATGACTGCAGCGAACCGAACTCCACCTCGAACCCTGCAGCGCCTGCCTTCAGCGTAATCCCGCTGGCGTTCCAGAAGCGCGTGTTCTGGTTTACCAAGGCGTCGTAGGGCTCATTGATAAACAGGCTGTACGACACTCGTTGAGCGTCAGTTGCCAACTTCGCGGTCTCCACCGAACCGACCCGATAACCCCGGTACAAGACCGGGTCACCCGCACGGATTGAGCCAGCGCGACGGCTGTCGAGAAATACTTGCAGGCCCGGCGAACCCGCCGGTGTCACGGGCTGATTGGCGAGCCCTTCGAACGTCCGCTGCTCTTTTTTGCCGGTCCCGGCTTCCAGCCGGATGTAGCCGCCAGACAGCAAGGTGCCGAGCCCCGATATCCCGCCCGGGCCAATCCGGGGACGGACCACCCAGAACTGCGTGTCCTCCCGCAGCAGCGGTCTCGCAAAGCCCTCCAGCTGTGCCTTGACCACGACTCGACTCAGGTCTTTGCTCAGTTCTACCGAATCCACGACCCCGAGTTCGACGCTCAATGACTTGATCTTGGTTTTGCCGGGCTCAATGCCTTCTGCCGTCGCAAAGTTAATCGTGATCTCCGGCCCCTGGGTTATATAGTTGTAGACCACCACCCAGATGCCCAGCACCGCCGCCACGATGGGCACCAGCCAGATGACCGGAACCTTTCGACGCGGTTTCACGGATGCGGTGACGTCAATCATTGTTTTCCTTGATTCGATCCCAGATGAGCCGGGTATCAAAGGCGTTGGCTGCGAGCATTGTAGACACAACCACGCCGGCAAAGGCCAGCGCCGCAGGGCCGGGCAATATAACCAGTAGCCCGGTCAGGTGGATCAGGGCTACCAGGATGGCGACGACGAACACGTCCACCATGCTCCACTTACCCACCAGCTCCGTCAGCCGATAGATCTTGGTGCACTGCATCGCGCTGGCCGGTTCCTGCCGATAGCCATTCCAGATCAGGTAGAACAAGGCAAAGAGTTTCGACACCGGCACCATGATACTGGCGATGAAAATTACCGCAGCGATGGGATAGGAATCCAGCTTGATCAGTAACACGACGCCGCCGAGGATCGTGGACGGCTCGCCTTTGCCCAGCTGCTGCGTATTCATGATCGGCAGCACGTTGGCTGGGATGTAGAGAATGACTGCCGTAATCAGCAGCGCCAGGGCGCGCTGCAAACTATCAGCCTTACGCAGGTGCAATGCTCCGCCGCAACGGCTGCAATGATGAATCTCTGCCGGATCCAGGTGGCCACAGGTATGGCAAAGGGCGAGGCCCTGGGCGGCCGCCGTATTCTCCGGGTAGCTCACGCTTTCGATGCCTCGATCGCACCCCAGACCTGCAAACGATCGAGGCCGGATATCGCCGCCGTCAGACAGATCGCAAACGCGACGTAGGCCCAGAACGACCAACCCAGGATCACCGTAGCCAGCTTGGCAATTTTCACCAGGCTGACAATGGTGCCGACGACAAAAACTTCCACGAAGGCCCAGTCATTCAGCTTGAACATCAACTTACCCACCTGGGGAAGCCACGGGACGGGCCGCTCCAGTATCAGCGGCGTGACCAGCGCGATAATCGCTGCCAGCAACGCAATGGGTAAGGCAAGAATGCAAACAAACACGATGATGGCCAGGCCCGGGTCCTGCTCGCGCCAGATTGCAATCGAGGCTTCCGGCAGGGTCATCACGTTTTCGATGCCACCGTTGGCCAGGGTCAGGAACGGGAAGGCCAGGGAGATAGCAAAGAACACGCAGCCAGCTATCGCAAAGGACAAGGCCCGCTCAAGGCCCTGCCTCGGGCGCTGAGTCAGCGTATGACCACAGCGAGGGCACTCCGCCCGCTCACCTTCCTGAATCGCCGGCACCGCGATCAGCAGGTCGCACTCCTCGCAGGCTGTGTGAGTCTGGCCTGTGATCTCCGTCATCTTTACCTGGCCTGCCTGGTGCTTTTCTGGAAATCCGCTGCGGCGACGCATTCGGGCAGGTCATAAAACAGAGGCGGGCGGGTTCCCGCTCGCTCGCCATAATTGCTGAATTCAGCCTCGCAGTCTGTCTGGTCACGCTGTTCCTTCGCCACGCACTCCGCAACCATATCGCGGCGCAATGGCACCAGCACTTTTGCCCGCGCAGCTTCGCAAGCCTGATCCAGTTGTCGCTGCCGGGCCACACGCTCATCATCAGCCGCCACGATTGGTGGCAAGCAGAGCGCTATCAGCAACGCGACCACCGCGGGCAGACTCCCGGAATTAATCGACTGCCATCTCAACTACGCTCTCCGTCAAATCCCGCGCCGGTGGGAGTTCGGCCAATGCCGCCGCCCGATGTTAACGATGAAAGTTCAGGTCTTGGGCACGCCACGAAGTCCGGCGGCCAGCTCCGGATCTGCCAGCGCATAGTCCAGGTTCGCCTGCACGTAGCCAAGCTTGTTGCCGCAATCGTAGCGCACACCGTCGAAACGATAGGCCCGCACCGTTTCGTCGGCCAGCAGGTCGGCGATAGCGTCGGTGAGCTGGATCTCGCCGCCGGCGCCGCGGCCCGTGGTTTCCAGTTTGTCGAAGATGCGCGGGGTGAGCAGGTAGCGCCCGACCACCGCCAGCGTGGACGGTGCGTCCGCCGGTGCCGGCTTCTCAACGATCTGCTGCATGCGCAGCTCGTCATCCACCGCGACGATGCCATAGCTGCTGGTTTTCTCCCGGGGCACATCTTCGACCGCGATCAGGCTGTTGCCGTGCTTGGCAAACGCGCTGGCCATCTGGGCAAGACAGCCAGTCTCGGCACGGATCAGGTCATCGGGCAGGTGCACGAAGAATGGCTCGTCACCCACAGCCGGGCGCGCGCATAGCACCGCGTGACCCAGGCCCAGGGGCTCACCCTGGCGGATATACACGCAACTCACGCCGGGCGGCAGGATGCCGCGCAGGATCGCCAGCAATTCGGTCTTGCCACCCTCTTCCAGGGCCCGCTCGAGATCAGCGTCTATATCGAAGTGATCTTCGATGGCGCGCTTACTGCTGTGGGTAATGAAAACCAGGCGTGTGGCGCCGGCCTCCAGCGCTTCTTCCACCGCCAGCTGCATCAGCGGCTTGTCCACGATCGGCAGCATCTCTTTAGGGATTGCCTTCGTGGCAGGCAGAAACCGTGTGCCACGGCCGGCGACCGGGAACACGGCGGTACGAACGGGTGCGGGCATGTGGGTCCCCCAACAAGAGCAGCCGCGATTCTAGCTAATCGCAGCCACCCCTGCCGGAAACCGGTAAGCCCGCAGCCACGCGGGCTCACCACCGTCTTGCCTACTGCGCCATCGGCTCCACTTCGATCTGGTCGCGGTTGGCATCGAGTATCTGCATACCGATGCCGCGAACATTCAACAGGTCTTCAGGTGACTGAAAGGGCCCAAAGGCCTCGCGGTACTGGATGATGGCCTCGGCGCGGGATGCACCCACGCCGCTCAGACCCTCCGCCAGGGCCTCCGCATCGGCAGTGTTGATGTCTACGGCACCCGCCAGCAGCGGGAACAGGCTTGCGGCGCCAGCCAGCGCCAAGATGATCCTTCGCATTGCAGTCTCTCCTTGCACTTGAGCCAGGCAGCCCCGTGCTGCCGGTCAGTGGAGACGAATGCTAAAAGCCACAGCGTGACGGGCCTACCGCTCTATGGCCCGCGTTGGCGCAGAAATGCGCCGGTGCCCGGTCAGGGTTTGTTGGGTCTTGAGCGGGTAATCAGTCGGCGGTCTGCCCGGGCAAACTACGCAGCGCCCGCACCTCGGCCTGTGCCATGTCCGTCGACCGACGCAACCGTCGCCGTTCGCCCATGGAACGCATCAGCGCGATTCCCGCACACAACATTCCAAAGGCCCAGCCCGCGCCGAAGGCAATGATCATTGCCAGTGAAGCCTGCACCTCGACGGTGCCAACAGCGAGATCCAGCGTAATCGGGAAGGGGTTCAGCGCTGCGAAAGCCGTCGCGGCCAGCAACACCACGATGAGCAGCACCAGGTAGAGCAGATTGCGAACCAGTTTCATCTTGCCGGGCCCCGCACCACGAACAAACCGCGTCGGGTCAGAGTGTACTGCAAGCGGGGGTCAATCGCGGATGGGCAGGTCCCGGTTCTCGTTGACCCGTTCGCGCAGATCCTTGCCCGGCTTAAAATGCGGCACGTACTTGCCCGCCAGCGCGACCGCCTCGCCCGTTTTGGGATTCCGGCCCATGCGCGCCGGTCGATAGTGCAGTGAAAAACTGCCGAATCCGCGGATCTCGATCCGCTCGCCTTTCGACAGCGCATCGCTCATCAGCTCGAGCAGATGTTTCACCGCCAGCTCTACGTCCTTCCCAGGCAGGTGCTTTTGCTTCCGTGCAATGACCTCGATTAGTTCAGACTTTGTCATCGCCAACCGCCGTTTTCCCCAATTATGCTGCCAACCATTTCAGCCGGCCGACCACTCCGCATCCCTGTAGCGACAGGCGGAGCTCCCCCTACTTTTCTTTTTCCGCCTGACCTTCTGCGGCCGCATCATCGCCTGCCGGGCTGTCTTCCGCTTCGGCGACCTCCGCTTCGGCGACTTCCGCTTCGCTTTCTGGCTCTGCCTGGCCGGAGATCTTCGCCTTCAGCAGGTCACCCAGTGTCGTGCCGGATGCGCCGGAAGCCGACTCAGACCGGTAGCTCTCTACAGCCTGGGCCTCCTCGTGCGCTTCCTTCGCCTTGATGGACAGAGAGATCACGCGATTCTTTCGGTCCAGGCCTATGAAGCGGGCCTCGATATCTTCGCCCACCTTCAGCACCGTGCGCGCATCTTCCACCCGGTCGCGAGCCAGCTCACTGGCGCGCAACTGGCCCTCGATACCCTCTCCCAGTTCAATAACCGCAAACCGCGGTTCAACTTCCTTGACGGTACCCTTAACGATGGTCCCTTTGGGATGCTCGGCAAGGAAAGTGGATATGGGATCCTGATCCAGCTGCTTGACGCCGAGCGAAATGCGTTCGCGCTCCGGGTCGATGGACAGCACCACGGCCTCCACTTCTTCGCCCTTGCGGTACTTGCGCACGGCATCTTCGCCTTCCAGCTCCCAGGAGATATCGGACAGGTGCACCAAGCCGTCGATGCCACCGTCCAGGCCAATAAACAGGCCGAAGTCGGTAATTGACTTGACGTTGCCGGTCACCTTGTCATTGCGGTTGTAGCTAGCGGCGAACTCGGCCCAGGGATTCGACTGGCACTGCTTCAGGCCCAGCGAGATCCGGCGGCGTTCTTCGTCGATGTCGAGCACCATGACTTCGGCTTCATCACCAATCTGCACGACCTTGGCAGGGTTCACGTTTTTGTTGGTCCAGTCCATCTCGGACACGTGCACCAGACCTTCTACGCCGTCTTCGATCTCAACGAAGCACCCGTAGTCGGCAATGTTGGTCACCTTGCCGAACAGGCGTGACTTCGGCGGATAACGCCTGGCGATGTTCTCCCACGGATCGGCGCCCAGTTGCTTGATGCCAAGCGATACGCGGTTCTTCTCGCGGTCGAAGCGCAGAATCTTCACGTCGATCTCGTCGCCGACATTCACCACTTCTGACGGATGACGCACACGCTTCCACGCCATGTCTGTGATGTGCAGCAGACCATCGATCCCGCCCAGGTCGACGAAGGCCCCATAGTCGGTGAGGTTCTTGACGATACCCTTGATGTTCGCGCCTTCCTGCAGCGATGACAGCAGATTTTCACGCTCGGCGCTGTACTCTTCTTCCACCACCGCGCGGCGAGATACCACCACGTTGTTGCGCTTCTGGTCCAGCTTGATGACCTTGAATTCCAGGTCTTTGCCTTCCAGGTAGCTGGGATCGCGCACCGGGCGCATATCCACCAGCGAGCCCGGCAGGAAGGCCCGCACGAAATCAATGTCGACGGTAAAGCCGCCTTTCACACGGCCGTTGATGACGCCGTGGACGACCTTGCTATTTTCGAAGGCGTCTTCCAGGTGCTCCCAGGTGCGCGCACGCTTGGCCCGCTCGCGCGACAACTTGGTCTCGCCAGTGCCGTCTTCCACGGCGTCAAGGGCCACCTCGACCTCATCGCCGATGGCAACTTCGATGTCGCCCTGTTCGTTGCGAAACTGGCTGGTCGGGATGATGGCCTCAGACTTGAGGCCGGCGCTGACGACAATCACTTCGGGTGAGATGTCTACGACAAGTCCGGTCAGTATTGCGCCGGGCTTGATTCGCTCGCTGGCAAAAGATTCTTCAAAAAGTTCGGCAAATGTTTCAGTCATTCCAGTTACTCACCCGAAGGTCATTCGTTTTGCGCTGCCAACTTCCTGTCGGCAGACGGTTGTACACATCCAGATCCGGTCCTTGGGATCCGGGACTAACTCAACTTCAGCTGCGGGCAGGCCTCGTCCGCCCAGCCCATAACCTGCGCCACCACAGCGTCAATGCTGAGGCCCGTCGTATCGAGGTGCCGGGAATCTGGCAACGCCTTGAGTGGCGCCACCCCTCGCGCCGCGTCGCGGCGATCACGTTCCCCCAGCTCCTCCGAAAGGCGCGCGAATCTAACATCAATACCCTTTTCTTTCAACTGCTTATAACGCCTGCGAGCTCGCTCATCATCGCTGGCGGTCAGAAAAACCTTCAATTCAGCGTCTGGGAAAATCACCGAACCCATATCCCGGCCGTCAGCCACCAGCCCCGGCGGGCGGCGAAAGGCCCGCTGGCGCGCCACCAGCGCGGCGCGCACGGCCGGCAACGCGGCTACGCGGGACGCACCCTGGCTGCAGGCCTCGTCCCGAATCGCATCGGTGGCATCCTCACCGGCGAGGCTGATGCGCCCGTCAGCGCCAAACACCACGGGTAATCGCCTCGCCTCGTCTGCCACCTGGCTTTCATTATCCAGATCGATGCCGGCCCGCAGCGCGGCCAGCGCCACCAGCCGGTACAGGGCCCCGCTGTCGAGCAAATGCCAGCCCAGGCGCGTGGCCAGCGCCCGGCAAACGGTGCCCTTGCCGGCGCCTCCCGGCCCGTCCACCGCGATAACCGGCACACCTTCAGCCGGCATCGTTCTGCTCCGCCAGCTGCATGCCGACCGTGCGCGCCAGGTTGGCAAAACCCGGAAAGGACGTGGCCACATTCGCGGTATTTCGAATCGTGACCGGGCCCTGCGCGGCAACCGCGCCGGCGGCAAAGGCCATTGCCACCCGATGATCGCCCGCACTGTCCACGGTGCCCCCGTGCAGCTCGCCGCCGCGAATAATCGCGCCGTCGGGGCGTTCTTCCACCGGCACGCCAAGGGCTCGCAGGCCGGCCACCATCACGGCAATTCGGTCGCTTTCCTTGTGCCGCAGTTCGGCCGCACCGCTGATGTGCGTTTCCCCGTCAGCCAGCGCCGCAGCCACAAATATGGCCGGAAACTCGTCAATGGCCAGCGGGACCAGTTCAGGCGGCACACGGATACCGTGCAATTGTGATGGCCGCACGGTGACCCGCCCGGCGGGCTCGGCCTCCGTTCTGCGTTCCTCGATCTGCAAATCGGCCCCCATCAGTTCGAGTATGCGCAGCACGCCGGTGCGCGTCGGGTTCAGGCCGACATGGTCAATCTGCAGGGCCCCTGCCGGTGCAACGCTGGCGGCCAGCATGAAAAAGGTCGCCGACGACAGGTCACCAGGCACTACCACAGGGCTCGCCCGCAGGCGCTGACCGCCCGCCACCAGCACCGCGCCAGTTTGCCGCTGCAGGCTGACGCCAAACTGCTGCAGCATTCGCTCGGTGTGATCGCGGGTCACGGCGGGTTCAGCGATACGGGTTTCGCCGTCGGCATACAACCCGGCCAGCAACAGTGCCGACTTCACCTGGGCGCTGGCCACCGGCAGCTCGTAGTCGATGCCGTGCAAATTGCGGGCGCCCCGGATCTTCAGCGGCGGTCTGCCATCTGCCGTGGTGATCTCTGCGCCCATTTGGCGGAGCGGCTCGGCCACCCGATTCATCGGGCGCTGACGCAGTGATGTGTCGCCCGACAGTTCGGAATTGAAAGCCTGACCGGCCAGAAGGCCGGTGAACAGTCGCATCGCGGTGCCGGAATTTCCCATGTCGAGCACCTGTTGCGGTGCCTGCAGACCCTGCATGCCGACGCCGTGCACGCGTACCGAGGAAGCTTCGTCGTGTTCGATACTCACACCCATGGCCCGCAGCGCAGACAGTGTGGCGAGACAGTCTTCCCCGGCCAGGAAGCCGGTGATCGCCGTCTGGCCTTCGGCAATGGCGCCCAGCATCAACGCACGGTGTGAGATGGACTTGTCGCCCGGCACAGCAATCGTGCCGGCGATCTCCTGTGACGGACTGACGACATAGCTGGCCGTCACTGTCCCGGCTCCAGGCAGCGCGGCAGGACTGCCAGCAGCCGCTCGTTTTGTTCCGCAAGACCTACGGTAATTCGCAGATGGTTGGGCAAGCCGTAGTTGGCGACCGGGCGCACGATAATGCCCTCGCGCAGCAGCGCCTCGTAAACCGGCTGCACGGGCCGACCCAGGTCGGTCAACACAAAATTGCCCACGGAGGGCAGCACAGTGAGCCCCAATGCGCGCAAACCCACGGTCAGCTGATCGAGACCTGCGGCATTCAACACCCGGCTGCGGGCAATGAACCCGGCGTCGTCCAGCGCGGCCAGCGCGGCGGCCTGCGCCAGCGTGCTGGTATTGAATGGCTGGCGGACGCGATTGATCAGTTCGGCCACTGCCGGATGACTCACTGCATAGCCGATGCGCAGTCCAGCCAACGCGAAGGCTTTGGAAAAAGTGCGGGTGACGACCAGGTTCGGATAGTCGGCCAGCAGCCTTACCCCATCCGGATATGTCGCTTCGGTGACGTATTCCGCATACGCCTCGTCGAGCACCAACAACGCGCCGGAGGGCAGCTGGTCAAGCAGGCTGCGCAACGCGCCGTCGTCAAGCCAGGTGCCGGTGGGATTGTTCGGATTGGCGATGTAAACCAGGCGCGTGTTCGGTCCGTAGCACGCGGCAATGGCCTGCGGATCATGGCCGAGGGGTTGGGCCGGATCATCCGCGGGTCTGGATGCCGCCACCCGGCCGGTTGCCCCGGCTTCCTGCACCGCCAGTGCATAAATCACGAATGCGTGCTGGTCATAAACGGCCTCAAGCTGCGGCGTGAGAAAGGTTTCTGCCAGCAGCACGAGCAAGTCGTTGGAGCCATTACCCAGGGTGATCTGTTCCGGCGCCACCCCGTGGCGCTCAGCCAGGCGCAACTTCAACGCATGCCCGGCGCCGTCAGGGTAGAGATTCAACGTAGCCAGGGCATCGCGAATCGCGGTCAGCGCGGCGGCCGGCGGACCCAGCGGATTCTCGTTGGAGGCCAGCTTGAGGGTGTTGCTGACGCCGTACTCGCGCTCGAGCTCGTCGATAGCTTTGCCGGGCACATAGGGCTGCAAGCCACGCACACCAGGGGCCGCGAGGGCAGAGAAACGGGAATTGTCGGCCATGCGCCCCGGTGCCCGGATCAGAGCACGGCCTTGGGATAGGAACCGAGGACGCGGAACAGCTGGGCGCGCTGCTCCAGTTCCGCCAGCGCGGCGGCAACATGCTTGTCGTCGATGTGCCCGTCGATGTCCATGAAGAACACGTAATGCCACTTGCGCTGGCGCGACGGCCGCGACTCGATGCGGCTCATATTCACGTGATGCGTCGACAAGGGTTCGAGCAGGCGGTGCAACGCGCCGGCATCTTCGGTACCGGAGGTAGACAACAGCAGCGTTGTCTTGTCTTCGCCGCTGGCCGGGAACAGCCGCCGGCCAACCACCAGGAAGCGCGTGGTGTTGTCCGGCCGATCTTCGATGTCGGCCACGAGCTTTTCCAGACCGTACACCTCGGCTGCCGCATCGCCCGCGATGGCAGCGGTGCCCGCCTCGTCGCGGGCCCGCCGCGCTCCTTCTGCGTTGCTGTTCACCGCAATTTGCTCGGCATCCGGCAAGTATTCCTTCAGCCAGGCCCGGCACTGGGCCAGTGATTGAGGGTGCGCACAGACCCTGATGACCTGGGTCAGATCATCCATGCTGCCAAGCAGGTGCTGGCGGATGCGCAGTTCCACCTCGCCACAAATTTTCAGTGGTGACGTGAGGAAACTGTCGAGCGTGTGCGACACGTAGCCGGCGGTGCTGTTTTCGATGGGCACGATGCCGAAGTCGGCGACCCCCGACTCAACTTCATGGAAGATCTCATTGATCGTGGCCATGGACAGGGCATTCACCGAGTGGCCGAAGTGTTTGTAGACCGCTGACTGCGTGAAGGTGCCTTCGGGGCCTAGGTAGGCCACTTTTAGCGGCTCTTCCTGGGCCAGGCAAGCAGACATGATCTCGCGGAACAACCGCGTCATCTCTGCGTTGGTGAGGGGGCCCTGGTTACGCTCGACAACTTTGCGCAACACCTGGGCTTCCCGCTCCGGCCGGTAGTACTCCACCGGGCCGTCGCTGCCGCCCTTGGCAATCGCCACCGCTTGCGCGTGGCGGGCGCGCTCGCTGATCAACTGGTGAATTTTCGCATCGACATCGTCGATGCGCTGGCGCAGATCATCGAGGCCCGGGCCACCGTCGCTGGATTTCTCTTTGCCCATGTCTGCCTCGTCCCCGCTCAGGCCTCGACCGGCCGCCCAACGTTGCGCACTCGCAGCACGCCCTCGATCTGACGCAAACCGTCTAGCGTAGCCTCCGGCACTGCGCCGTCGAGATCGACAAGGGTATATGCGATGTCACCCTGCGATTTGTTGAGCAGGTCGGCAATATTCAGGCCCGCCTCGGCCAGCGCGGTGGAAATCTGGCCCACCATGTTCGGCACGTTGGCATTGGCAATCGTAATGCGGTGTGCATCCATGCGCGGCAGATCCGACTCCGGAAAGTTCACTGAATGGCGAATAACCCCGTCTTCAAGGTAGGCCCGCAGGTTATTCGCGACCATGATCGCGCAGTTTTCTTCCGCTTCATTCGTCGACGCCCCGAGGTGCGGCAGCGCAATGACCTTGGGATGATCGATAGTCGCGCGGGTCGGGAAGTCCGTAACGTACGCGCCCAGCTGACCCGAATCCAGCGCGGCGAGCGCGGCCGCCTCGTCCACGATGTCGCCACGCGAGAAGTTCAGCAATATCGTGCCCTGGGGCGTCAATTTGAGCCGCTCATCGTCGATCAACCCGTGCGTGGCGTCGACCAGCGGCACGTGCACCGTAATCACGTCGGCCCGGCTGATCAGGTCGTCAAGGTTGCGTGCCTGTTCAACGCCGGAAGACAGTTCCCAGGCGCGCCGCACGGTAATTTGCGGGTCGAAGCCAATCACGCGCATCCCTAAGGACAGCGCAGTATTTGCCACCTGCACCCCGATAGCGCCGAGCCCGATGACGCCAAGCGTGCGGCTCGGCAACTCAAAACCGACAAACTTTTTCTTGGCTGACTCGACCTGCTTGTTCAGTTGAGGCCCCGAATCTTCCAGCTCGCGCACGTACTGCCAGCCGGGGCAGAGGTTCCGCGCCGCGAGCAGCATGCCGGCGATGACCAGCTCTTTCACGGCGTTCGCATTGGCACCGGGCGCATTGAAGACCGGAATTCCGCGCTTGGTCAGGGCATCGATCGGAATGTTGTTTACGCCGGCACCCGCGCGCGCCACGCCCTGCACGGTGGCCGGGATTTCCAGATCGTGCATGTTGTAGGAGCGCAGCATGATGGCGTCCGGATGGCCGATTTCCGAGGCCACCTCGTATGACTGGCGCGGCAACCGGCGCAGGCCGGCCACCGAGATGTTGTTCAACGTCAGGATCTTGTACATGTGGTTGGAGTCCTTGCTCAGGCGCGACGGCGCTCGAAATCCGCCATGAAGCCAATCAGCGCATCCACGGCTTCTAAGCTCACCGCGTTGTAAATGCTGGCGCGCATGCCGCCGACCGAGCGGTGGCCCTTCAGGTTGGTGAGCCCTGCTGCCGTGGCCTCTTTCAGGAACTCGCCGTCGAGATCAGGCTTGGCCAGGATGAAGGGTACATTCATCCATGAGCGATAGGCGGGCGCTACCGGATTGGCGTAGAACGGCGAATCATCGATCGCGGCATACAGCCTGGTCGCCTTGGCCTGGTTCATCTCGGCGATGGCCGCCAACCCACCCTGGCGTTTCAGCCAGGCAAACACCAGCCCGGCCACGTACCACGCGAACGTTGGCGGGGTATTCAGCATCGACCCACCCTGGGCGTGGGCGGCATAGCTCAGAATACGCGGCAGGCTGGCCTGCGCGTCACGTGCGAGCAAATCCTTGCGGACGATCACCACGGTGATGCCCGCCGGGCCAATATTCTTCTGCGCGCCGGCATAGATCACGCCAAAGCGGCTGACGTCAATCGGCCGCGACAAAATCGTCGATGACATGTCAGCGACCAGCGGTGCATCGCCCACGGCCGGCGGCTCGTGGATTTCGACACCGCCAATGGTTTCGTTTGGGGTGTAGTGAAAATAGGCTGCGCCCTGCGTGCACTGCCACTCGCTCTGTGGCGGCACGTCCGTGTAATTGCTGCCGGCCCCGTCAGCCACGACATTGACCGTGCGCAACGCCTGGGCTTCCTTCACGGCCTTCTTGCCCCAGCTGCCGGTGACGAGATAGTCCACCGTCTGGTCTGGCCCGGCGAGGTTCATCGGCAGCAGGGCGAACTGGGTGGTCGCGCCGCCCTGCAAGAACAACACGGCATAGTCGTCGGGAATGCCCGTCAGCTCGCGAAGATCGGCTTCCGCCTGTTCTGCGACGCCGATGAATTCCTTGCTGCGGTGGCTCAGCTCCATCACGGTCATGCCCGTGTCCAGCCACTCCGGAATGTCCGCCTGAATCTGTTCCAGCACTTCAAGCGGCAATGCCGCGGGTCCCGCGCTGAAATTGAAAACGCGCGCCATAATTGGTGTCCTTCTGCGTGTCCGGGCCGGCAACGGCCCGCGCCTATTCCTCTTCCGCCAGCGCCATGATCCGGTCCAGGCCTACCAGGCGGTCGCCGTCGTCCAGGCGAATCAGCCTGACCCCCTGCGTGTTGCGGCCCTGCACGGAAACTTCTGCTACCGGGACCCGCACAAGCGTGCCTCCGGTGCTAATCAGCATGACTTCATCTTCGTCGTTCGCTTCGATCGCACCGACCATACGGCCGTTGCGGTCGGTAGTTTGAATCGCTATCACCCCCTGCCCGCCGCGGCCATGGGTCGGGAAGTCTGGAATCGGTGTGCGTTTGCCGTAGCCGTTTTCTGTCGCCGTCAGGATCTGCGCATCGCTGACGATCTGCAATGCAATGACGTCATGAGTGGCGGCCAGGCGTATGCCTCGCACACCCGACGCAACGCGCCCCATGGGCCGGACTTCCGACTCGTGAAAGCGGATCGCCTTGCCGGAACTCGCGAACAGCATGATGTCCTGCTCACCGTCGGTGATGGCTACATCCACGAGTTGGTCACCGTCGCGCAGATCAATGGCGCGAATGCCGTTGGAGCGTGGCCGCGAGAACGCATCGAGCCGGGTCTTTTTTACCGTTCCGCTGCTGGTGGCCATGAATACGAAGGCTTCCGCCTCGAAACCTCGCACCGGCAGCACCGCGTTGACGCGCTCATCGGCCTCCAGCGGCAAGAGGTTGACCATGGGCCGGCCGCGGGAACCGCGGCTGCCGCGCGGCACCTGGTAAACCTTCAGCCAGTAAACCTTGCCGCGGCTGCTGAAACACAACAGCGTGTCGTGGCTGTTGGCCACGAACAGCTTGTCGATGAAGTCTTCACCCTTGACCTTGGCCGCAGCCCGCCCACGCCCGCCGCGGCGTTGTACCTGGTAGCTGTCGAGCCCCTGGGACTTGGCGTAGCCGCCGTGCGAGATGGTAACGACCAGGTCTTCTTCGGGAATCAGGTCCTCGATACTCAACTCGTCGTGGTTTTCGACGATTTCCGTGCGGCGCTCATCGCCATAGCGTTCGCGGATATCCCGCAGCTCTTCACGAATGACCGCGAGCAGCCGGTCAGGGTCTTCCAGGATCTCCAGCAAGTCCTCGATCTTGACCAGGATTTCGCGGTATTCGCTGAGGATCTTTTCCTGCTCAA
>CAZTIB010000036.1:0-6683 GCA_964613615.1 uncultured Chromatiaceae bacterium
CGGTCCCACATCTTGAGCAGCGCGTCGTAGTCCTGCCGGTTGTACAACTGGGCATAGTCGTCCAGGAATGCCTGGATCTCTGCCGACAGTTCGGCATCGAAGCGTTCCCGAACCTTGGAAAAGTTGTCGTGCGCGCCGGACAGCGCCACGGTGGCAAAAAGACAGGCGAGTGCGCCGGTCAGCAGCTTGTGCATGATTGTTCTCCAGCCGGGTAAGCGCCCCGATTATGCTCGGCGTGGGCGCCGCGTCCGCTAGGATCCTGCTTCCCGCCACTCAATGGACGCGCCATGACCGAAATCGGCATCGTGATGGAGGCCTCTCCCGGCTACACGGCCCGGCTTGCGGGGGAAATCGAGGCCATGGGCTTCGATGTGCTGCTATGCCCCGACACCCAGAACCTGAGCCCGGATCCGCTGGGCCAGTTGTCGCTGGCGACCCAGACGACAAACCGGCTGAAGCTGGGAACCGGCGTGACCAACCCGGTGACCCGCGACGTGGCGGTAACCGCCGGCGCGCTGGCAACACTGCAGGCCGAGTCAGGCGGACGTGTGATCTGCGGCATCGGCCGCGGTGATTCTTCTGCCGAACACATCGGCCGGCGTAACGCGACGACCGCGCAGCTCAAGACCTTCGTGGAACGCCTGCAGGCCTATACGCGCGGCGACACTGTCGACCGTGACGGCACGCCGTCGGCCATGCGCTGGTTTGACTCCGTCGATGTCGACCCGGTGCCCGTGGACATTGCCTGCACCGGGCCGAAGACGATTCGCATGGCCGTGGACACGGGCGACCGCGTTAGCTTCGCTGTTGGCAGCGCACCGGAACGGCTGCAATGGGCCATGCAGGTAGCACTGGACCGGCTGGCCGAGACCGGCCGCGCCCGCGACGACTTAAGCATTGGCGCCTACGTGAACCTGGTCTGCGATCCGGACGAGGCGCAGGCCATCGACCTGGGGCGCATGATCTCCGGCATGGTGGCCCACTTTGCCGGGATGCGGGACGCGCCGCTGGATCACCTGCCGCCGCAGCTCAAGCCTTTGGCCGAGATGATGCAGACGGGCTACGACATGGCTCACCACGCTCAGGAGGAGGGCAGTCACCTCGGCGCGGTAACGGACGAGTTCGTCGACTGGTTCTCTATTTGCGGCCCGCCGGAAAAATGCCGGGAGCGCCTGCAGGCCCTGGTTGACCTCGGGCTCGACCATATCTACCTGCTGGGCGGCTCGCGGGTTGCCCATCCCCACGGCGCGAGACAGGCGGCCATGGTGGACCAGGTCCGGCTGTTCGCCGAAAAAGTGCTGCCGATATTCCATAAGACCTGATCGCCGCAGCGCCGCGTGATTCCAGTCACGGGCGCGACGGCCGCTTGCGTCTATGCTGCGTGCGTGGATCTTTACTACCTCCCGGCCTTCGCGGTCTATGCCGCCATTGCAACGGCCACCGCACTCGCTTACCTGGGCCTCGCCACCGTCGCGGCCTGGGGCTTTGCGCTGTATCACCGCCGGCGGCTCCGGGCGCGCCCATCGCAGCCCGGCGCCGCGGTGCGCAGCGTGCTGAGCGATGCAGACGGACGGCTGCGCCGTCACACTACCGCCATGCTGCTGTTCGTCGTCGGCGCTTGCCTGCTGTCGGTGTTTGGTGAACGCGGCTGGTGGGCCGACTTACCCTTGCGCCTCTGGGCCGTGCTGGTGGCGGGGCTGGCCATTCTCCACGGCTACGGTGTGGTTCGCCTGGTGCAGCTCATTCGCTACCGCGCACGGCTGTGCCGGTTGCTGGACCTGCAGCAAGACCTGCACGCGCGCCTGCACGAGGCCCAGGCCCGGGGTTACCGGCTGCATCACGCTGTCCCGGCGGGTGATTTCTGTATCGACACCGTCGTGACGGGTGAGAATGGAATCTACGCGCTGCGCATCCTGCTGCCGCCGCCGGGTGCAGAAGATGCGGTCCTGCGCGACGGGCGCCTGACCTTCGGGCCGAACGAGCAGGTCATGAACATCGTGCCGGCGCTGGCCGGTGCACGGGTGCTGGGGCGCGAGCTGCAGGAAGCTACCGGGCTGGCGGTTGCCGTGCAGACCGTGCTGATCGTGCCGGGTTGCCGCACCGAATCCGGTGCAGATCAGAACTGCCTGCTGGTAAACCTGGAGACTTGCGGCAGCTTCGTGGGCTGGCGCAACGACACGGGCTTCCTGATGGCCGACGACCGCCGGCGCATCGACGCCTGGCTGGCCGAACGCGCCAGCCGGCCCGACCGGGCGTCACGAAATGCGGTGCGCGCCACCCTGGGTGAAGCGATTCCACCGCCGGTACTAGTCTGAGCCTGCAGCCTCCCGCCTGCTGTCGATCACCTTCTTGAACTCCCCGGCGGAGCTGGTCATCACCGGCCCGAGCCATTCTTTCGGTGCTTCCAGGTATTTCGGGAAGTTCTTCTCGGTGTAATCGAGGATGTAGCGCGGCAGGTCGCCCACACCGCCGAGCAGCTTCATGCTGTGGCTGTGGAAGACCATCGTGCCGGGATTAGCGCCCATCTGCATCCATGGCAGCCAGTCGGCCACCCGCGACCAGGACATGACGCAACTGGCCGACGTGATGTCCGGGTTCAGGATTTCGCTGCGGCGCCCTGTGATGCCCCACAGCTCCGCGTGCTGGTCCTTGTCGCCGGACGAATAGATGGGGTACTCCGAGCGGCTCAATGCTGCCGGCTTGAAGATATAGAAATTCCACTGGAAGACCACATCGTCGCCGTAGGCCACATAGGGGTAGGGCGGTGACAGCACCGGGTTGCCCTGGCGCGTGAATACCCCGTTCACCGGATCATTCGCGATGTGGAAGACTTCCACCTCACGCCCGCCCAGCCACGGATTTTTCCAGGCCTCTAGGATCTCGCCGGTGTCCGGGTCGAGGTAGTAGAGCACCTCGCGGCTGAAGATCCGCCAGCCTTCTTCCACTTCCTCGATGCGCGATGCGCCGATGCCGAAGGTCTTGAACAGGCGCCGGTTGCTTTCCTGGTCCACCATGGCCCACGCCTCGCCGGGAAAGGCGAAGAAACAGTCTTTCTCCGCCAAGTCCGCACGCAGCTTCAGCATCGCCATGTAGTTGGTTTCCGGGTCGTCCAGGTCGAGCGCCGGGTCGCGCGGGATGTCGAGCACCGAGGTGCGGGTCATCTGCAAAGGCCCGGGTGACGGGGCCTGGTGCGCGTCGGCAAAGGCGCCACCGGCGGCGCTGGCAGCCGCCAGCCCGGTACCAGCGCTCAGCAGCTGGCGCCGCGACAGGCTCGGCTCGCGGGAAGATTGTTTTCGGTCGGACATCGGCTCAGCCTCCGGACATGGGGAGATGTGCCGATTGTTGCTGTCGCGGCCCCGGGAACCCAATGCCGACGAGATGGATATCCGCAGGCCGATCAGGCCCAGAGATGGGTATCTTTTTCGATGACCTGCGACGGCGTGCCGACGATCAGCGGATCGGGCCCGTGCACGATGTGCTTGTCCTTGTCGGGGTAGTCGAGGCTCGCGAGAAAGTGCTGCATGCAGTTCAGCCGCGCGCGCTTCTTGTCGTCTGACTTGATGATCGTCCACGGCGCGTCGGCGGTATCCGTGTAGAAGAACATGGACTCCTTGGCCTTGGTGTAATCATCCCACTTGGTCTGCGACACGCGGTCGATGGGGCTGAGTTTCCACTGCTTCAGCGGGTCGTGCTCACGCGCGGCGAAGCGACGGTGCTGCTCGGCCTCTGTGACGGAGAACCAGTACTTGTACAAACGAATACCGGAACGTACCAGCATGCGTTCCAGCTCCGGCACCTGGCGCATGAACTCCAGGTATTCCATCGACGAGCAGAAACCCATCACGCGTTCCACGCCGGCCCGGTTGTACCAGGAGCGGTCGAAGAACACCATTTCGCCTTGCGTAGGCATATGCTCGATATAACGCTGGAAATACCACTGGCCGGCTTCGACTTCCGACGGTTTTTCCAGCGCCACCACGCGCGCCGCGCGCGGGTTCAGGTGTTCCATGAAGCGCTTGATGGTGCCGCCCTTGCCGGCTGCATCGCGACCTTCCAGCAACACCACGATGCGCTGGCCGGTCAGCTTGACCCAGTTCTGCACCTTCAGCAGTTCCGCCTGTAGCTCCTGCTTGTGCCGCTCATAGGGGGCGCGACGAATCTTGCTCTTGTAAGGATAAACGCCCTTGCGGAACAGCTCGCGAATCTCCTCGGGGCTGTGGCGCAGCTCGCCCAGCAGCAGGGACTTGCGCCGCCGCCGCTTCTTTTTCGACGGTGCCTCGGGCGCGATGCCCTGCTCGCGGGCCTGCGTGGCGCTCTGATCTGCCGCGGGATCTGCGGGCGCAATTCGGACGCTCTTGAGTGTGTCTTGGCTCATATATGGCTTGCCGTGGAACGGGGGGTCAATTACTACACATTCTGACGGGAATTCTTATAGCGCGGAATAGGTACATGCCGCGCGGTAGCAATTCGCAGAACTGCGAATTGCGCCTGGAGTTCTGTCAAACCGGGTACCAGCGCACACCAGCTGCGGCCGATAAACGGACATGTCCCTCGCCGTCACCCTGCAGAACCTCGCGAACCTGGTCCGGTTCACCCCGTCCGCCGCGCCGGGCCCGGCGGGCCGGACGGGCGGTGCCACGGCCACCAATCGCGCTAACTTGCTGCAGGCCCAGCGCCAGCTGTTCGAGGTGTTTCAGTCCCTCGTGGACCTGGACACGGCGGTGAACGGATCGTCGAGCCTGCGCCTGGCGCTGCCGGTGGCACGCTCGGAACCGGGCCTGGCCCTGGACCTGACGAGCCGCGCAGCGCGCCTGGGCTCCACTGAAGAGATCAATGCCACGCCCACGTCATTCACGCCTTTCGGCCCTGACTGGAACGGCGCCTCCACGTCCCTGCTGACGGTGACCGGGGTGTATGACGGTTCGGACGGCAGCGGTGAAATGACCTTCGAGGTGCGCCGGGCCGGGGAGCGGGGCGTCGATCGCCCGCGAATCCGGATATACGACCCGCAGGGCCAGACGATTCGCACCTTCACGGTGAACCGGAACCACGCGCTGGATCGCCTTTACAGCCTGCGCAACGGTTTGTCCGTCACGGTTGGCGAGGGCTTCCTGGTCAATCGGGACACCGCCGTATTCCAGGTCTTCGACGGCGTGGGCAGTGCGGTGGACCCGGACAAAGCTTTCAACGGTCTGCGCAACGACAATCCCAACCTGCAGTTCGGCCTGCCGGCCATCGTCAACAACAGTTTCCAGGTGAACGGCGAGCCCATCGCGGTGACCGTGAGTGACAGCGTCAACAGTGTGATCGCCCGAATCAACCAGTCAGCGGCCGGCGTGACAGCCACGTTCAACCCATTGGCCGAGCAGATCGAGTTCGTGCAGAACACGCCGGGCGAGGCGCCGACGATCGCGTTGACCGACGACTTTTCGAACTTCCTGCAGGCCACCAAGCTGTCGTCGGCTGTCGTCACCCCTGGCAAGGATCCGGACAATGAGCGGCCGCTGGAAGATGTCAGCATATTTGCCGCGGCCCAGAGCGGTAATTTTGCGATCAACGGGCAATCCATTGCGGTGGATGTGCAGAACGATTCCCTGGACGATGTAGTCGCCCGCATCAACAGCGCAGACGTTGGTGCGGTGGCGAGTTTCGATGCGGCATCCCGGCAGGTCACCCTGACGGCCGCCGACGGCGTCAGCGAGCTCGACATTGACAGCAACGGCACCGGGCTGTTCCCGGCCCTGAACCTGCCGGAGGGGCGGGTGGATCCGGAGGCGCGCACCGGTGGCATCAATCCGCGGCGGGTGAAACGTATCGTCGACTCCGTCGCTGCTCTTGCCGACGGCCTGAACGCGCTGTATAGCAACCGGGGCCTGTTGAACGGCAAAGACCCGCAAGTGGTCGCGCTGCGCAATCAGCTGGAAACCGCGGTTGCCAGCGTGCTCGGCGGAGGCGCGGGACGCCTGGACAGCAACGTCGGCCTGCGCTTCAATCGGGACCGCACGGCCCGGGACCTGGGCAAATTTGTCGAAGTCGATCGGCGCAAGCTGACCCTGGTATTGGAGAGAAGCGCGAAGCGGGTAGGGGCGTTTTTCAATGGCACAGACAAGGGCGCGGGCTTCACCGCTGCCGTGGCCGGCGCCGTCGGTGGCTCGATTCGCAGCCTGTCCTCGACCCTTGGCAGCCGTGGAACGTTGATCGACAGCTTTGCCTGAACCAGCGGCCGCTAGCTCTTGATGATCCAGCCGCGCAGCACGTCCATGTACTCGGCGTTGACCTCGGCGAAGGCATCCGGGGCTCCCTTCTCCAGTAGCGCCCGGTTGGTCTCCGGGAATTTTTCCCGGCCGCCTTCCTCCGGCCACTGGCGGGTGGCGTCGATCACGATCTTGCTGGTGCGCCCGTAGCTGGGCTGGCTCGGGTCCGTGAACAGGCCCGGCCCCTCGTCGACAATGTAGTAAGCGTTCTTCGGCTGCCACCGCGCGCCCACGGCGGCCAGGACCTCGGTGTGATTCAGCACGTTGATGTCTTTGTCGACCACGATCACGACCTTGGCGATGCCGAAGCCCGATACCACTTTCTTGCCGGCCTCGATGCCCTGACCGGGCGCGGTCTTGTCGATGCTCATGAAGATGCAGCCCATCGCGTACTGCGGCGTGTGATAGGCGATCAGGTTCGGGATGCGC
>CAZTIB010000037.1:0-6112 GCA_964613615.1 uncultured Chromatiaceae bacterium
GCTCGCGGACATCGGCCCGGAAATGCTGGTCCGGCGAGACGCCTGACGGGCCTAGCCGTACAGGCGCGGCGTCAGCACCGTATCGGCGGCCTCTTCGTCGGCAAAGCTGTCGGGGTAGTCGCGGTTGAAGTGCAGGCCGCGGCTTTCGTGGCGGGCCAGCGCGCTGCGTATGGTCAGTTCAGAGACCAGGGCCAGGTTGCGCAGCTCGATCAGATCGCTGGTGACGCGGAAGTTGCCGTAGAAATCAGCAATTTCATCCTGCAGCAGTTCGACGCGGTGGCGGGCGCGCTCAAGCCGCTTGTTGGTGCGGACGATGCCAACGTAGTCCCACATGAAGCGCCGCACTTCTTCCCAGTTGTGCGACACCACGACCAGCTCATCTGGATCCGTTACCCGGCTCTCGTCCCAGTCCGGGGCAGTGAGTTCCGGGTCACCCAGGGTTTGCAGGTCAGCCAGGATGCGCTTGTGGGCGGCCTCGGCAAACACCAGGCACTCGAGCAGCGAGTTGCTGGCCAGCCGATTCGCACCATGCAGCCCGGTGCAGGCGCACTCGCCTACGGCATACAGCCCGAGGATATCCGTGCGCGCTTCCAGGTCCGTGACGATGCCGCCGCAGGTGTAGTGTGCCGCCGGCACCACCGGAATGGGTTCGCGCGTGATGTCGATGCCGAAACTCTCGCAGCGTTTCGCGATATTCGGAAAATGCTCCCGAATCTCTTTCGCCGGCCGGTGACTGATATCCAGGTAAACAGAGTCGAATCCACCTCGCTTCATCTCCGAGTCGATGGCGCGGGCCACTACGTCGCGGGGTGCGAGTTCCGCCCGCTCGTCGTGCGCCGGCATGAAGCGGTGACCGTCGGGCAGCACGAGAATGCCGCCTTCGCCGCGCAGCGCCTCGGAGATCAGCACCGACTTGGCCATGGGGTGATACAGGTAGGTGGGATGAAACTGCACGAATTCCAGGTTGGCCACCCTGCAACCGGCGCGCCAGGCCATCGCGATGCCGTCACCGGTGGAGGTGTCGGGGTTCGTCGTGTACAGGTAAACCTTTGACGCACCGCCGGTGGCGAGCACGACCGTGCGCGCGGTCAGGGTCTTGACCCGACGGCCGGACGAGTTCAACGCATAAACACCGAGGCAGCGATTCGGTTCCGCACCGAGTTTCGCGGTGGTCACCAGGTCAATGGCAAGCAGGCCCTCCAGCCACTGGATGCCCGGGTGACGCCGCGCCTGGGCAGACAGCGTGTCCATGACTGCCTCGCCGGTGGCGTCGGCCACGTGGGCCACGCGCCGCTGCCCGTGCCCGCCTTCGCGCGTCAGGTGCAGGTCTTCACCGCCGGCAGTGCGGGTGAACTGCACGCCACGCTCCTCGAGCCAACGAATGCTTTCCGGGCCCCGGTCGGCCACCATTTCCACGGTGTCGGCGTGACACAGCCCGCCGCCCGCCTTGAAGGTGTCTTCGGCGTGTAACTCGGGCGAATCTTCGGCGCCCAGGGCCGCGGCGATACCCCCTTGCGCCCAGTGGCTGGAACTCTCGACGGTGCTTTTTTTTGCCACCAGCCCGACACGGCAACCGTGGTCGGCCAGGCGCAAGGCGAGGGCCGTGCCGGCGAGGCCGGCACCCACGATCAGGGCATCAAATTTTGCGGCGGGCACGGGAATGTTGGCCGCGTTATTCCGGGTCCGGGCCGCGGCCCACGGCCAGCATCCGGTCCAGCGATCGCTTCGCGCGCTGGCCAAGTTCCGGGTCGAGTTCCACAGACGGTGACAGCGTTTCGAGACTCCGCAGAATCTTCGGCAGGGAGATGCGTTTCATATGCGGGCAGAGGTTGCACGGGCGCACGAAGTCGACGTCCGGATACTCCACGGCCACGTTGTCGCTCATCGAACACTCCGTGATCATCACGACCTTTTCCGGCCGCTGTTCACCAACGTAGCGAATCATGGCCGACGTAGAGCCGACGAAATCCGCTTCGTCGAGCACATCGGGCGGGCACTCCGGATGGGCAATCACTTCGATACCTGGGAAGTCGGCCCGGTAGCCCCGTAGCTCGGCCGCCGTAAAACGTTCGTGGACCTCGCACGCGCCTTCCCAGTTGATGAGTTCGACGTCCGTCTGGCTTGCGACGTAGCGGCCCAGGTACTCGTCGGGCACAAAGATCACCCGATCGGTATTCAGGGATTCCACCACCTGCACGGCATTGGCCGACGTGCAGCAAATATCGACTTCTGCCCGCACGTCGGCGTAAGTGTTCACGTAGGCGACGACGGGCACGCCCGGGTACTGTTCTTTCAACCGGCGCACATCCTCTCCGGTGATGGATGCGGCCAGCGAACAGCCGGCAGCCATGTCCGGCAGCAGCACTGTCTTGTCCGGGCTCAGGATCTTGGCCGTTTCGGCCATGAAGCGAACCCCGCACACCAGGATGACGTCTGCATCGGTGTCAGCCCCGTACTGCGCCATGCCCAGGGAATCGCCAGTGTAATCCGCTACCCCGTGGAAGATTTCCGGCGTCTGGTAGTTGTGGGCCACCAGCGTGGCATTGCGCTCTCGCTTCAGCTCATTGATGCGGGCGATCAGGGGTGCGTGAATGGCCCATTCGACGTCGGGAATCACGTCCTTCAGACGCTCGCGAATGGCCGCCGTGGCTGCCTCGACGGCCGGTGTGAATTCCAGGGCGGTGGCGTTTTCGCTCATCAGGCTCAGGGTCTTTCCCGCAGGTGTGCGGGGCATGCTATGCGCCAGCGCGCCGGCCGGTCAATCCGGGCCCTCAGGTGAACTGGGAATGCCATCACAGCCCTTGCTGGGGCTCTGCGGCATAGTTGGCCGCAGAACTGCGCCCGGTGGCCCCATGTCCCAGACCAGCGAGAAAGACCAGGTTCTTGCCGATTACACGGCAGTCCTGACGGCCCTGTTGCCGCAGACGGAGGGTTTCCTTTGTCATAACCGGCACGGGAAGCTGTTCTGGTTCGACCAGCAGGCGCTCGCGGACGAGGTGGCAGCGGATGCCGGCTTCCGCCGGGCGCTGGAAGAGGTGTTGGTGGCCGCCGATGCCGCCGGCCACCAGGTGCTCCGGATCGAGCGGCATAATGCTTACATATTGAGCCTGAACGACGGCTCCGGCACGCACCACGGGGCGCTGACCATCGTCGCCCCGAATCGCGAGAGCATTCCGCTGGAATTCGTGGTGGGGGCTCTGCAGCCGGTCCTGCGGACGCTGCATCGTGAACTGACACTGCGATTCAGGCTCATGGATGCGCAGAGCAAGCTCACGGTGCAGGCTGCCGAGGAGAAGTTGCTCCATCACATCGAATCCGTGGTGCACCGGCACGACGATTCGGCGACCACCCTCGACCGGATACTCGACCTGTGCCGGACCTACCTGTCGGTGGCCGAAGCGGGCGTGTCGATTCCCGGTAAGCAGATCCAACTGTTGAGAAGTGACCGGGCCGAAACCGTGCATCCGGCAGCACGGGTCGAAGAACTCATCTCGCGGAACAGCGACCAGGCCGACTCCGAGGCTGACTCCCAGGCCGACTCCGATTGCCTCGTACTGCCGGTGGGTGCCGACGCAACCGATACCGCCGGCCAGCTGGTCCTGGCCGGGTGGGGCGAGTCGGGATTCAGCGGCCGGCGCCGTCGGCGCCTTGCCCGTTACATCGCTTCGCACATCAAAGCGGTAGTAGAGCGGGATTTCGACCCCCTGACGGGTCTGCAGGGCTGGCCGATCTTCGAGGCGAAGCTCGCCGCCAAGTGCCAGGACAGGGGCCGCCGCAAACACGTGCTGATGTACCTCGACGTCGACCAGCTGCACGTGATGAACCAGAACTACGGCCGCGCCGTGGGCGATGAGGTGCTGAGCAGCTTCTCGAGCGTGCTGCAGGATCGCTTGCCGGGTATGCCGATGAGCCGTATCAGCAGCGATAGTTTCGCGGTCCTGGTGCCGAGCAGCGACCGCGAGTCCTTGCTCGCTCTGGGGGAGGCCATCTGCAATCAGTTCCATTCGCTGCGTTTTCATGGTGGGGACAAGAGCTTCCATGCAAGCGTGAGTATTGGCATTGCCCCGCTGCAGCCTGGTGAAGGCGGTAGCAGCGGCAGTCTCTCTGCCGCGCAGGTGGCCTGCCGCGCTGCCAAAGACCGGGGCGCTGGTCGAGTCGAGATCTACGAGCCCACCGACCAGAGCATCGTGCGGCGCATGGACGATATCCAGTTGGTGGGCCATGTGCGCGAGGCTATCGAGCAAGGCCGTCTGCTGCTGCTGGGCCAGCCGATCCGGTCATTGAAAAGCGACACGCCTTTCACTTACCAGGAAGTACTGGTGCGCATGCTGGACAAAAAGGGCAGGCAGGTGGAACCGCGGGAATTCATCTCGGCCGCGGAACGCTATCAGCTCATGAAGGAACTCGATCGTTGGGTAGTGTCGCGGAGCCTGCGAACCCTTTGTGAGAGTGGGATGACCAAGGCTGCGGACTCGGTACGCCTGGCCATTAACCTGTCTGGCCAGAGCCTCGGCGATGAAAAATTTCTGAGCTTCGTGCAAGAGGAGATCCAGGCGGCCGGTATCGCCCCGGAGCTCATCTGCTTTGAGATTACGGAAACCGTGGCCGTGGCGAACATGCAGCGCGCCCAGGCTTTCATGCACGCGCTGAAGCGCATGGGCTGCCGTTTCTCGCTGGATGATTTCGGCACTGGCCTGAGTTCATTCGCCTACCTGAAACTCTTCCCGGTGGACACGCTGAAGATAGACGGCAGCTTCGTGCGGGACCTGGCCACGAACAAGGTGTCACAGTCCGTCGTAGCGGCCATTTCCGAGGTTGCCCGGGTTATGGAGCTGGAAACCGTCGCGGAGTTCGTGCAGGACACCAACTCGCTGGCGCTCTTGCGCGACCTCGGTGTGCACTGGGGACAGGGTTACCTGCTGGGCGAACCTGCACCGCTGGCAGCGCAACTCGTCGAGTCGACCTCCGATCTCTCCGCAGCCCGCCAGACTTCTTCCTTCAGTCGTTAGGCACGAGTTCCCGGGGCCTCGCCTCCCGCACGGCGCAGAGGCGCTGGCGGACGGCAGGCCGCGGTGCCAGTTCCAGGCCGTGTTCATAGGCCACCACTTGCAGCTCGCCGGCGAACGCCTGCAACAGTTCCCCGGGCTGCAGCAGGAAGTCCGGATTGCGCGGTCGGCCAAAGCGTTCGTTGCCGGCCGCGAAAGTTTCGACTAGCAGCACGCCGTCCACGGCCAGGCTGTCAACCAGCCGGCTGAAATGCGGCCGGTGCAGGTAGTTGGTCACGACGATACCGTCGAAGGCGCGCCCGATGAATGGCCATTTGCCGGTCTCGAGATCTGCTTCGATGATCTCGCAACGCGTGTGCTGCTCCAGGTCTCGCAGGTCCGACACGTCGATGTCGGTGGCAATGACCCGGTGGCCGCGCGCGAGCAGAAACCGAGTGTGCCGCCCGTGGCCGGCGGCGAGGTCGAGTACGGTGCCGCCCGCTGTCATTAACGGCGCAAAGCGCGCGATCCAGGCCGACACGCCGGATTCGGGCTGCTGCGGGCGATCGAAACTGGACATGGCGTTCTGCAGAAAAAGAAAGGCCCCGCCGAAGCGGGGCCTTTTACCCTGTGGGTTAAGGGCCCTAGCCCTGGCGCCGGCGCCGCAGCAGCGGCAGACCCAGCAGCAGGACCAGGCTCAGCGGGCTCAGGGCCGAGCTGCCGCCCGGCAGCTTGACCACGTTGGCTTGTGCGACCGCATTCACGTTAATCGTGACCGTGCCGGTTGCCTGGTCACCGTCCCCGTCCTCGATCTGCACCACGACGGAGTCCTGGCCGACGAAGCCGGCGTCGGGCGTGTAGGTCAGAGTCGTACCGGCAATGACTGCCATGCCGTCGGTCGGGGCGGTATCGATACTGAGCGTGTGATCACCCAGATCGCCGTTACCTAGTGTGATCAGCGGCAGCAGATCGACATCCACGGCCACACCGGCATCCGTGTCTTCCGTGGTGTCCGCCAGGGCCGGCTGACTGTCCACGTAGTTCACGGTGTTGGTGTTGGAGTCGGTGTCACCCTGAGCATCCTCGATCTGGTACGTGTAGGTATCCGTGCCCACAAAGGAATCGGC
>CAZTIB010000038.1:0-2620 GCA_964613615.1 uncultured Chromatiaceae bacterium
CGCAGAAAGACACCTACATGCAGGGCATCGAGATTCAGGCTCCGGTCACGGTTCTGAGCGAGGGCGTGCGCGGGCACCTGAGCAAGCAACTGATCCGAAAATTCGAACTCGACAAGGACTCCGATCCCCAGACCTACGGCATCGGCATGAAGGAGCTGTGGCGGGTTCAGCCGGGCAAGTCGAAACCCGGCCTGGTTCAGCACACCACCGGGTGGCCGCTGGATTCCCATACCTACGGCGGCAGCTTCATTTATCACCTCGACAAGGACCGCGTCGCGATCGGCTTCGTCTGCGGCCTGGACTACCAGGACCCGCACTTCGTTCCTTTCGAGGCTTTTCAGCAAATGAAAAACCACCCCATGGTCCACGAAATCCTGGAAGGCGGCGAAATCCTCTCGTCCGGCGCGCGGGCGATCACCGAAGGCGGCTACCAGTCGCTGCCCAGGACCGAGATGCCCGGCGCCCTGATTATCGGGGACGCCGCCGGAACGCTGAATGTCCCCAAGATCAAGGGCACGCACCAGGCCATGCGCTGCGGCATGCTGGCGGCGGAGCACCTGGCGGAGACTTCCGTCCCGGCAGGGTTCGACACGAAGTTACGCGATTCGGCCATCGTCAAAGAACTGTACAAGGTGCGCAACATTCGCCCGGCTTTTTACAAGGGGTTCTGGCGCGGTTTCATTCGTGCGGCCATCGAAACCGTGACCGCCGGCAAGCTGCCCACCACGCTGGCCATTCACGCCGATGACACGTCGCTGAAAAAACTGGATGGTTACACGTCTCCCGACCGCAAGTGGGTGGATCGTGATTTGCCGCCCCGCGACCGGCTCGCCTCGGTCTACTTCGCGGCCACCGAACACGACGAGGACCAGCCTGTACATCTGCAGATCCTCGAGCCGGATGTCTGCACCACGCGCTGCGTTGAGGAATACGACAATCCCTGTACGCGGTTCTGCCCCGCCGAGGTCTACGAAATGGTGGACGAAGGCGCGGGCAGGCAATTGCAGATCAACTCGGCCAATTGCGTGCATTGCAAGACCTGTGACATCAAGGATCCGTATCAGATCATCAACTGGGTCACGCCGGAAGGCGGCAGCGGACCCAATTACCAGAACATGTAAACCCGAAAAAGTGGAGTGAGAAAAGCCGATGAAAATACTGGTTGGCATTAAACGCGTCGTAGACTACAACGTCCGCGTCCGCGTTCTTCCCGACGGCAGCGGTGTCGACACCGACGGCGTTAAAATGAGTGTGAATCCCTTCGATGAAATTGCGCTCGAAGAAGCGTTACGCATCAAGGAGGCCGGCAATGCGGATGAAGTGATCGTGGTCTCAGCCGGCGGCGACGAGTGCCAGCAGCAATTACGCACCGGGCTGGCCATGGGCGCTGATCGCGCGATCCAGGTCCAGTGTTCGCAGTCCTTGCAGCCGCTGAGCCTCGCCAGGGCTTTCCTTAAGGTCATCGAACGCGAGGACCCGGGTTTGGTCATCCTCGGCAAGCAGGCCATCGACGACGACAACAGCCAGACCGCCCAGATGCTCGCCGCCCTGTGGGATCGCCCCCAGGCGACATTCGCGTCGAAACTGGTTCTGAACGGTGAGACGGCAGCGGTCACCCGTGAAGTGGACGCCGGCCTGGAAACCATCGAGATCGACTTGCCGGCAGTCGTCTCCGTCGATCTGCGTCTCAACGAACCCCGCTTCGTCAAGTTGCCCGATATCATGAAAGCCAAGCGTAAACCGCTGGATGTCATCCCGCTGGATGATCTGGGCGTCGCCATCGAGGGCGATGTCAGCGTCGGGCACCACGCACCACCGCCGCAACGTGAGAAAGGCATCATGGTCGAAGACGCGGCCCAATTGGTCCAGGAACTGAAGAACAGGGGATTGATATGAGCAGGATACTGATTATTGCGGAACACGACGGCCAGTCGCTCAACATCAGCACAGCCAAGTGCGTCAGCTGTGCGCAGGCGATCGGCGGCGAAATCGACATCGCAGTTCTGGGCAACGGGATCGACCCGGTCGCCGCAGAAGCGGCAGCGCTGGATTCCGTCAGCAAGGTCATTGCCGTGAATGCGGAACACCTGGAAGCCCCGCTGGCCGTGAACTGGGCGGCCGAAGTACACAGCATGGCGGGAGACTACAGCCACCTGCTGGGCCCCTCGACCACCCTTGGCAAGGACCTGATGCCGCGCATCGCGGCCCTGGCGGGGGTAAACCAGATCAGCGACATCATGGAAGTCACAGCACCCACATCCTTCAAGCGCCCGATATACGCAGGTAACGCCATCGTCGATGTTGAAGCCGCGGCCGGCGCCAGGGTTGTCGGCACCGTGCGCACCGCAAGCTGGAAGGCCGCCGCAGGTTCCGGCAGCGCCAGCGTCGATGCGCGTGCCGCCAGCGGCGAACCGGCAAGCCACACGCGTTTCGTCGGCATGGAAGTCGAAGGCGGCGAGCGCCCGGACCTGCAAAGCGCCCCGCGAGTCGTTTCCGGCGGACGTGCGCTGGGCAGCGAAGAGAAATTCGAGATGATCTACAGCCTGGCGGACAAATTGGGCGCCGGCGTAGGCGCCTCCAGGGCCGCCGTCGATGCCGGCTATTGCCCGAACGACATGCA
>CAZTIB010000039.1:0-7428 GCA_964613615.1 uncultured Chromatiaceae bacterium
AGAAGAACAAGCGCTTCGGACTGGCCAGGCGATTGTGCAGCCGGCTGTTGCGGCTCGGCGACGGCGGATTTCAGTCGGATATCCCCGTGACAGACGCGGGTCACCGCAAGATCACGATTACGATCGAACTGGACGGCGACCGGTCGATGCTGCATCTGAAGCCGCTGCCTGCCGATGCATCAGTGCGCTACACGGGTGCCTGGGCCGCGAGTTTTAACGATACGTGGTTCTCGCCGTCCGGTTTTTCGCTCAGTCACAAGCCCACGGACGATCATTTCACCGGGCTGATTATCGACAAGGATGCCTTACTGGCAGGCATGGCCGCAGAGGCTGCCGAAGCGGGTTGCGAACTCCGCGAAGCCGCCCAAGCGGTTGCGATTGAAGACGGCCCGGATGGCGTCAGCCTGCAGCTCAAGTGCGGCGACACGATGGACATGGTAAAGGCGAAGAAAGCGATTGTTGCCGACGGTTCCTTCTCGCCGCTGCTCGAACAGCTGGGCTTTAACGAAGGCCGCAAGGAAGTCGGCGTCAGGGTCAAATTCCTGACGCTGATCCTGGATGGCGTGGGATCGAACTACGTAGACACTCACCGCGTCAAGTTCTGCTTCCCGTCTCTGCACCGCGGTTACATCACGTTGAGCCAGTATCCGCCGGGACGGTTCCAGCTGGGCGCAACGACGACCACGGGCAGCCAGGTCAACCTGCCAACGGTGCTGCAAAGCTTCATGGCGGAATCTCCGTATGCAGACTGGTTCAAAGACACGAAAGTTCTTGGCCGAGCGGGATGCAATATGGACCTGCGACCTCCCGTGTGGGAGCCGGCGAAAGGCAATGTGATCTGCGCGGGCGACAATGTTGCCTATGGGGAAACCTCAATCAAGCATGCGATGGGTTGCGGGTACATCGCGGCCAATGCAATGCGGGCATCGATTGACGGGGAAGACGGCAACGCGGTGTATAACGACTTCTGGCAGAACTCCCTGAATTACTTCAGCAAGCAATACCGCGCCCAGCTCGGCAGGACCAAGAATATCCCGGCCGTGCTGAATGACTCGGAAGCGGATACCCTGTTCCAGTGGCTGCAGGAGAATCGCATCTGCGGGCTGCCCCAGGATTGCCTGCCGGCCAACCGGGACCGGCTGTATGCGGAGCTGCCGGGAATCGCGGAAAAGCTTATGGGACCGAATGATACCGAGGGCCGGGACCGCGCGGCCTGACCGGCCTCTGCAACCAGGCCGCTGGTTCTGCCCGGAACGGCCGCTTAACAGCCAGCAGAATGCGCCGGTAAGCACAAAAATTGTGGTTCCCCACACCTTGACTTAGACTTTTGCCGCCCGTGTTGCGGGCGCCGCTGTCTGCTCTCCTCAACCCACTGACACCACCCGACTATGTCGACAAACGACGCTGCGAACGCACCCACCGGTCAACTGATCGATAAGCCATACAAGGACGCGGCGACGCCTACCTTCGAATTTGGTCATAACTGGCAGGAATTTCTCGAGTCCCTGACCGATGAACGTACCGAAACGGCCAGGCAATCGCTGTTGGATTTTCTGCAGCTAAGCAGCCTGCAAGGGCACAGCTTCCTGGATATCGGCTGCGGCAGTGGCCTGTTTTCTTACTGTGCGCACAGGCTAGGCGCGTCACGTGTAGAAAGCTTCGATGTCGATTCGTTGTCCGTCAAGTGCTGCCAGCACATGCACGAGCTGGAGGGCAAGCCTGCCGAATGGCGAATCAGCCACGGTTCGGTGCTGGATGACGACTTCATCAAGCAGATGGGTCAGTTCGATGTCGTCTACGCCTGGGGCTGTTTGCATCACACCGGACACATGTGGCGTGCCATCGAGAACGCCGCCAACTGCGTGGCGCCAGGCGGACTGTTCTACCTGGCGATCTATAACAAGAAGCGCAGCGGGCTCATGAATTCGACAAGCTGGCTGCGTATAAAGAAACTCTACAACCGGTCACCGAGAGCTGGGAAGCTCATAATGGAATGGCTATATGGCGGATCGCTGCTGCTGTCGAAACTGTTCAGCCTGAAGAATCCTGCCAGGTATGTGCGCGAGTACAAACAAAAACGGGGCATGCGGTGGTCGAGGGACCTGACCGACTGGATCGGGGGCTACCCGTACGAGTGCGCCTCCGTGCAGGAGCTCTTCGATTTTATCCGCCACCAGCGCAGCGACTTCTGCCTGGTGAACCTCAAGACAGCCAAGGGTCTCGGCTGTCACGAACTGCTGTTCAAGAGGCAAGCGACCTGATCAGGCCGGCTGGGCTGCATGCGGATTCAGGGGTCGAAGGGTGAAACAAACTTACCCCGGTGCAACCCGTGCTTGCGCCATTGGCGAAAGCGTTTTTGGGCTTCTTTCCACCGGCTCAGGTAACGGAAACCGCCCCGCTGTCCGTCCCCTTCGCCCGTTGGCGCATCGCTCTCATGACTGGTGGCGGCCGCCCGCCACTGCGCTTTGAAATCGCTCTGGTACGGACTAGCAGCAAATAGCGGCACGCTCGATACCCGTTCAGCGTGAGCCCACAGCATCACCGGCTTGCGGCTCAGAATCTGCACCCGCTTCTGCAAGACTTCGGGATCCTGGACGCGAAAGAAACGCTGGTGACGACTGGCCTCGACACTCAACAGCGGGCTCTCGATCAGGACCATGTCCCTGACACGGAAACCATTTTCCGAACTGAAGACCCGATAGAAAAACTCCGGGCTGAACTGATAGAACCCGTGCCCACACAGATTATTTGCCGGCGCCGCCACGAACAGACTGCCGCCCACCTTCACCATGGTCATGTAATTTGCGAGCGTCTGCCTGATGTCGAAAATGTGCTCGATAGTGCCTCCATCGATAACGGCATCGAACTGCTCCTGCCATTCGGCTGGAACCGGCTGATTCAAGTCGTGCACGAGGCTCGCAGACTGATAGTCGGAGTAATCCATGGACGTCACGGTGTCGGCACCCAGGCACTGTCGCAAGAAGTCGTCAGCCCATTCCGCTGTCGCGACGGCATCAGGATTCGCATCATCGAGGCCAAACTTCGCCACGAGCCGGGCCAGATCAGCCACCGGAACAGCCATTGACTGCCGGCCGATAGTCAGGGTGTTGCGAAAGCTCGTGCCCTGCTCCCGGGCCCGGGAGAGCAATGTTGCAATACTCGTGTTGATACCCATGTCGCGCGCCGCGTCGTCAAGAACCCATTCAGGATAGTGGCAATGGAGCCAAAGGTGGTGTCGTGCGAGTGCCGCGGATGAAAAAGCCTGCCCCCGCAGACAATGGAATCGCCTTTTCAGGCTTGTCCTCGAGGAACTCGTCCATCGCACGCGTAGCACCCGGGCAGGTCGTAAATCCATAGTCATCGCAAAGGACTACGGCACCCGGATTGAGCCGCGGGTAGAAGAACTCAAGGCTATCCCGCGTGGGCTGGTACAGATCTACGTCAATGTGCAGAAATGCGAAACGTTCGTCCGTCAAGTGCTGGAAACAATCGGGAATCCACCCTTTGTAGATGCCCACATCATCGCCAAACTCCGCGAGGTTCCGGCGGCAGGTGTCTTCGCTTTCGGCCAGGTCGCCGCCGGTCCAGTAGCCGCCATCGAACTCGTCAGGCTCGGACAAACCTTCGAAGGAATCGAATACAAAATGTCGTCGTCGTCTTTCTCCGGCCCGGTTAACGCGGGCGATCAGGTAGGAGCCCATGCCCTGCCATGCCCCGCACTCCGCCGTATCGCCATCCACGTCGGCAATCAAGCGGGCCAGCTGTTGGATCATCCAGCGTCGATCTGCGTTGAGACCACCCTGCTCGCCGAAGCGGTCAATCACACCGTTGAAATCTGCGTCCTGCCACCAGGCCATTTGTGGCCACTTGAGCCGGTACTCGGGCGTTAGCCGGCGCGCCATTTTCCGCAGCAGGCGAAAACGCTCCATGGGATCACGACTGATGAGCCCTCGCGCCAGGGTTTTGACCAAATTTGCCATTGACCCGCGACTCTACTCACAAACGTACAGCGGATCCATATTCCGAAGGCGCGCTGGGGTGGCGCGCAATCACGTCCATAGGTCATTCATTGATAGAATCCCCAGCGTCTTGACGCTGGGGCGGGCGATGGTGAAACCACAGGACCAACAACACGGCGGCGCGCGAATCGCCGCTTACTGGGCCGTGATCCTGGTCATGCTGGTGGTGCTGGTCGAGGCCCTGGCCTTCGCCGCCGACTTCCTGGCAGACGACCTCTTCGACCACCGCGACAGCGCATTCGCGCGACTGGCCGAACGGCAGATGACAGGCAAGCAGAACGTGGATCCCGTGCTCGGCTGGGAACCCATCCCGTCATCGGAGTTCATTGAAGCCGATTGCGTCGGTCAGGAGATTCTCTACCAGGTAGCGGCAGACGGCGCGCGCAACTATCCGGGTTACGAACCGGCTGATGCCACGGTGGTGGTCGCAGGCGATTCCTACGCCTTCGGCAGTGAAGCGCCGGATCCAGCCGCGTTTCCGGCCGTGCTCGCCGAGCTACTGGCGCAACCCGTGGCCAATCTGGGTGTCGGCGGCTACGGGCCCGTGCAGGCTCTGCTGCGACTGGAGCGACACATTGACGAATATCCCAATGCGCATACGGTGGTGCTCGGCATCATGTACGAGAATGTCCACCGCATGGTGAATTCATACCGGCCGGTCCTGTATGACAAGACGGACGTGCTGGCGTTCACGCCGTACATGCGTGATGGCGGCCTGCAGCCGTACCCGGGGACGGACGCGCTGAGCAGCGAAGAATCCCTGCGCCGCCAGATGACCAAGGCCTTTGACACCGACTTCTGGGCCAAGCCGCAACACCGCTTCCCTTACAGCCTCGCGCTGTTCAAAGCAGTCAGCAGTCACTATTTCATGCTGCGCAAGGTGCAGAAATCCCTGCGCAAGACCGGCAGGCCAGAGTACGCGATGACTTTTGCGTCCCCCGCGATCCAGGAGAATCTGTTCGGTCTTCTTGAACGGTTTTCCAAACTCGCCGAAAGACGTGGGCTGCGCGGCATTGTGCTGTTCATGCCACGCAATCGACTGGATGTGGCAAGCGTGCAGGCGCTGCTGAACGCCGAGCGATCACGCCTGCCCGCCACCCTGTTGGCACTGGATGTGGCGGAGGCCGACGTGGACTGGTCGCGCTACAACCTGGAGAACAAGGCGGACGACAATATCTGCCACCCGTCGGAGTACGGCTACATCGAGATCGCCCGCTACCTGGCGGCCAATCTCCGCTGACTCGACAGGCCGGAACAGCGGCTACCGGCAACACTTCTGCGGCAAATCCGTATCGTAATTGACCCCCGCACAGCCGACGATGCAGTATTTGCACCCGCGACAAGCTCGAGGAACGCTCATGAGATTCTCCCAACTGGCAACCACGACGGTGCTGCTGGCCACTGTGATTGGCCTTTCGGCGTGTGCTTCGGCGGAAGACGAAGACAAGGTGGAGTCGGCAGGCTTTGCAGAGCACATGCACGGACACCTCGATCAAATCAGCGCGGTCAAGTCGGCGGTGATTGCCGGAGACCTGGAAGCAACTCGCGAGCCTGCCAGGTGGCTGGCAGAACACGAACAGCCGCGCGGCATGCCCGACGCCTGGGCGCCGTATATAGATGAGATGCGCATGCAGGCCAGGCTGGCGGCGTCGGCCAAGGACCTGGAAACCGTCGCCGCCGCCGTGAGCGAAATGGCGCGCAGTTGCGGCGACTGTCACCAGGCCAGCGGCTTCGCCGTGGCCTTCGGCTTTGACCAGCGCCCCCCCGCAGACGTGCAAAATGTAACCACCCAGATGCAGCGGCACCTGTGGGCCGCCGATCGCATGTGGGACGGCTTGATTGGCCCGTCGGACAAGGCCTGGGACTGGGGTACGGAGATGCTGTCCGAGGTGACGCTCACCAGTGCGCAAATCACCGCAGAGCCCGACCAGGAAACCCGGGTTGACGGCCTGGTGCAACGAATCCGGGAAGTGGGCAACGAGGGCAGCCGGGCGCCGGCTGGCGAGTCGAGGAGCGCGGTGTACAGCCAGTTCCTGTCGCTGTGCGCGAACTGCCACAATCTGACGGGCGGTGGCCCTGCCGGGTGATTTCAGTCAGGCCGCCTCGCTGAGAAAAGCTTAGCGCCCCGTCCAGCGCGCGCCATGGCGCGAAAGCCGCAATGCTCGAATCGAGAGCTCCTGGCCGAGGAGTTGGCCGTGCCGGCTCCATCGTACGTGCATCCCCTTATTGCCGGTCAGGAGCAAAAACCCGTACATGACTCTGGACACGCAGAGAGGCAAAAATCATGTACATCAATTTCTGGTATCCGATGATTCGCAGCGAAGATCTGGGCCCCGACCAGCCGGAGAAGGTCAAGTGCCTGGGCCTGAATTTCGTCGCATTCCGCGACGACGAGGGCGAGGCCCAGGTGCTCAGCGATACCTGTGTGCACCGCGGGGGCTCCCTGAGCGGCGCATGGTCGGGCCCGGAAAGCGCCCCGCGGATCGTGAATGGCTGCGTTGTCTGCCCGTACCACGGCTGGGAGTATGGCGGCGACGGTGTTTGCCAGAACATCCCGTCCATCGGCTATGGCACCAAACCGCCGGCGCGCGCCAAGGTTGACTCCTACCCCGTAGAGGAAAAGTACGGCATCGTTTTCGCATTCCTTGGTGACTTGCCGGAAGAAGAGCGGCCACCGTTGCTGGAGGTGGAGGAATATGGCCAGGAAGGGTGGCGCGCCAACTCCGTGCTCATCCTGGAGGTGGATTACTACTACGAACGTTCGATCGAGAACGGTCTCGACCCGGCGCACAATGAGTTCGTGCACCCGACCCACGGCTTCTCCGGGATGAACCGCGACAGCTACCGGGTCAATGACATCGAGATCGAGGACAACCGGCACGGCTGGGGATTCTGGTTCTGGCATCCTTTCGACGCGCCGCCGCTACCCGACAGCAAGCACGAGACGGCGGCAGGCTCGGGGGGCAAGACACCGTGGGGCAAGGTCAAAGCATCGCGCAGTACGGTGAAAGCGGGCGGCGGCACCTATGGGCCGAACATCATGCCCACTTACATCATCGTCGATCCGCCCAACATGTTCCGGCAGTACTTCTTCGAACAGCCCGTGGATGTCAACAAGACCCGCATTTTCTTCCTGAACATGCGCAACTTCCTGCTCGATCCGGCGAAAGACGGGCCGATACACGCCCGCAACAAGGTTATCGCCGGCCAGGATATCCAGATCCTGAACGAGCTCCATCCGCGAATGACACCGGTATCCAACACCAAAGAGGTGCTGGTGCCGTCTGACTCGCCCATCGCGGCTTACCGGGAGTGGCTGGCCAAGTTCGACGACAAGGGCTGGCGAATCGACTGGGAGGAATTCGAGCGGCGCAACGGCAAAACCACCGCATTTGCCATTCCGTCGCCG
>CAZTIB010000040.1:0-14418 GCA_964613615.1 uncultured Chromatiaceae bacterium
TGCTCTGCAAGGATCAGTACTTTGCTCATTCCGTGTGTTCCTTTTTCGGGCTTGCTGGCTCAGCCCAGCAGGCCCTTGTCGCGCATGGCGCTGACGAGGGACTCTACGCTGTCGACCATCACACCCTTCGCTCGCGTCGGCGGCGGCGCGTAGCTCTCGACCTGAACGTTCAGTGCCGTATCGACACCCAGCTCAGAGATATTCAGCACCTCGAGGGGCTTCTTCTTCGCTTTCATAATATCGGGCAATTTCACGTAGCGAGGTTCATTCAGGCGCAGGTCCGTAGTGATCACTGCGGGCAATTCCAGGTCGATGACCTCAAGCCCCGCATCCACCTCACGGGTGACGGTGGCGCGGCCATCCTTCAGTTCCAGTTTCGATGCAAACGTGCCCTGGGGGCGATTCCAGAGCGCAGCCAGCATCTGGCCGGTTTGATTGCAGTCGTCATCGATGGCCTGCTTGCCGAGAATGACAAGGCCGGGATCTTCGCGCTCGATGATCTGCATCATGGTCCGCGCCGCCGCCAGGGGTTCCACGGCAGTGTCAGCGCTAACCAGGATCGCCCGGTCGGCACCCATGGCCAGGCCGGTGCGCAGCTGCTGCTGGCAGTCGTCCGGACCGATGGACAGGGCAATCACTTCGTCAGCGTCGCCGCGTTCCCGAATCCGCAGGGCTTCTTCCAGTGCAATTTCGTCAAAGGGGTTGATACTCATCTTCACGCCCTCCGTGACGACACCGGAGCCGTCCGGCTTCACGCGCACGCGGACGTTGTAGTCCACCACGCGCTTCAGGCACACGAGAATCTTCATCTAATACTCCGGGAGGGGACGCAGCCAAAGCGTGATATTGTCGACGAAGCGCCGAGCCGCTGACAAGTTGACTCCGGCCTCTTGCAAAAAGCGGGTCGCAACCATGACGCTGATCAGTCCCCAGGAACTTCTGCCGCTGCACCGCCGCGCCGACTGCGTCGTGGTGGACTGTCGTTTCGACCTGATGGATCCCGCCGCCGGCCGGGCCGCCTGGGCGGCGGGGCACCTGCCCGGCGCGCATTATGCTCACCTCGACGACGACCTGGCCGGGCCCGTGGGCGACAGCGGCGGCCGCCACCCGCTGCCCGAACCCGCCGCACTGGCCGAGCGCCTGGCGGAATGGGGGATCAGAGAAGAGAGCCTGGTCGTGGCCTATGACGATTCAGGAGGCGCCATCGCCGGCCGGCTCTGGTGGTTGCTGCGCGACTGTGGCCATCATCGCGCCGCCATGCTCGACGGCGGCTTTCGTGCCTGGCAGGCGGCGAATCTGCCATTGGAAACCGAGACGCCGAAGCCCGGCACGGCGCCGGTCCGGCAACTGGTCCCGGGCCAGATGCCGACAGTGGACGCAGCGGCAGTGGCCCGCGCGCTGCGTGACGGGACCGGCGTACTGATTGACGTCCGCGCAGCCCAGCGCTACACGGGTGCCGAAGAGCCGCTGGACCGGCTGGCCGGACACGTGCCCGGCGCGCTGAATCTTCCGCTAACGGGCAATCTCGATGCCGACGGCCGCTTTCTTGATCGCGACAAACTGGCCGAGCGTTTTCGGATGCTGCTGGGTGAACGTTCGCCTGCCGATGCGATGGTCATGTGCGGGTCCGGCGTATCGGCCTGCCAGGTGCTGGTGGCCATGGAGCACGCCGGCTTGCCGGGCGCGTCGCTGTATACCGGGTCGTGGTCCGACTGGATCAGCGATCCCGCGCGACCCGTCGCACGGCGCTGACAGATGCCGGCGTGCCGAGGCGCCCGCGTTGCGTCGGCCTTGCTCGCGGCCGGGCTGGTGGCGTGTGCCGGTCCATCAGGTACTAAGCAGGACAGCGCGGCAGAGGCGCCGGTCAGTGCCGGCCAGCAAGCGTGTTTTTATCGCCGCCAGGTGCAGGATTTCCAGGTTTTGGATCGCAGCTCGCTGGTCGTTTTTGCGCCGTCGCGGCGCAATGCCTACCTGGTGAAGATCAGCCCGCCTGCGAACGATCTGCGCATGGCGGATGCGATTGCCTTCGACTCGCGCTCGAACCAGGTTTGCGGCAGAGCAGGGGACGGACTGCAGATCGGCACCGGCGCGCCGCGTCGCTATTTCGTCGCGGATGTCCGGCGGCTGGAACCGGGCCAGTTGGACGCGCTCCTGTCGAGCTACGGCAAGGGCGAGGCCGGCGCCGGGCTGGAACCCCTAACCGATACCACTGCGGATATCGAGCCTGTAGAAAGCGCCGCGGATCAGTAGAATCGCCGTCTGTAATTCAGGAACGACCTCATGAACGACATTCTGCAGCGTGACCATCGCTCCATTCGCGGCAAGATTCTGTACACGAGCAAGAAGCCCGAACGGCTGGACCAGGAGCGGGGCCGCGAGTACTTCATGATCAACGTGCACAGCGACGGCAGGCGTTCCTGCTACGCGCACTGCGAGATCGACGACCGGCCCAGCGTCATGCGCGACATCCACTACAGTTTGAACGAAGACTGGGACCCGACAGACTGTTATGTGCGGCTCGCCGTGAACGATCGCTTCATGGGTACCGGCTGGTTCCGCTTCGGCGAAGATTTTGCCGAGTGCGAAACCTATACCTCACTGGAAGGCCGCGTGACGCAGCGCATGGACACTCGCGGCCGGCTGCGCAGTTTCCAGAATCACGCCATCCTGTGCGATGCGTGGCACATGCAGTTGTTTAAGCGTGACGTGGGCGCCGGCGTGCAGAAACTCGACCAGATGCTGCTGTCTTCACCCGATCATCGTGGCGCCACCGGCCCCATGCTGTTCAGCATCAGCATGCACTGCCAGTACGTGGGTGAGGAGAAGATCGAAGTGCCTGCGGGACAATTTGATGCCTGGCATTTCCAGATGGTCTCGGCCCCCGGGCTGCCGGAAGCCCATCCGCCCTATGACATCTGGGTTAGCGCAGACGACGACTATGTTTTTTTGCGCGGCACGGTGGGCGGCTACATGCAAACCTGTTACGAGCTGGTGGAACTGGTCCACGACGACCATCCGGGCGCGGCCGACTAGCAGGCGGGACGTCAGTCGGCAGACGGGGCCTCGATGAACTCGAGCCACTCACCGGCCGGCCCGACCGCCACCGCAACCGTGCCTCCGAGGTACGGCACTTCCGGCAACACCGCCGGCGCCCCGCGCCAGTCGAGATCCAGCGTGTCAATGCTGTCCACAGCAAAACCCACCATGGCCACGCCGGGCGGCAGCATGCCGGCCTGGCGACTGCGGGGTTGACTCGCTCCCTGGGGATACTCGTCCAGCTCGATCAGAAATTCGGGCGAGATGGTGGCGATCGCCAGCGGATAGTCGGTGTCTGCCGGCAGACCCTGCGCGTTTGACAGCACCCCGATCTTGAAAGGCTGCGGTTCGCTAACCGCAAGTCCCAGCCGATCGCCGTAAAAGTCGTTCAACGCGGCCATGGACGGGCCACCCATTACCATGATGAACACGCGGTCGACGGCCGTATTGATCTCGAACTGCCCGTTCCATGTCAGGTACAACAGCTCGTTGCCAGGACCGATGGCTTGCAGAGCGCGCGGCGCATTGGGCGCGTTCCACAAATCGGCCGGCGGGCCGACGATGTCGAACGGCGAGCCCTCGAGACGCTCGGCAACAGCGTCAGGGTCCTTGACCAGCAGCTCCGTCGCATTCCACCCGTGCGTCAACATCGGTGCATAACCTTCCACGGGCTCGCTCTCAACGAAACGCAGTAGCGCCGGGTGCCCACTCTCGGCCCGCATCAGCAGGTACGGCTGACCCGCGGCGGCCGGCGCTCCCCAAACCGTTGCCGTGGCCGCGCTGACGATACCGCCACCGACGTTTACATAGTCGAGATAACGTTCATACGCATTCTCGACGGGCCCCAGCTGAGCGACGGCGATCGTAACGACAACAATGGATTTGAGCATGAGCGAGTTCCACGGATCATTGAGACCTTCGATTGTAGCGGGCCGCGTTCAGCACCCGCAAAGCCCTTGGGGCACCCCCGGCTTTCCGGTATCGTGATGCGCCCAGCAGCGGGGCGCCGGAGAGGGCCATTGAGCGAATCAAGACGCTTCTACTACGGGTGGGTCATTGCCATCTGCACCCTCGTGATGATGTGGATCACCAACGGCATTACCCTGGCCGGCCTGACGGTCTTTGATGAAGAGCTGCTGAATTTCCTGGGTGGCGACAGCGGCCCTGACGGGTTGCGTGGCGCGTTGAAGTTCCGGGATACGATCACCCTGCTCGGCAGCGGTCTGCTCGCGCCGCTGGCCGGCGCCTTGGCCGACCGCATCGGCGTCCGCCCGCTGATGGTCGTGGGCCTCGTGTTGCTGGCAGTCGCCAACTTTCTTTATTCGCGCATCAGCTCGATGGGCGAGATCTATGCCATCCACACGATCATCGCCATGTCCCTGGCCGGCGCGGGCCTCGTGGTCAACGTGATGATCGTGTCGAAGTGGTTCGTAAAGAACCGCGGGCTGGCCGTGGGCCTTACCGTGGCCGGCACCAGCCTGGGCAACGCCGCCCTGCCGCAGCTGAATGCTTGGCTGATCGCCGAGTTCGGTTGGCGTGTTGCCTTCACCTATACCGCCGGCATTCCACTGTTGCTGATTCCCGTTGTGGTTTTCCTGATGCGCGAAAAGCCCGAAGACATGGGGCTGGTCGCGCCGGGTAGCGAGTCACTGGCCGCCGGCGTCTCACACACGCAGCTGGGTATGTCGTACCGGGAAGCCCTGCGGACCAGAAATTTCTGGCTTCTTGCCACGATTGCGATGCTGACCTTCTATTCTATCCTCGCTTTGCTGACCAACCTGTTTCTGCACATGCGCGAACAGGGCTTCGAACCCCAGGTTGCGGCGAGCGGGCTGACCGTGCTGTTTCTGCTCGGGCTGGTCGGGAAGCTGGCCAGCGGTCTGCTGGCCGACGTACTGGGCCGCAAGCGGATCTTCGTCGGCACGCTGGCCATCATGTGCACCGGCGCGTGGCTGTTGATCAGCACTAACGAGGCCACCTTCTGGCCGGCCATCGTGCTCCTCGGCGCTGGGTGGGGCGGCCTGTACACGCTGTTGCAGCTGCTCGCGGCGGAGACTTTCGGCGTCCGCGACCTGGGCAAGATCCTGGGCACGATCACGGTGCTGGATACCTTCGGGGGTGGCCTGGGCCCGGTCCTGACCGGACTGATGTATGACAGATTCGGCGCCTACACCATCCCATTCACAATCATTGCGGTGCTGGTGACCGTGGCACTGGTGCTGGCAACGCGTTTCCGGGTAACGTCTCCCGGCTGACAGCCTATGGCCCGCCAAACCCCGAGAGGACGCCCGGCGTGACCGACGCATTCCGACCCAGCCAGGCCCTGCGCGAGGTGCGCTACGAAATTCGTGGCCGCCTGGCCGCGCGTGCCCAGCAACTCGAGCGGCGCGGCTACGAGATCGTGCAGCTGAATATCGGTAATCCCGGGCCCTTCGGCTTTCGCACACCGGAAACCATGCGGCTGGCGATGATCGAGAACCTCTCGAGTGCCGAGGGCTACTGTCACCAGAAGGGCATATTTCCCGCTCGCGAGGCCGTGGTCATGCAGCAGCAGGACCGCGGCATCACTGAGGTCAGCGCGGAACATGTTTTTATCGGCAACGGCGTGAGCGAACTGATCGACCTGACCCTGCGCGCGTTGTTGGACCCGGGCGACGAGGTACTGATTCCGAGCCCGGACTACCCGCTCTGGACCGCCGCAGTCACGCTGAACGAAGGCCGCCCGGTGCACTACCAATGCCGCCCCGAAAACGGCTTTCAGCCCAACCTCGCAGAGATCGAAAGCCAAATCACGACGCGCACGCGCGGCATCGTGGTGATCAACCCGAACAATCCCACCGGGGCGGTGTACAGCCGCGAGCTCCTCGAGGGCATCGCCCGTCTGGCGGAGCAGCGCAAGCTGGTCGTGTTCAGCGACGAGATCTATGACCAGATGGTCTACGACGACGCGGAGTTCATCCCGATGGCCACGCTGGTTCGGGACAGCTTGTGCGCAAGCTTCAGCGGCCTGTCGAAGGTCTACCGCGCCTGCGGCTATCGGGTGGGCTGGGTGGTGTTCAGCGGTGAGCTGGCGCACGCGCAGCCCTACCTGGATGCGATGGACCTGCTCGCATCGCTGCGCCTGTGCAGCAACGTGCCGGGGCAGTGGGCGGTGCAGACAGCCCTGGGCGGGTTCCAGAGCATTGACGGCCTGGTGCGGCCGGGCGGGCGACTGTACGAAGCGCGACAGACGGTGCTGGACGGCGTGGCGCGCAGCAAATATCTGAGCCTGGTGCCACCGGCCGGCTCCATGTACGCCTTCATCGGCGTCGATCAACAGCTGTTGGCGGATTTCGACGACAATCGCTTCGCGATGGACCTGCTGGAAAAGCACCACGTCCTCGTGGCACCGGGCATCAGCTTCAACACCGACTACAACAATTATTTCCGCATCACGACCCTGCCCGATCCCGCGGTACTCGCGGATGTGTTTGGCCGGATGGAACAGCTGCTGAGCGAGTACGCTGCTGAACAATAATCCACTGTAAGTTAATCCATTAAACCGTTGTTTTAATGGATAAAATAGTCTCGGCTATGTCATCGGGCGCCGTGGTAGTCACGGCCACTCGCCAGCAGGCTGCGTACCTGCGCTGGCGCTACGCGCAACGGCAAACGACCTGCGGACAGCAAGCCTGGCGCGCCCCCGACATTCACCTGCTATCCGCCTGGGTCGAGCAGGCCTGGGAAACTTCGCTGATCGCCGGGGGTATCGGCGCCCGTCTGCGGTTATTGAACCGCAGCCAGTCGCGCCGGCTCTGGAGCCAGGTGGTCAGCGCCGATCTGGAACCCGTGGCCCCGCTGCTGAACCTGGTGGAACAGGCGTGGCGCACGTTGCACGACTGGGGCATCTCCATGCCAACCGCAGGGCAATGGGCCGGTGGCGCTGATGCGGAGCGCTTCCTGACCTGGGCGAACCGCTACCAGCAGCGCTGCCGCGACGGGGGCTGGGTGGATTCCGTTGTCGCGATGCAGGCGCTGCAAGAAGAGCTCGCGGCCGGTCCCCGCTGGTTGCCGAAGCAACTGCTGTTCGTGGGCTTCGAAAGCTGGCAGCCCGCCCTGCAGGGTCTGGCCAACAGCCTGCAGCAGGGCCACTGCGACGCGCGCCAGGTGCAACCACAGGCCACTACCGCTGGAACGCCGCAACGGGTGGAATTTGACGACGAGGGCCAGGAGTTCAGGGCCGCGGCGACCTGGTCGGCGCAGGCCTGGGGAGCCGGGCCGGACCGCTGCATCGCGGTCGTGATCCCGGACCTCGCGCAAAGTGGACCGGCCTTGCGCCGGGCCATGCTGGATGCTGCCCAACCGGACTGGCGCCAGCGGGCCGGGGTACAGCGTCCGGTCAGCGGCGGTGACGCGCGGGACGTGGCCGACCTCGGGGCGGTGCACGCGGCACTGCTGTGCCTGTCGCTTTGCGCCGAGCGCATGGACTACCAGCGACTGGGACAGCTGCTGCGCTCGACCTATATCGGTGCTGCGAGCCAGGAAATGGCGGCGCGGGCACGCCTTGACGTGTGGCTGCGAGAGCGCGGCGAGCGCGACTGGGAAATTGCCGTCGTCAGCAACAAAGCCCGTGAACTGGCTCCGGAGCTGGCCAGGCGCCTGGAAGCCATAGGCAGGCGACAGGCAACGGGCCGCCGCAGCCCCGCGGGGTGGGCCAACTGGATCACGAAGCACCTGGAATTAATGGGCTGGCCCGGCAAGGATCGTCCGCACGCCGATGCGGCCAGTGCGATCAACGCATGGCGGGAACTGCTGGAAAACTTCGCCGCCTGCGGCCATGTCACGGGCCAGATGAATTTCCAGGCCGCGCGGCGCACGCTCACGGAGATGGCTCGTGAGGCAAGAGCACCGGGCCGTGAACCCGGCGGCGGATTGCAGTTGCTGAGCCCCGCGGAGGCCCTGGGCCAGCAATTCGACGGGCTGTGGATTGCCGGCCTGCACAGCGAAGCCTGGCCGCCGCCGATGCGCCCGAATCCACTGATTCCGCTGAGTCTGCAGAGGCAAGCGGGCGTCCCCGGCGCCGCGCCGGACAGTCATGCCCGCCATGCCCGTTCCCTGATGCAACAGCTGTGGCGGTCTGCCAACCAGGTCGTGGTCAGCGCTGCCCACCGCCGTGGCGATGAACAACTCACCCCGACGCCGGCGCTGGCCGAACTCCGGGCCGTCGCAGCCAGTCAGATGATCGCGGCTTACCCGCCTTCATTGAGCGAAGAGATTGCGGCGCGCAGTGAGACAGAAGTGGTGGCTGATCCGGCGCCTGCCATGGGTGCAGAGCAGACCCTGCGCGGGGGCGTGCGCCTGCTGCAGCTCCAGGCTATCTGCCCGGCCCGGGCATTTTTCGAGTTGCGACTGCAGGCACGCGAATTACCGCTACCGTCATTCGGCATTGACGCCGCCACGCGCGGTCAACTGGTGCACGCTGCCCTCGACGCATTGTTTCGCGACCTGCGCACCTGTGAGCTGGGCCCGGACTCACCGGAAGCGCGAGCAGCAGTCCCCGCAGCCGTAGCAGCCAGCCTGAAGGGTCGGCTGCCGCCAAACCCGTTGAATCGCGTCCTCGGCGAACTCGAGGCCCAGCGCCTGGCCGGGTTGCTGAATGAGCTGCTGGAGTTTGACGCTGCCCGTCCGGCCTTCACCGTCGTTGCCACCGAGGCCCAGCTGCAGGTGCCCCTCGGACGTCTCGAGCTGGCCTTGCGAGTCGACCGGATCGATGCGCTGGAGACGGACGATCAGTTGGTGATCGACTACAAGACCGGCGGGCAGAAAAGGCGCGCCGACTGGTTCGGCGCCCGACCCGCCGAGCCGCAGCTGCCGCTGTACGCGGTGGGCAGCGGCGCCCGCAGCGTGGCCTATGTGCGGCTCAGTGAGGACGGCATCACGATCGACGGTATCGCCGGTAACGACACCGGGATCGACGGCATCAGGACCGTCAGCCAGCTCACGCAGGGACGGCTGGAGTCATGGCCGGAACTGGTGGACGAGTGGCAGGCCGCACTGGTCGCGCTGGCGGCGGAGTTCGCGGCCGGCGCCTGCTGGATCGATACGCTGGCGCCTGAACTGGCCGGCGGGCAGTACGCGCCTCTGACCCGGGTCTGTGACCGGTCGGACGGCGAATGAGCGGCACCCACGCCCCCGTTGATGCCACCGTGCGGGCCCGTGCCCTGGAGCCGGGGCAGTCCTTCCTGGTCCAGGCGCCGGCAGGCTCCGGCAAAACGGAGCTGCTGATTCAGCGCCTGCTGCGCTTGCTGGCAGTGGTCCGTCAGCCGGAAGAGATCCTCGCCATTACCTTCACCCGCAAAGCGGCCGCGGAGATGCGCGAGCGCATCCTGGCCGCGCTGGCACGCGCCCGCGCCGGCGAAATACCCGTCGAGCCGCATTTGCGGCAGGGCTTCGACCTCGCGCAGGCCGTCGTTGCCCGCGACCGGGAACTCGGCTGGGGGCTAGCGGAGCAGCCCGGGCGTTTGCGGATCGGCACGATCGATTCCGTCAACACGTGGTTGAGCAGTCGCGCCCCGCTGAGTGCAGGGCAAAACGCGATGAACAGGGTGACCGAGAAACCTGATGCGCTGTATCGCGAAGCCGCCCGCCAGACCCTCGGGCTGGCGGCAGATCCCGGCGCGCAGGGCGACGCGATACGGGCCTTGCTTCGCCATTGCGACAATCGCACCGAGGTGGCGATTGGCTTGCTGGTGCGCATGCTGGCCCGACGTGATCAGTGGCTTCGTCACACCGGGTCGGGTGAAGTCAGCGCCGCCGGGCGAGTAGCCCTGGAGGCAGCCATTGGCGGGCTGATCGACGCCAGTCTGCAGCGCGCCGACGCGCGCCTGCCGCGCGACGTGCGCGCAGAACTGGGCGAGCTGCTGGCCTTTGCCGGCGCCAACCTGGGCGCCGCGGGCCAGGACTCGGCATTCACTGGCTGGCGCGGTGGGCCGGCGTTTCCGCCGGCATCCAGCGCGTGCGTGAGTTTGTGGCGCGGCCTGGCCCAGGGGCTGATCACGAAGTCCGGCCAATGGCGCCAGCCCAGGGGACTCAACGTCAGAAGTGGTTTCCCGAAGGACGCGCGCGAACAGAAGGCGCGCATGGCGGCGCTCCTGGAACAGCTGGCGAGTGACGACGCGCTCGCCGATGTGTTGCACGAGGTACAGCAACTGCCGGACGCGCACTACACCGACGCCCAATGGCAAATTCTCACCGCCGTACTCCGTGTGCTACCGCTGGCTGCGGCGATGCTGCAACAGGTCTTCGATACGCGCGGAGAAACTGACTTTGCGCAGATTGCCGCGAACGCGCTGGCCAGTCTCGGCCAGGATGACACGGTGGGTGAACTGAGCCTGGTCCTGGACTACGCGCTGCGGCACATCCTGCTGGATGAATTCCAGGACACGTCCCGCTCGCAATACGACCTGCTGTGCGGCCTGACGGCGGGGTGGGAACCCGGCGACGGCCGCAGTTTATTCCTGGTCGGAGATCCGATGCAGTCGATCTACCGGTTTCGCGAAGCCGAAGTCGGCATCTTCCTGGAAACGCGCGCCGCCGGAGTCAATTACCTCCCGCTGGAGTTCCTGCGCCTGGAGACGAACTTTCGTTCCGCGCCGGCCATCGTCGACTGGGTGAACCGCTGCTTTGATTCGATCCTCCCGGCCGCCGAAGAATCCGCCACCGGCGCCGTGCCGCTGGCGCCCAGTCGCGCGTTCCAGGCCGACGCAGAAGACACGGGCGTGCAGTGGCATGTGCGGGCCGGCGCAGATCCTGACGAAGAGGCGCACGCCATCGTCAACATCGTGCGCGACAACCGGCAGCGCTGGCCGCAGGATACGGTGGGCATCCTGGTTCGTAGCCGCGCCCACGCCGCCCGCATCGGCCCGCTGCTGCGCGCGGCGGGCATCGGCTACTCGGCGCCCGATCTCGAGCTGCTGGGGGGCGAGGGCGTCATCCAGGATCTGCTGGCCCTGACCCGGGCACTGACCCACGCCGCGGATCGCATCGCCTGGCTCGCGGTGTTACGGGCCCCATGGTGCGGTCTGACGCTGGCCGACCTCCACGCGCTGGCCAACGACGACCGGGATTCCGCGGTCTGGGAACTGTTGCTGGAACAAGCGCGCGTCTCCCGGCTGAGCAAAGACGGCCGGCAGCGTGCCGAGCGCACGCGCAGCCTGCTCGGCCCGTGGCTGGAACGTCGCGGCGCGTGCCCGCTGCGGGAACTGGTGGAAGGCGCGTGGCAGTGTCTGGGCGGGCCCGGCTGCCTGAACGAGCCGGCCGAGCTGGAGATCGCGGCCGAGTTCTTTGACTACCTGGACGAGATTGACACCGGGGGCGACTGCCCGGAGGTGGCGGAGCTGCTGGCCGGCATCGATGCACGGCCGGTGAATCGCAGCGCGGTGCACGATCTGCGCGTACAGCTGATGACGATGCACAAGGCCAAGGGCCTGGAATTCGATACCGTGTTGTTGCCGGCTCTCAATGCACGCACGCGCACGGACGATAGGCCTTTACTGCTCTGGCACGAGCTGGGCAACGTTGACGGTACGCCGCAACTCGTCATGGCGCCGCGACAGGCCAGGGGCGACGCCCAGGATCCACTCTACGAATCACTGTGGCGTGTCGAGGGACAGCGAACTGCCTATGAGCAGCAACGTTTGCTGTACGTGGCCACCACGCGCGCCCGCCGGCGGCTGCACCTGTTCGCCGGACTGCCGGCCCGTGCGGACGGAGAAACCGCGACCCCGGCACCCGGTTCCTTACTGCGGGCCATGTGGCCGGCCGCTGCCGACGAGGTCCTCGCGGCCGCCAGCGATGCGGTCCCTGCGCCGGTGGCTCCCACCGGGCCGCATTGGTTTGAGGTGCCACTGCGCCGATTGCCTGCGCACTGGGAACATCCGCTGGACGATTCCGGTCCAGAATGGCTCGAGACCGCAGTGGCCGCTGCCGACGTGGATGCCGACGGGAATACCAGCTGGGCCCGGCACGCCGGCACGGTGGCCCATCGCTGGCTGCAGGAAATTGCCGCGGCGGGGGCCGAAGCCTTCGACAGTGATCGGTTGGCAGCGCTGCGCCCGACGATTCGACTGCAACTGGAACGGCAGGGCACGCTGCCGGACCAGCTGGATGCAGCTTGCGACCGGGTCACCGCGGCGTTGACCCGCTGTCTAGCCGATGGCCAGGGGCGCTGGCTGCTGTCGGCCAGGCATTCCGACGCAGACAGCGAATGCGGGATCAGCCAGTTCACTAGCGCCGGCGAGCTCTGCAACTTGCGGCTCGACCGGACTTTCGTTGGCGTTGACGGTCAGCGGTGGATTATCGATTTCAAGATCAGCCAGCCCGCGACCGGCCAGGCCGAAGACGATTTCGTTGCCGAACAATCGCAGCTCTACCGGGCGCAGCTGGCTGGCTACAAGGACGCAATCGCGAAACTGCATCCGGAACGTCAGACTGTCCGGGTCGCTTTGTATTTCCCGTTGTTGCCCCGCTTCGCGGAGGTGTCGCTGGATGAATCGCCGCTGTCAGAATGAGCCGGCGAAGCTAAAGTCGCGGCTGCCGTCCGGGGCTTCGGGGCCCAGCAGTACGAGTGCCTGCCGCATTTCCTGCGGCGCGTTGGCTCGCGGGGTGGCGCGGCCAGACAGCTCGTAGTTGGCTGGCGGTGTGAGTTGCACGAGACCCGCCACTTCCAGCGGGCCGCCGCGGTCGGCCAGCGTCCCCTCAAGGGGGCCTGCTTCCGGCACGTCGTCGGCATCGAAGCGCAGCTCAAAGCTGGCCAGCTGGTCCTGAACCGGCTGGCCATTGCGAAAGACCATGGCCACATCGCCGATCCGGATCTCGCCGATGGCTTGCTGCGGCCAGCTGTCGGCGATCTTCAATGCCGTCAGCTCCACCGCGACCTGGCCCCCCTGAACAGGCAACCCGATGCCGGTGGCCGCAGCCAGGGTTGCCACTGGCGCCGCCGCGCTGAAATTCTTCAGGAGCAAGCTGCCGCCCAGGCCGATGGCGAATTCGCCACGGGCGAAACCCTCCGGCAGCGCGGTGTCAATCTCGCCCGCCAGCCGACCCAACAGCAGTTGCCACGGGGAGAGGTCCCACCGTGTGCGGCCCAGCCGCATCTGACCTGCGCGCAGGGAACTGGCTTCACCGGCCCAGAGCGAGCCCCGCAAGCCGCTCAGCTGTACTTCTTCCGGCAGGAAAACCGTAATCAGGGTTGCCGGTGCGCCGCCCAGGGCGAACACGACAAACGTTAGCGCGGCCAAACCGGCAAACAGCCTGGCCCGGGGCATCGTTTATCCGGCCGCCCGACTCAGCACAAGGTTGCAGTTCACCCGTCCCGGTGACCGGCTGGTGTCGATGTTGGCGGAAATCGCGCCGACGCCGTAGGTCGACTGCATCTCCACCAGCCAGCTCAGAAGATTGTCGAAGGGCGCGTCTTCGAAGCGCAGGCGTATCGCATCGGTGCCGTCGGGCTGGTTCCGCTTCAGGTACGCAGAGAGACCCTTGTCGCGCGTCGTTCGATCGACCACGAGCACGAGGGATTGATCACCACCAGCTGCACTGGCTGCGCCACCCCGCTGAGGGCCGCGACGGGCGGCCACCTGGGTCAGGTCCGCCAGCAGTTCCTGCTGATCGGCCACTGCGGTAGCGTTGCGTTCTGCACTGATCAGCAGGGGCCTTAAACCGGCAAGGTAAATGAGCGCAAAAACCAGCAGCACGGCGGCTGCGCTCACCATCACGCGTTCCCGTGGTGCCAGCTGTTCGAACCAGTTGCGCAGTGCGTCCATGTCAGGCTTCCGGTGTGCGAATTCGCAGCCGGCCAAGTACCGCGCCGTCGTCTGCGTTGGCGGACTGAATTTCCGCTTCGAAACGGCCGTTGCCGGAAATGTCGCGCTGAATCTTGTCCAGGGTTTCGACGCTGGGTGCGCGCAGCCGCAGCTCCATCACGCCGCTGCGGTAGTCCACCCCCTCAAGTTTCGTCGCCGCATTCTGGTTCACGGCTCCGGCCACCAGTTGCAACGCGTCGAGGAACATCGCGTTGTCAACGGAGCGCGACGCGCCGAGGGCTTTCAGCTGGCTGTCAAACTGCGCCCGCACGTCCTCGCGGACCTGGCGCACGTCGGGGAAGGTATAACGAAAGGCCTGTTCTACGCCGGCCCGCAAGTTCGCGGCTTCGCGGCCGAGGCGCCAGGTCTCCGCCACTTTCGCCCCGGTGGCCAGTACCGCAAGGCCGACCAGAAGGGCGGCCGCCACGCGCCACTTCGGCAGGTAACGGCCGAGATTCGAACGCCGGGCGAACTCACCCTGCATCAGGTTCACGCCGGGTCGCGCCGCAATCAGCGCTGCGAGGCGAGGGAGCAGGCCGTC
>CAZTIB010000041.1:0-57979 GCA_964613615.1 uncultured Chromatiaceae bacterium
GAACTGTAGTAGTACAGGCCGCCCGTCGCGCGGAAGCGATTATCCTGCGGGGAAGACACCCGGAATTCGAAGGATTCGTCGTTGAAGTCGTTTTTCTGGCCGCCGTCGAAAACGTTGATGTCGGCGGGCCCCAGGTAGGGACCCCGATCCAGGTCACGATATTGCTCCACAACCTGTTCGTTGTTGGCATAGCGGGCCACGATGCTCCACTCCCCCGGATCGTAAAACACCTCGACCAGGTAGCGCTTTGTCTCGCTTTCTGCACCGGCAAAGGGTGCGCGGGCAACGGTGCCGTAAATGCTCGACGCGCCGGCCCCGAAGTCGGCGATATTCATCTGGTTTTGCAGGCCGTCGATCTTCAGTTCCCCGCAGAACCAACCCGGTGACGTCGCCGGGCTGCCGTTCTGTCCGGGCAAAAAACAGTTGGTCTCATCTTCGAAGAAGGCGGCATAGTGGTCGTCGTTGGTCTCCGTATGACTCGCTTTGAAGCTGAAGGCCAGATCGTCGCGGGGCCGCCACTCGATCTTGCCGGTGACGTTCCAGGTTTCTTCGCCGCCGAGTTTGGAAAAATTGGGCGTCGTTGCGGAAGCCGGCAGCTCGGGCCAGGTGCCCAAAAAGTTATTCGTCACGAACGTGCAGCCCTGGCCGTCGTCCGCCCGGTCTTCGCAAGGGACCAGCGCGTTGTTCCATTCCCCGTCCCAGGTTTCGTAGGTGCCCGAGACGAAGAACAGCAATTTGTCCTTGATGATTGGACCACTCAGGAATCCGCCCAGGTTGTAGTCCGCGTCTTCACCCATGCGGGCGTTCAATTCGCCCTCGAAATTGTTGGTGGGTGCGCGGGTGATGAAGTTCACGGCCCCGGCGAAGGCGGAGCGACCGAACTGCGCTGCCTGGGGTCCTCGCAGGACCTCGACGCGCTCGAGATTTTCAATCGGTAACGTGCTGCTGGTGCCGGTGATGAATACACCGTCGACATAAAACGCGACGTTGCTGCTGCCGATCGCCGGTGAACCGCCCAGCAGCGGGCTGAACTGGCCGCGGATATTCGGCGCGTCCAGCTGCCGGCCGATGATATTGGGGCTGAAACTGAAGTTGGGAGTAAAGGTCGCCAGGTCATAGGCGTTGTTGATGTTGCGAGCCCTTAGCTGCTCGGCGTCGAAGGCGGCCACGGACAGCGGCACGTCTGCCAGCGCTTCCTCTCGCTTGCGGACCGTAACGACGATTTCTTCGATGGCCTGTGCCGAGGCGGCCATCGGAATAACCGCAACCCATGACCCGATGGATAACCACCAGAGCACGCGCAGGTATGCGAGGCGACTCTCCAATGTCTGTACTCCCGGCCGACGGTGGCTGCCTGTAGCAATCTAATGTGTCGGCCCTATCCCCGAACTCAGGATATCATGGGGTCTCGGCCGCGCCGGGCGAGCGATAAGGATGTCCGTACCGGGGTTGTCGCGCGGGTAGCTAGCTGAAGTACGCGCGGAACTCCGCCGGCACATCGTCGGCGCTGTAGTTGGAAATTTCCGCCGGATAGGGATACGAGTTGTAGGTCAACCAGAATACGACCGAACTGTCAGTAAGCCGGCCGGCTTGCGCATCGTGTACCAGTGCCGCCATGGCCTTGCCGGTGTAGGTGGTTTCGAGCTCAACGCCGCCCAGCTCGCCGGCCAGCGCCACGGCTTCGGTCGTGCCAGTGGTAGGAATGGCGTAGCCGTCGCCCAGGAACTCATCGCGGAGCTCGAAGTTCGTCAGCGGTTCATCCACCAGCGGGAAGTTGCTGTCCCGGGCATGCAGTTCCTGGTTCGTTTCCCGGAACAGGCGGTCATAGGCAGCGGGTAAGCGCAGCGGCATCGGTACCACGCGGACCCCGAGTACCTGGGTGGGCCACCCCAGGAGTCGCAGGCCCAGCGCGAGACCGGCGACCGTGCCCTGCGTGCCCGCGGCCGCGTAGATGTAATCCGGCGGATCGCGGGCCAACTGCTCACCGATTTCCAGCGCGGCGTTCACGAAACCCGTGGTGCCGACCCACGATGAGCCGCCCCAAAAGATGTCGTAGATTCTGTCCCCACCAGTTGCATGGGCTGCCATTACCGCATCGCGCACCGCCAGCGTTTCCTGAAAGCCTGCCGCCGCCAAGATCCTGGTGCCCAGCAGTGCGTGGTAACGCAAGGTGTTGGCCACCTTCGGCGTGGGCGCCTGGGGCGTCATGACGGCGTAGCAGTCGAGCCCGAGGCGGTGCGCATAGATGGACGTGGCCAGGGCGTGATTCGAGCCGGCGGCGCCGTAGGTCAGCACCGCATCGCAGCCCTTTTCCAGGGCGTCGGCCAAGAGGTGCTCGAGCTTGCGCACCTTATTGCCGCCGTAGGGCTGCGCGCAGATGTCGTCGCGCTTGATCCACAGCCGCCGGATACCGAGTTTCGCAGCCATCCGGTCGGCATCGTCCAGGGGCGTCGGCAGCTCGGCCAGCTGCAGGTACGGCATGTTTTCGAACAGGCCGGGATACCGATCCGTCAGGAGGGTCATGGCGCGGCCTCGCAATCGGCGACCGGGCCCGCCGCGGGTTGAAACGCCCCGGCGCTGTCGAAGTTCAGCCCACCGCCTGCGAAGTCCAACACGGTGAGTTCACGCATCATGCGCCCGGCCCGATCCGCGGCGTCGCGGCGTGGGCCGTCGGGTCGAAGCTGTCGCATGGACACGATATTGCCGGTTACGAAGCGGCCGTTGCCGTCCACCGTGGCGTGGAGTATTGGCGCATAGCCCTTGGTACCGGTGACGTTGATGCCCCACCACGTCGCGAAGTTGCCGAGGCTGTAAGCCACCAGGCGTTCGCGGTGTAGTTCCATTGCCCGCGGCACGTGCGGCCCATGGCCAAACACGAGGTCGGCGCCGGCCTCCACCATCGCGCGGGCGAACTCCACCACGTTGCCGCGGTTCTCCTCCCGGTAGAACTCTTCGGTGAACGGGATGCGGTCGGCATCGGCGCCTTCACCGCCGCCGTGGAAAGACACGATGACAATGTCGTGACCGGCGGCAAGTCCCGCCACGGCCGCTTCGGCGCCCGCCGGGTCGAGCATCGGCCAGGCACCCTTGAAGGGGGCAAAGGCAATCATGGCCACGCGACTATCGCCCTGCTCCCAGCTCGCCACGGTGCCCTCGCGGCCGGAATGCAGCACACCCGCCGCATCGAGGGCGGCCATGGTGGAATCACGACCCTCTTCGCCAAAGTCACGCGCGTGATTATTGGCCAGGCTCAGCACGGTGAAGCCCGCCGTGGCCAGGGTCTCGGCAAAACGGGGCGGTGACCGGAACAAATAGCAGGCAGATGGATTCCGGCATTTCTTCGCCGGTTCGCCCCCTGCGAGCAACACACCTTCGAGGTTACCAAAGGCAATGTCGGCCTGGCGGAGGATGGGCGCGGCCGCACTCAACTGGCCCGCCCCGTCGTCAGCAGGTAGTCGCGGTTCCGGAAAATCCGTGCCCAGCATGATGTCACCCACCGCGGCGACGCTGACTCGCTCGCAGCTGAGTGCCTGGGCGCGGCGTGCCGCGAGCTCCATGGCGGTTGGCGGCGGCGCCGGTTGCGGTGTCGCTGGCGGGGGTGTTGCTGACGGGGGCGGCGGTGCAGTGACCGGTGTCTGCGTCGCGCAGCCGGCGACGAACAGCAGAACGGCGCATAAGAGTCTAGTCTGCAACGCGTATCACCATGACTTCTACGCGCGCGTCCCGCAGCGTTTCGCGCGTCCCGTTCAGCTCGCTGAGGTCTTCCAGCGGCCCGATGCGCACGCGGTGGAAGTCGCGGTCGTCGATACTGACCTTCTGGATGCGCGAGATCACCCCCAGCAGTGCCAGCTTGGCCTTCATACGGTCGGCGTCTTCGAAGGTGGAGAACGAGCCGGCCTGCAGCACGTAGACGCCGGGGGTCTCCACCGCGGCGGGGGTGACGTCGGGCCGCGCGTCCAGGTCCTGTTCCGGAATCACGATCTCGAACTTTGGCAACATCTCGTAGAAGTCGAAGCGCGGCTTGCTGGCCTCGGGCGCCGCGGGCTTCTTGCTTTTCACCTTGGCCTGGGGTGCAGGTGCCAGGTCGAGGTCCGCCTCGCCCGGCACGCGGCGATCGTTGACATAGATGGCGGCGGCGACGGCCAGGCCCACTGCCAGTCCGAACAGCATCCATACCCAGCCTGGCAGTGGTTCGGACTTTTTTCGGCGCCTGGTCTTGCGGCGTGTGGATTTACGCGCCATCGCGCGATCTACATCGACGCCGGCGCTGATACGCCCAGCAATTTCAGGCCGTTGCGCAGGACCTGCCGCGTGGCAAGCACCAGCAGCACCCGCGCGTCGCGCAGCGGGCCGTCATCGACGATGAACCGGTGCGCGTTGTAGTACGCGTGCAGATCGTTGGCGACCTCGCGCAGGTAGTGAACGATGTGCTGCGGGGCGCGCTGCCGGGCGGCCTGTTCCACCATCTCGGGATATCGCACCGCGGCCTGCATCAGTTTTTGCTCGTGCGCCTCCGTCAACCGGTCCAGGGACCTTTTGCCCTGGCCCTCGTCCCAGTCGATGTTCCGCGTTTCCATCTCCCGCAGCACGCTGCAGATTCGCGCGTGGGCATACTGGATGTAATACACCGGGTTTTCGTTGGTCCGGGACTTCGCGAGTTCCAGGTCGAAATCCAGGTGTTGCTCGTTGGACCGCGACACAAAAAACAGTCTTGCCGCGTCGTCGCCCACTTCCTTGCGCAGTTCCCGCAGCGTGATGAATTCGCCGGAGCGTGTAGACATTTGCACCTTCTTGGCGCCGCGATAGAGAACCACGAACTGCACCAGGTCCACTTCGAGGCTGTCCGGCGGCTCGCCGGTGGCCTCGAGACCCGCGCGCACTCTTGCTACATAGCCGTGATGGTCGGCGCCAAGTATGTCGACCAGGCGGTCGAAGCCGCGGGCGCGCTTGTCCAGGTGATAGGCGATGTCCGATGCGAAGTAGGTTGTGCTGCCGTTCTCGCGCACCACAACGCGGTCTTTCTCATCGCCCAGCGCGGTGGCGCGGAACCATGTGGCGCCTTCCTGCTGATACGTGTGCCCGGAGTCATTGACGCGAGTCAGGGCGCCGTTTACCGCGCCGGAGTCCACCAGTGCGCGCTCCGAGTACCACTCGTCGTACTCCACGCCGAACTCCGCCAGGTCGTCACGAATATCGTCGAGTATCGCCCGGAGGCCGATCTGCAGTACGGCGGCAAAGCCCTCCTGCCCCAGTCGCTCCCGCAGCGCGGCAATTAGCGCGTCCAGGTGCACGTCGGCATCGCCGTCGGGTGCGTCCGGTGGCAATCCTTCTGCCCAGCCATCAGGTGTGGGCAGCAGGCCCGCCGCGCGCGCGCCGGTCAGCGCGTTGCGCGCAATTTCCACCAGGTAGGCGCCGCGGTAGCCGCCGTTCGGAAACGGCGGCTCGGCCCCGGCCAGCTCCTGCATGCGCAGCCACAGGCTCAGCGTCAGGATGTCCATTTGCCGCCCGGCGTCGTTTACGTAGTACTCGCGGTGCACGTCGTAGCCCGTGGCAGCCAGCAGGTTTGCGACGCAGGCGCCATAGGCGGCGTGCCGGCCGTGGCCCACGTGCAGCGGGCCGGTGGGGTTTGCCGACACGAACTCCACCAGTATCCGTTCGCCGGCACCGGCCAGCGAGCAGCCGTAACGTTCACCCTGGTCGATGACCTGCGCCAGTTCCCGGTGAAAAGCCTGCGGCGACAAGCGGAAATTGATGAAGCCCGGGCCGGCGATGTCGACGCCGGCGAGGAGGCCCGTGTCCGGCAGGCGCGCCACGATGTCGTCGGCAATGTCCCGCGGCTTGCGGCGCAGGGGCTTGGCAAGTTGCATCGCGAGATTGCTCGCGTAGTCGCCATGCTTGGCGTCTCGCGCCCGCTCTACCTCCAAGTGCGGCGTGTAGTCGTCCAGGCCGGGCAAGTCGGCGGCGGCAGCGGCCAGCAGCTTTTCGATCTCGTGTTTCACGACCGTAGACTTGAACAAACGGCGCATTCTAGCAGGCGACCGCCGGCGTTCTGCCGGTTAGAAGAGCTCTACCGGATCGACGTCCAGGGACCAGCGCGCCCGTCGGCCTGCCGGCAGGTCTTCCAGTGCCAGGCGCCATGGCCGCAGGAATGCCTGCAGCGCGGCCCGCTGCTGTCCCTGCACCAGCAACTGGGCGCGAAACCGCCCCTGCCGGCGCTCCATCGGCGCGGGTGCGGGGCCAAGCAGATGCACGCCGTCGGTCATGAGCGGCCTGGCGGCAGTCACTGCCGCGTCGAGGAATTCGAAGGCCGCTTCGCGGCGGGCGGCTTCTGCGCGCAGGAGTGCGAGAAAGCCAAAGGGCGGCCACCCGGCATCGCGTCGTTCAGCCAGCGCGCGTTCGGCAAAAGCCGGATAACCCTCTCGCACCAGCGTTGTCAGCAGCGGATGTTCCGGGCTGGTGGTCTGAATCAGCACCTCTCCCGGCCGGTCGGCGCGCCCGGCCCGGCCGGCCACCTGTACGAAGGACTGCGCGAGCCGCTCGCTGGCGCGGAAGTCGGTGCCGAACAGACCCTGGTCGGCATCAACCACACCCACCAGGGTCAGTGACGGAAAATCGTGTCCCTTGGTGAGCATTTGCGTGCCGAGCAGCAGGCGCGCGTCGCCGCGGCGAAAGCGTTCCAGCTGCGCCGCCAGTTCACCGCGGCGTCGCGTGGTGTCGCGGTCGATGCGCAGCAGCTCCTCGTCCGGAAAATATTCCTGCAGGGCCGCTTGCAGGCGCTCCGTCCCCTGGCCCACGGGATGCATCGCGTGGGCACAGTCCGGGCAGTGGGCCGGCGCGGGACGTTCGGCGCCGCAGTGGTGACAGACCAGCTTGCCGCGCCGCCGGTGCAGCACCATGCGCGCATCACAGCGGCGGCACTCGGCGATGTAGCCGCAGTTGCCGCACAGCAGGACCGGAGCATAACCGCGCCGGTTCAGATAGATGAGCACCTGGCCGTCGGCATCCAGGTGGCGGCGCACCGCAGCCAGCAGGGGTTGGCTCAGACCGTCAGGTGCCGGGTGGCGGCGCAGGTCTACCAGTTGTACGACGGGCGGTCGGGCGGCGCCGGGCCGTTCTGGCAGGTGCAGGTGCTGGTAGCGGCCGGAATGCGCGTTCTCCAGGCTTTCCAGTGCGGGCGTGGCCGAGCCGAGTATCACTGCTACGTCCATCTGCCTGGCGCGCCAGATAATCAGGTCACGGGCGGAGTAACGGAAGCCGTCCTGCTGTTTCAGCGACGTGTCGTGTTCTTCATCGACGATGAACAGGCCGGCGTTTCGCAGCGGTGTAAACACCGCCGAGCGGGTGCCGATTATCACCTGCGCTTCTCCTTGCGCCGCCGCGGTCCACGACCGCAGCCGTTCGCCGTCGGCGAGGCCCGAATGCAGCACGGCCACCGGCACACCGAGGCGTTCGCGGAAACGTTGCACCAGCTGGGGTGTCAGACCGATCTCCGGCACCAGCACCAGGCTTTGTCGGCCGGCTGCCAGTTGCCGCGCAATCGCGTGCAGGTACACCTCGGTCTTGCCGCTGCCGGTCACGCCTTCCAGCAGGTAGCTTCGATAGCCTTCGCCGGCCGCGATGGCTTCGGCCGCGTCGCGTTGTGCCTGGTTGAGTTGCGGTCCCAGCTTTGCCTCCCGCAGGCCGGTATCGCGCGGCAGCACGGCGCCCGACTGGGCCGACAGCAGCCCTTTGGCCTCGAGGGCTTTCACGGCACTGCGCCAGTTGGGTGCCGGTGGATCGAGATCTTCCGGACCGATGCCGGCCGGTAATCGCCGGGCCGCGTCGAGTATGCGTGCCTGCACGGGCGCGCGCCGGCCGAGTTGTTCGAGGTCGGACTGGTGCCCGTCGGCCGTGCAGGCCCAGCGCAGGCCGGGTGCGGCGAGGTCCTGGCCACGCCGCAGCGCTGCCGGCAACGCCGTGGCAACCACTTCGCCCAGCGGAGACTGGTAATAGTCTGCAGCCCAGCGCAGCAGTGCGAGGAGATCAGCGTCGACGATGGGTTGCGCGTCCAGCGCATCGCTCGCACGCCGCAGCCGCTCCGCCGGCACGTCGGTGTGCTCGCTGACTGCGGCGATCAGTCCGATGCGTTGACTGCGTCCGAACGGCACCCGCACGCGGCAGCCCGGCGTTAACGAATCACCGCTCACCGCTGGCGGTGGCAGGTAATCGAACAACCGTTTCAGCGGCGTCGCCAGCGCCACTCGCAGCACTGTGTTTTCAGTCACGGGCTGATTGCCGACGGCGTGTCATGGGGGCGAAAGTTTTCCACAATTACTGTGGATATCTCTGTGGATAGCGTGGGGCAAAGGGCCCGGATCCCGCATGACATGGCAATTTGTGACACTTTGGTTAAATTTTGCGCGCACTCGGTTTTAGTTATAAATAACAGTTGGTTGCAATTTCTTCTTTTAACAATAAGTCCGAATGACCGCTAACGTACCGGCCCGGAACGGCCTTGTGTGAATAAACGGGTTGTTTTACGACCTGGCCACGGTCAACCGGACTCGCTTTCAATCGTTATATTGCCCGAAAGCCAACGGATGGTGGTTCCGGCAACGACGCCGGAATTCATGGGACTCACGGTATGCTATGAATGGCGTCGACGCGACACTACCGCACGGCGGCTGCTTTCAGGCCGAAAGGGAGGCGCTGAGCCTGGACAATCGCCGGGCAATGGATCGGTTTCTGGCCGGCGTGGAGGCCCGCGCGTTTCGCATGGCCCAGCTGGCCGTGCGCAATGCCGACGACGCGCTGGATATTGTGCAGGACACGATGATTCGGTTGACGCGCAGTTACGCGCAGCGTCCGGAGGCAGAATGGGCGCCGCTGTTCTTCCGCATCCTGAAAAACCGCATTACGGATCATCAGCGGCGCAGCACCGTCCGCAACCGGGTATTTGCATGGATTGGTTACGGCACCGACGACGACCCGGCGCCAGATCCGGTGGCCCAGGCGCCGGGCCGCGACAGCGATCGCCCGGAACGCCAGCTCGCCACCAGTGACGCGATGCAGGAACTCGAAGCCGCGGTTCACGCGTTGCCGGCCCGCCAGCAGCAGGCGTTCATGTTGCGGGCGTTGGAAGGACTGAACGTTGCCGACACCGCGCAAGCCATGGGCTGCTCGGAAGGCAGCGTTAAAACGCACTACTCGCGGGCGGTACACAGCCTGCGGGCGACACTGGGAGACCATTGGGAATGAAACGGCAGGACAACACGACGGTGACACCGGGCGACGCTGAGTTCGCAGCGCGCGTGGCCGGACGCCTGCGTGACAGTGCCGACGGTCTCGATGCCCAGACGCGGTCGCAGCTGAACCAGGCGCGGCAAAAAGCCCTCGATGAGCTGTCGCCGCGACCAAGGTGGCAACGCGGGCCGGCGCTGGCAGGCGCAGCGACAGCCGCGGTGGCGCTGGTAGCCGTATTCCTGTTGCGACCTGTCGCCGATAGCCCGCAACCCCTGGCGCCGCCAGGCCTGGATGCCCCGGATCTCGAATTACTGATGACGGACGAGAGCCTCGACATGCTGGAGGATCTCGAGTTCTACACGTGGCTCGCCGCAGCGGAAATGGACGGCGGTGCGGCGGGCTGATGAAACTGCGCTGGACGACGCTGGTCCTGCTCGCAGCCATGGCCGGCACCGCCGCCGGCCAGGAAGAATCGCCCGACGAAGATTTCCTGGCCTTTCTCGGTGGATTGGAGGCCGAGGACGACTGGGAAGTATTTTTCGACAGTGTCCCGGACGACATGCCGGGGCCGGCAGTGGTGGCCGACATCGAGCCGATAGACGATGAGACGGACGAATGAGCCGCATTAGGCTGACAACCCTCGTCTGCATGAGCCTGCTGGCGAGTCTCGCCTGGGCCCAGCAGGGCGTGGACTGGAATGCGCTGAGCTCCGAACAGCAGCAGGTGTTGTCGAGCGCGCGGGACCGCTGGTCGACGCTGGCACCCGAGCAGCAGCAAAGCCTTGCAAAGGGCGCGGACCGCTACCTCAGCATGGACGAAACCCAGCGCGCTGAAGCGCAGGGCCGATTCAAGCGCTGGCGCAATCTCGACCCCGAGCAGCGCGAGCGAATCCGTGGCCAGTTCCAGCAGTACAAGTCGCTGCCGCCCGAACAGCAGGACCAGGTACGCCGCAACTTCCAGCGCTTTCGCAACCTGCCGCCGGAAGAACGCCAACGCCTGCGCCGGAACTGGGAAAATCTGTCGCCGGAACAGCGGCAGCGTTTACGCAAGGCGACACCGGAGCAACGCGAGAGACTGCGCAATATGACGCCCGAGCAACGCGAACGGCTGCGGAACATGAGCCCCGAACAGCGAGAGCGCCTCCGAAACATGACACCGGAGCAGCGTGACCGTCTACGCAACTCCACGTCAGAGCAGCGTGAGCGATTGCGCAGCATGACGCCGGAGCAGCGCCAGCAGATGCGCCAGCGCCGTAACGGTGGTCAGTAACTCAGGTGGTCCCGGGAAGCCTCGACCTCACGCGCCAGCCCCCTGGTATGCGCCTCCTTTGAACTAGGAGCCTGCGGTAACGCCTTGATCGATTTCAGCCTGCATCCGGTCGATGACCGCATCCAGGCCGAGGGCGTCGATCTCTGCGGCGAACTGGTTGCTGTAGCTCTCGACGTAGGACACGCCCTCGATCCGCACGTCGTAGACCCGCCACCCGGCCGTTTTTGACTTGCGCAAGTGATAGTCGACGGGAATCAGCTGGCCGGAATCCTCCATGATGGTGGTTTCCACCGCGGCGAAGCGCTCGTTGGCGGTGAAATCGGGCAGGATCTCCAGTGATTTGGGATCGAGGCGCAACAGCCCGGTCGCGTAACTTCGCACCATGAACTGGTGGAAAGTATCCACGAAGCGCCTGCGCTGATCCTTCGTGGCCGCTTTCCAGTTCGCTTCTCCCATCACCTTGTAGCCGGTGTAACGGACGTCGAAATTCGGTAACAGGATCTCATCGATCACAGCGTAGAGTTCCTCTGGATGGTCCCGGAAATGGTTCCGCCGGCCTTCCAATGTTGCGGCCACCTGTTCGGCAGTCCGGTCGATGACTTCGACCAGCGCTTTGCATTCTCCGTTTTCCCCACAATGCTCGGTCGCAGTCGCGATCGCAGAAGCGGCTGTCCACAATGAGGCCACTAGAAACCAGGACATCCCTGCGCCACGGAATCCGGTTGGGTAATTCATTTGCCGTTCTCCTCGTGAACCGGGTTGCCCCGCTCACTTGTCAGACGCTGTCCATCCTTCAATCAGAAGTGAATAGATCTGGACTCAATAGATAGACGGCGGAAACGGGCAATTTCCTTCGAGCAGGCGCAGGTATTCCCGTAACGGCGATAACCGGGGTCAGGCTCCGACTGCCGGTCCAGAAGCGGTAGAGCCGCGATTGAGGTCCGCGGGCGCGATTAAGGGCAGGCGGCGCGCGGGTGGGTGCGCCTGCCCTTCACTCCGGCTTGTGCTGCGATCAACGGCGCGGTCGCATCGGTGAGCCGGCTTTACGTTACGGGCAGGCGCACCCACCCCCACACCGCCTGCCGGCTTCGTTCTCCGGATACTGATCGCCGTGCAGTTTTTCTCTGCCGTTGGTACCGCGGGGACGAAAAAGACCCAGGGAATAGAAACCATCTCGCCCGAGCTACCACCGACCGGAGCGTGGGGGCGGGGTTTCTGCCCGTAAACTAAGAGTCGGCGGCCGAGCACGTCAAAATGTTCCGAGACAATGTGGTCCCACTGTCATGACTGACCAGCGCGGAACAATCAGAGTGCAAGCCGGCAGTGAAGGGCAGATACCCCGCCCCCGCGCGCAACCAGGATCCGCTACAGCGACTTAATCGACTGGATAAGCTCCGACACGGCCGCCTGCCCGTCTCCGTAAAGCATGCGCGTGTTGTCCAGGAAGAACAGCGCGTTCTGAATCCCAGAGAACCCGGCGCCCTGCCCGCGCTTGATCACGATGCAGTTGCGCGCCTTGTCGGCATTCAGGATCGGCATGCCGTAGATCGGGCTGGTGGTATCGGTGCGCGCCACCGGGTTCACTACGTCGTTCGCACCGATGATCAGCGCGACGTCCGCGTTGTCGAACTCCGGGTTGATCTCGTCTTGATCGTAGATGATGTCGTACGGTACGCCAGCTTCGGCCAGCAGCACGTTCATGTGGCCCGGCATACGCCCGGCCACCGGGTGAATCGCGAACTTCACCGCCACGCCGCGGTCGCGCAGCAGCTGGGTCAGTTCCCAGACCTTGTGCTGCGCCTGGGCGACGGCCATGCCGTAGCCGGGCACGATCAGCACCTTCTCCGCAAAGGCCATCATGATGCCGGCGTCGCTCGCGTCGATGGCCTTCATCGCGCCAGTTGTTTCGCCGGTGGCACTGCCGCCGGAAGAATCTCCAAAGCCACTGAACAGCACGTTGCCCAGCGAGCGGTTCATGGCCTTCGCCATCAGCTGGGTCAGCAGCGTGCCGGCGGAGCCGACCACGGTACCGGCGATGATCATCGCCGCGTTGTCGAGCACGAAGCCCTCGAAGGCGACGGCGAGTCCGGTGAGCGCGTTGTATAGCGAAATCACCACAGGCATGTCTGCGCCGCCAATCGGCAGCGTCATCGTCACGCCGAGTACCAGGGCAGACAGGAACATCAGTGCCACGATGTTGGTCGAACCGTTGCCTGCAATCAGCAGCATGCCCAGCGCGGCGGCCGCGGCCAGGATGGCAATGTTCACGAGGTTCTGCCCACGGAACCGCACGTCTTTCCTGAGCAGGCCCTGCAGCTTGGCAAAGGCGACCATGCTGCCGGAGAAAGACACCGAGCCGATCAGGCCGCCGAGTACCGCCAGCGTCGTGACTACCGGCCCGAGTTCGCGGCCACCGATGAGTTCAACGGCCGAGATCGCCGCGGCCGCGCCGCCGCCCATGCCGTTGTACAGCGCGATCATCTGCGGCATGTCGGTCATGGCCACGCGTTTGCCTGTCCACCAGGCCAGCACACCGCCGACGAAAATCGCCGCGGTCGTGAGCACGTAGTTGTGCATGTCCGGATATAGGAAGGTGATCGCCGTCGCGACGACCATGCCCAGGCCCGCCCACTTGATGCCGCTGGCGGCCGTCACAGGGGAACTCATGCGCTTGAGTCCCATGATGAACAGGAAGGCAGCGACGTAGTAGCTGACCTCGATCAGCAAGCTGGCGGAAAGAAGGCCATTCACGACTTCTTCTCCCCACTGGTCCTGAACATTTCCAGCATTCTGTCGGTCACAACGTAGCCGCCCACGGCGTTACCCGCGCCGAGCAGCACGCCGAGGAAGCCGATGATGTAGCCGGCCGTAGTTTCAGCGTGGCCGAGGGCCACCATCGCGCCCACCACGACGATGCCGTGCACGAAGTTGGAGCCCGACATCAGCGGGGTGTGCAGGATGGCCGGCACCTTGGCGATGACCTCGTAGCCGGTGAAGGCCGCGAGCATGAAAATGTAGAGCGCCGCGAAGCCGCTGAGCTCGATCATGACTGAACTCCTTCCAGTACCGTGCGGGTGGCTTCGTGCACCACGTCGCCGTCGCGCGTCAGCACCGTGCCGGCAAACACCTCGTCGTCCCAGTCGATCTGCAGCTGGCCTTCCTTCAACGCGGGTTCCAGCAGGTTGTAGAGGTTACGGGCGTACATTTCGCTTGCGTGGCGCGCCACCGTGGCGGCAAGATTCTCCGGGCCGATGATCGTGACGCCGCCATGCTCCACCGTCTCGCCCGCTTTGGTGAGCTCGCAGTTGCCGCCGCTCTCGGCGCCAAGATCTACGATCACCGCACCGGGCTGCATTCGTTCGACCGTCGCCTTGTTGATGAGCTTGGGTGCCGGCTTGCCGGGCACCGCGGCGGTGGTGACCACCAGGTCGGCCTTCGCGATATGTTCTTCCAGTGCCGCCTGTTGTTTTTCGCGTTCGTCCGCGGTGAGCTCGCGCGCGTAGCCGCCTTGGCCTTCGGCCGACACGCCGGTGTCGACAAATTTCGCGCCGAGGGATTCCACCTGTTCTTTCGTCGCGCCGCGCACGTCGAAGGCTTCCACCACCGCGCCGAGTCGCCGGGCCGTGGCGATGGCCTGCAGACCGGCGACGCCGGCGCCGATGATCAGTGCCTGAGCAGGGCGAATCGTGCCCGCGGCGGTTGTCAGCATCGGCATGAACTTGTCGAGGGTCGCGGCGCCCTGGAGCACGGCCTTGTAACCAGCCACCGAGGCCTGGGACGACAGCGCATCCATGGACTGGGCGCGCGAAATACGTGGCACCAGTTCCATGGCCAGGCTGGTCACATCTTTGTCGCACAGCGCGCGGATCATCTCGGCCTGGCGATGAGGCTGCATGAAGCCGATCACCGTGGCACCGAACTTCAGACGCGCGACCTCGTTGATGGTCAGCGGCTGCACCTTCAGCAGTACGTCGGCGGTTTCGAGCACGCTGGCGGCGTCGGGGGCCAGTTCCGCGCCCTCGAAGGCCGCGTCCGGAATGCGGGCCGCGATGCCGGCGCCGGCCTGCACGAGCACCCGGGCGTCGGCGGCCAGGAGCTTGCGCAGCACCTCGGGCACGAGCGCGACACGTCTTTCTCCGGGCGTGGTTTCGGCCACCACGCCGATGGTCAGTCCCATGGTTCTTCCTCGGTCTGGATCGAGTATCTGAATCGACTATGCAGATCGATTTTTCGGCTGGTCCCGTTGGAGCCGGAACCAGGATTTGCGCCCCGGGTCGGCCGGCAGACCGAATGATGACATAGGCCTTGCAGTCACGCATGGCAGAAGCGTCAGGGCCACTGCTCCTGAGGCCGGAATGTTGGCACTGTGGGCAAATATGTTGATTTTTTCACCCCAGTCTGGGAGATTCGAAAGGGATTGAGGCCGGTAAAGACCATGGAGACCTTCACAGAGCAGCACGAACTCTCCCAGCAGGTGCTTCGCACGGATGTGGCGGGCATGCCGCTGGAGTGGATCGACTACCGCGAGGCGGTGCGCCTGTATCACACGGAACAGGTGGCCTACACCTGCGGCACGCCGCTGTTCCGGGTCTTTGGGGGCACGAATGCGCTGTCGGGCCTGCGCAGCTCCGTCGAGGTGAATTCCATCGTCGCCACCATCGGCCGCACTCACGGCATCGCCGATCTGCGCGAGCGCTATACGCCGCCGCTGAATAACAAGACATTGTTCCGCCGGGACGGTTACCTGTGCCTGTACTGCGGCCAGCATTTCATGATCCGGGACCTGACCCGCGACCACGTGCGCCCGCTGAGCCAGGGCGGCGGCGACCTGTGGCAGAACGTGGTCAGCGCCTGCCGCCGCTGCAACAACCACAAGGGCGGTCGCACCCCCGAGCAGGCAGGCCTGCAGTTGCTGGCCGTGCCGTTCACGCCCACCTATGCCGAGTACATTTACCTGAAAGGCCGCCGGGTGCTGGCCGACCAGATGGAGTTTCTGCTGGCCCATATTCCGCGCAGCAGTCCGCTGCATCAGCGCCTGGCCAGCAGCCTGCGCGCCGGGGCCCATCCCAGCTAGGCCTGGCCACGGCCCGAAAATATTCGGCCCGGGTTTAACCCCGTTCGGCCCCCGCTGGCGTTCATACCTCCGCGACCACACGGAGGACCGTACCCATGAACGACCCATCCAGCCCCCGCGGGCCAGTGCCCGCAGCACCCGGTCAGCCTGGAGCTGGCCGACACGGTAGACTGACCGGCGATGCAGACTTACCTCATTGACGCCAGCATTTACGTGTTCCGCGCGTGGTTCACGATTCCGGACGACATGCTGGATGCCGAGCAGCAGCCGGTGAACGCCGTGTACGGTTTCACGCGCTTTCTGGGCGATTTCCTGGAGCGGGTGGCACCGGACCACGTGGCTGCGGCCTTCGACGTCAGCCTCACGAGTTCCTTCCGCAACGACCTGTACCCGGCCTACAAGGCCAACCGCGAGCCGGCGCCGCCGGAACTCAAGCGGCAGTTCGAACTGTGTCGCGAGATCACGGCGGCGCTGGGCGTGCGCAGTTGCGCCGACACGGGCTACGAGGCCGACGACCTGATCGGCACACTGGCCGGCGGCAGCCGGCGCGACGGCCACCGCGTCACCATCATCAGTCGCGACAAAGACATGTTGCAGCTGCTCGAAGACGGCGACGTGATGTGGGACATGACCGGCGGCAAGCGGATTCGCTGCGACCAGGTCAGCGATGCGCTGGGCGTGCGCGCAGACCAGGTGACTGACTATCTCGGCCTTGCCGGCGACAGCGTGGACAACATTCCCGGTGTGCCGGGCGTCGGCCCGAAAACCGCGTCGCGCCTGCTCGAGCATTTCGAGTCAATGGACCACCTGTACGCGGACCTGGAGCGAGTCGCTGAATTGCCGCTGCGGGGTGCTGCGAAGCTCGGCGGCAAGCTGGCACAGCACCGCGAACAGGCGGAACTGAGCCGGGAACTCGCGCGTATCCGGTGCGACGTGCCGATGGCGGCGGACCGGGCCAGCGTTGCCCGCACCGCGCCCGAACTCGACGCGCTGAATGCGCTGTATGACGCCGCCGGTTTCGGCGAAAGCCTGCGCCGCCAGGCGCAACGCATCGCCGAGCGCTACCGGCAATGATTCCCGCGGGTGTTGCCGCGGCCCTGGAACCCATCACCGGCGCGCTGGCAACCACCCGTGCAGTTGGCGGCGGCAGTATCAACGACAGCTACCTGTTGACCACATCGGCGGGCGAGCGCTGGTTCCTGAAGCTCAATGACGCAGCGCGGGTCGACATGTACGCGGCCGAAGCTGCGGGCCTGGAGGAACTGGCTGCGGCCGACGCCGTTCGAGTGCCGCGGCCCGTGGCCCACGGGATCGCCGGTCACCAGGCCTACCTGTTGCTCGAATACCTGGAGCTCGGCCACGAGACATCGTTGAGCGCGGCGGAACTCGGTCGGCGGCTCGCGGCCCAGCACCGCGTGACCCAGGACCGCTTCGGCTGGGACAGCGACAACACCATCGGCCGGACCCCGCAACAAAACGGCTGGTGTGACGACTGGATTGTTTTCTGGTGTGAGCGGCGACTCGGGTTCCAGCTGAAGCTTGCCCGCGACGATGGTTACGATCACGGCCTGCTCACGCGGGGCGCCGAGTTGCTCGACCGCGTCCCCGCGCTGCTGGCTGGGCACTCACCCGCACCGTCGCTGCTGCACGGCGACCTGTGGGCAGGGAACTGGGGTGCCACGCCGGCCGGCGAGCCGGTGATTTTCGATCCCGCCGTCTACTACGGCGATCGCGAGACCGATCTCGCCATGACGCAGCTGTTCAGTGGCTTTCCGCCGGAGTTCTATAGCGCCTACGAGGCGGCCTGGCCGCTGTCGCCGGGCCACGAGCAGCGCTTTGCCCTTTACAACCTGTACCACGTGCTGAACCATCTGAACCTGTTCGGGCGTTCTTATGCGGCCCAGGCAATGGGCCTGGTAGACCGACTGTTGACGTAGCGGCTGGTCACCCGCCGCCCTTGGGGAATTCGATGGAGCAGGCACTCACGGCGCCGCCGACACCCGCACAGGGCCCGACGCTGGAAGCCATGAGCTTCACCGGCCAGTCCGGTGAGTACTTCCGCATCTGGATCGTGAACCTGTGTCTCACCGTGATAACGCTCGGCATCTATTCGCCGTGGGCGAAGGTCCGGCGCAACAAATATTTGTACCGCCACTCGCAGCTCGCCGGCGCAAGTTTTGACTACCACGCCGACCCGGTGGCAATCCTGAAGGGGCGGCTGATCGCACTGGGTGCGCTCTGCTTGTACCTGGGCAGCTCGGTCGTTCTGCCGGCGTTCAGCGCACTGATCGGCCTGGCCATTGCACTGGCCGTGCCCTGGTTGCTGGTGCGCTCGCGCATGTTCGCGATGCGCAACACCTCCTACCGCAACGTGCGTTTCCGCTTCAAGCCGATCTATGCCACAGCCTTCAAGATCATCGTCGGTCGATTCCTGCTGGTGCTGATTTCCCTGGGCCTGTACTACCCCATATTCCGCTATCACCGGTCGCGGATGATTGTGGACAACACGGCCTATGGCACGCTTGACCTGAAGCTCAGCGACAAGATCGACGGCGTAGATTTCTATTCCATCTATGTGTCAGCGGGCATCCTGTTCGCCCTGGTTGCATTCCTGGTCGCCATTCCTCTGTTCACCGCCGCCACCGGTTCTGCCGACGCCAACGGTGATGCGGCCCCGTCGATCGGGTGGCTGGCTTTGGGTCCAACGGCGCTGCTGGGCGCTCTTTACCTGCTGACCTACTATGGCGTGGACGCCGCGATCACGCGCCTGGTGCTGCGCGGCACGTCGGTTGGCCCGCACCAGGTGCACTGCGACTGGACCCTGACGCAGCTGCTGTGGATCCAGGCCACCAACCTGGTCGCCATCGTGCTGTCCCTGGGCCTGCTGATTCCGTGGGCCACCATTCGCATGCGGGACTACAAGCTGTCGACGCTGGCGGTTGCAGTGCAGGGCGACCTCGCCGCCGTCGCGGCCGCGGAAGCCGAAGAAGTGTCGGCCCTCGGGGACGAAATCGGCGAAACCTTCGACTACGACTTTGGTCTGTAACGCGTCGTGCGTGGCCTTTTATATGAGAGCAACAGTGCCGCGCGGTGCGACGTGGAGGTCGCGGTTCTGCCTGCCGGTAACCTGCAGGTGCGTGCGGGTCGCGACGTGCAGAGCTGGCTGCTGGCCGACCTGAGCGTCGAGCCGCGGCTGGCCGGCGTTCCCGCAGTGGCGGTGTTGCCCGACGGGCGCCGGCTCGAGGTCCTTGATGCCGACGCGTTCTACGGGGCGCTGGGCGGCGGCCGGATGCGCTGGGTGCACGCCCTGGAAGCACACTGGGGCCTGGCCCTGCTGTGCACGGCCGTCAGCATCGGTCTTGTGGCGTGGTTCGTGATGTACGGCATTCCACTGGCCGCGCGCGTAACGGCTGATTTGATGCCGGACGAAGTTCACGACCTGATCGGTCGCGAGGGCATGGACGCAATGGACCGGTACCTGTTCGAGTCCTCGCAGCTCCCGGCCGAGCGGCAGGCCCAGCTGCTGGGCGTGTTCGCCGACGTGGTGTCGGTGATCGGCAGCGACCACGACTATGATCTGCAGTTTCGTCGTTCCGAGGCCTTTGGTCCGAACGCCGTGGCCTTGCCGGCCGGCATCGTGGTACTGACAGATGAACTGGTGGCACTGGCCGAAGACGATGCAGAAATTGCTGCGGTACTGGCCCACGAGGTGGGCCACGTAGTGCACCGGCACGCGATGCGCAGGCTGGTCCAGACCTCCGTATCTGCCGGTCTGATCGTGGCCATCACCGGCGACGTGGGGTCGGCGACCAATTTCGCCGCCGGCATACCGGCGGTGCTACTGAACGCGTCCTATTCCCGGGACTTCGAGCGCGAGGCCGATGAGACCGCCTACCGGTACCTGGAAATCCGCGGCATCGATCCGGCGGAGCTCGGCCAGCTGCTGATGCGCATCGACGCAGAAGCCGGGCGCAATCCCGGCCGGGCGTCCCTGCTGGATTCTCACCCCGCTTCCCGGGACCGCCTGGACGCCGCCCGCCAGCGCTAGCCCGGGTTAAGGCATTAATTTCCCCGCACCCCCGACATAGGGGAAAATGCGCCCATACAGACCGCGGTGACCGAGGAGCGCCAGATGACCGAAAAGAAACTCGAATCCATGCTGCAGGAACACCGCGAGTTCCCGCCGTCGGCGGACTTTGTGGCCGGCACCCGCCTGAGTGCAGAGGCCCTGGCTGCGCTCCATGCCGAAGCCGATGCAGACCACGAGGGTTATTGGGGGCGTCTTGCCCGCGAGGAGCTGCACTGGGACCAGGCCTTCACCGTCACGCTGGATGACAGCGCGGCGCCCAACTACCGCTGGTTCACGGACGGCGAACTTAACGTGTCGGCCAACTGCCTGGACGTGCACCTGGCTGAACGCGGAGACAAGACCGCGATCATTTTCGAAGGCGAGGGCGGTGACAAACGGCGTTTGAGCTACCGCGAGCTCACCGCCGAGGTCTGCCGTTTTGCAAACGCGCTGAAGAACCAGGGCATCGAAGCCGGCGACCGGGTGGTGATTTACATGCCGATGGTGCCGGAAGCCGTTATTGCAATGCAGGCCTGCGCGCGCATCGGGGCGGTGCACTCGGTGGTGTTCGGCGGCTTTTCAGCCAATTCCCTGCGCGACCGCATTAGAGATGCTGGCGCGCGCATGGTGATCACCGCCGACGGTGGCCATCGCGGCGGTCAGATCGTGGAACTGAAGTCGGCCACCGACAATGCGCTGGCCCAGGGTTGCGACACGATAGAAAGCGTCATCGTGCTGAAGCGCGCCGACTGCGGTTGCGCGATGCAGGCGGGCCGCGACATCTGGTGGGCCGACGCAGTGGCAGGCCAGAGCGATACCTGCGAGCCGACGCCGGTGAACGCCGAGCACCCACTATTCCTTTTGTACACGTCGGGCTCCACCGGCAAGCCGAAGGGCATTCAGCATTCCAGCGCCGGTTACCTGCTGCACGCGAAGCTCAGCAGCCAGTGGATTTTCGACCTGCAGGACGACGACGTGTTCTGGTGCACCGCCGACGTCGGCTGGATCACCGGGCACACCTACGTGGCCTACGGACTGCTGGCCGCCGGTGCCACCATCTTGATGTATGAAGGTGCGCCCACCTACCCGGACGGCGGCCGCTTCTGGAGCATCTGTCAGCGCCACGGCGTGACGATTTTCTACACCGCGCCCACCGCGATCCGCGCGCTGATGAAACTCGGTGACCATATTCCGGAACAGTACGACCTGTCGACGCTGCGCCTGCTCGGCACCGTGGGCGAGCCCATCAACCCCGAAGCGTGGATCTGGTATCACACGGTCATCGGCCAGGAGCGCTGCCCGATTGTCGACACCTGGTGGCAGACGGAAACGGGCGGCATCATGATCTCACCGCTGCCCGGCGCAACGTCCACCAAGCCCGGTTCCTGCACGCGGGCCTTGCCCGGCATCCAGGCCGATATCGTGGACGACGCTGGCGAGTCCGTGCCCGAACCTGATCGCGGCGGTTTCCTGGTGATCCGCAAGCCGTGGCCGTCGATGCTGCGCACCATCTGGGGCGATAACGATCGTTACCTGGAGACTTACTGGGCGCAGTTCGGCAATCGCTTCTATGTGGCCGGCGACAGCGCGCACCGGGACAAGGACGGCTATTTCTGGATCATGGGCCGCATCGACGACGTGCTGAACGTGTCCGGCCACCGGCTGGGGACCATGGAGGTGGAGTCGGCACTGGTGGCCCACCCGCAAGTGGCCGAGGCCGCGGTGGTGGGCCGGCCCCACGAGGTCAAGGGCGAGTCGCTGTTCGCCTACGTGGTGCTGCGCGGCGACCGGCCCACGGGTGAAGAAGTGGCGCCGCTGGTCAAGGAGCTGCGGGCGTGGGTCGGCGAAGAACTCGGCGCCATCGCGAAACCCGACGACATCCGCTTTGCCGACAACCTGCCGAAGACACGCTCGGGCAAGATCATGCGGCGCCTGTTGCGCGCCGTTGCCAGTGGCGAGGAGATTACCCAGGACGTGTCTACGCTGGAGAACCCGGCCATCATCGACCAGCTGCGCGGCCAGGATTAGATCCGCTGCATGCCGGTCCAGACGCCGGTCAGGTAGGCCACCAGCCAATACGCCCAAACGGGTGCCAGGTAGCGGTGAAAGCTGCTCAGGATCGCGTCGCGGCGGGTGCGTATGGCCCACGTCCCGACCAAGGCCAGCACCGCCATCAGTGCGAGGGCCGTGTAGCCGCTGATGGTATGAAAGTCCCAGCTGGTGACTTTCACGGACATGCCCATCATTCGCGTGGCCAGCGAGTCGAAGCACAGACCCACCCAGATGATTACCAGCTGTGCAGTGGTAAGCATCTTCAGCCGCCAGTTTCGCCAAGCCGCAACGGTGTACAGCAGGAAGGCCAGTGTGATGGAGACGACGGAGACGGCGATAATGGGTTTCATCGTGTTAACTCTCCATTTCAATCGTTCAGGCGAGTAACGAATCTCCGACCGCCAGGGCCTCGCTGACCCGCGTCAGCTGATCGCTGACATCTGCCGTCATCAATTCGCGGGCGCGGCGGATGCGCACGTCCCGCAACAGGTAAAAATTGATGTTGGCCCGTTGGCGCCCCTCTACGGCCGTCGGCAGGCCGTGGAGAATCCCCAGCCTGCGGCTGACGCAGTCCGCCCACCAGTCCGGGTTTGCCTTCCTGCCTCGCTCTTCGACCGCGATGCCGACCAGCTCGAACTGATCCTTGGGCGCCTCCTCTCGGACGCGCTTTTCGATAGCGCCTTTCGCCTTTCTGAGGCTGCCCTGCTGGATCACAAGATCATACAGCGAGCAGAAACAGCGCAGATGATCGATCTGAATGTTCGGTTTCAGGCTCTGCAAATAACTGATTGCATCGAGGAGTCGCGCCCCGTATTTGCGCAGGGCCTGCTCGACCATGATGGCCCGAAACTCTTCGACGCGTCCTACCGCCTGAAAGTAGCTTTTCCAGGGCTGAACGACGTCGTGCCCCCCGCGCCCGGTGCTAATTTGGTTGCCCCAGGCTATTTGTTCGTCGACCGGCAGGTCCATGACCTTCAGCCACTCCTCGTAGTCCACTGCATCGCTGAAGCAGGCTTTGAGGGCCGGCTCGTCGGCGCTTTGGAACTTGCGGAAAAGCGGCACCAGGGTCCTACTTCTAAAATTCCATTGCGCCGGGCCGAATGACAGGCCGGCCTTGTCGAAATTACCTGTGACCTGCTGAAACCTGTCGCCGCTGGTTTCGAACGCAGAGGTGATGGAAAAGGCCGTCTCCAGGGCCTGCTCCAGACCGATGTCTGGGAGCTGCGAAGGATCCGGAATCCTCACGTGTAGATGCCCGTCGTCTTCACTGACTTGATCGAATACGTGACGTGCCAGGACCCTGTTCGCCGTCTCGAGTAGCGTCGGCAGAGGATCGCCGCCAACGGTGGCCCCCAGGCCGTCGTCGTCGGTTCGCTCGATGGAGATTGTTTGGCCGAAGCGTTCCCTCAGCATTTGCAGCGCCGACACGAGCTCCCGGTGTACCCTCACGTTCTCTTCAGGGTTGCAGAACTCTTTAAGGCGGAAATTCGGCGTCAGACGGCGGTTACCGTCGCCACCCACCACAAAGCCCTTATCCCAGGTCACGCTCCAGACCATGCCGCTCTCCTTCAATTCGAGGGGTGATGGCTACCTTATCGACGGCAGCAGCTGAGAAGACTGACGCTGATTGCAGAGTCTGACGAGAGCGGATCGTTCAGACCCAGACCAGCATATCTGGCGTGACAAACAACACACCGTAATTATCAATGCAGTTACCAATGACAGCTCAGGGTCGCTGAGATACGTGGAACTCGGGCAAGGCGCATGGCTATTCCCCGGTCAATCGGCTTGTAGAATCGTCTGGAAGAGATCGACGTCCCTTGCGAAAGCGGCCTGGTCGAACGACAGGTTATTGTCGTGATAGTACCTGTCGACCGCGGCGCTGAGCTTCACGAACTCCGCGCTGCTGCCTCGCTGCTCCTCATTACGCTCGGGGTTCACCTCCATCATGTCCCGATAGCGCCACGCGGTCGCGGGGATCCGCGGATCGGCGAGGCTCGCGAGCATGAACTTACGGATCTTCCAAGGTTCGTGGGCTGCAAAGTCGGGTGGCGCGAATAGGTCGAGCAAGCCCGGCTCATTGACGTAGACGGTCTTGCCCACGTGCTTGCCGCCGATGACCTTCTCTGTCGTGACTGGATCCTTGGAGATCAAGACCCGGAAGCCTGCGGGTCGGTTCTTGTCTATCAGCCGTGGCACGATGCTTGGATCGGTCACTTCGAAAGCATTCCGGTCCACAGGGTCGATGGCGGTTGAGAAGAACTCGGACTCGAGGCCCTCCGTGGTCAGCGTCTCGGCCCACCGGGCGTCGCCGGCCCTCGGTGCGCCGAAGGTGATCAGCTTGATGTGGCCCCATGGCCAGCTCTGCAGCACGGTCGGCATCGCGTCGCCGGCACCGGCCGGCCCGTATCGATCGCCCAGGAGCACCGTGCTGACGAAGTGCTGGGCCAGCGCACCACCGAGGCTGTGGCCGGTGACGTAAATACGCTTAGGGGGTCCGCCGGCACCCAGGTTGGCGACCTCGCTGAGGCAGCGGAAGAGCTGCGGGGAGATGGACGCCATGCTCCGGGCGAAGCCGCGGCTGACGGAACCCGTCGTGGCGATGTGCCCCCCACCCGTCTCAGGGCCGACGGGGTTGTAGCCCAGATCGGTGATCCAGTCCGGATTGCCGTTCGCCCCATCGTCGCTGAACGACTGCCGGACCGCCCTGCCCGCCGAGCCGCTCCGGCTGCCCCGAAAGGCAATGTGCACGTCGTAGTCATCGCTGCCAGCCCAATAGCGAAGGAGTACGAAGCCCATGAGGCTCTGGGAGGCCGGTTGTCCCGCCTCCCCCTTGTCGCCGGTCCCACCTTCGAAGGCCAGGAGCACGTCGCGGGCCCCCGGCGCGTGGGCACCGGGCGCGGATATCAACTGATCGACGGCCACCGCGCCCTCGGCTTGCCCGGTCTCGCGATAGCACACGTATACGTCACGGATCTGCTGTGTAATCTCTTTCGGTGTCAGGTACTCGGTCCACACGCCGTCCGCGTTGGTGAGGGTATCGCTCCACGGATGAAGGCGGTCGTACCGGTACACGATTGGATCGTGGCTCGCGTTGTCGTCGAAACCGCCGAGGACGCCAGGTCCGCGGTAGCCGTCGAGCCCCGTGCCACGTTCGACCTGCTTAGCGCCTTCAGTTTTTGCCCAGGCACGAACTCTCTCAATAAATTGGGCGCGATCCCAACTCAGGTTGTTCGATTCCTCGTAGTAGGGATCGAAAGGCCAGGCCAGCGTCTGGCCGTACAGCTGGTACGCGAAGATGGAGAGATCGAGGTGGTAGACCAACGGGTTGTAGGGCAGTCCTTGGAGGTCCTGCTGCTTAACCGCATTGGCTGCTACCTGCGATTGCCCGCCGCACCCGGCAAGCGCCAGGAGCAACGAAACGAGGAGCAAAGACAGTCGAGTGTCGCGGTTAGCTTTCGTGGCAACAGAGCCCGCGCCTGATGTGCAGGCACTTGCCATATCGTTTCCGGGGGGCTCAGCCGGGAAAGCCGACAGCTCGGCGATTTTCGTTTGGCTTTCAGGTAGCAACTTCCATTGCCTGAAAGCGGTTACCTCGCTGGGAGGCGTATCGCTGACAGCGGCCAGCACCCAGGTTTGGTTTTCGCGCTGCGAATTTTGCGGGGCGTTAAAAACAATGCACACAATCGATCACTCGTTACGTCGAGCGTCGATTGGGCGCCTTCTGTCATCCTATATCTGTGACCGATATCTCAAAATAGTTGCAGGGCAGGCGCTGAAAAAATGGGTACATGCTTCATTTTCCATTGGCCGAAAATGAAACATGTACCCATTTTCCTGGTTATCTGCGTCAGGACGGCCCCGGGATTCAGCGCACTCGATGCAGACGGCCCTAAAATTGGCGTCTACGCCAATTTCTGCAGACACCAATTGCTACACGCGCTGGATCCCTATCCACACGCCAGCCACATAGGACACGATCCATATAACCCAAACCGGCAAGAGATAGCGATGAAAGTTGTCCAGCACCGCCGCGCGTCTCGCGCGTATCGACCAGGTGCCAAGGACTGCCAGCACGGCCATCAGTGCGAGGGCCGCGTAGCCGGCGATCACATGTAAGCTCCAGTCGGTTTCCTCGGTGAACGACCCCATCATCCGCGTGGCGAGTGCATCCGCAATGACAGCCAGCCACAGCAACACCAATTGTGCCGTGGTGAGCACTTTCAGCCGCCAGTTGCGCCATGCCGCAATGCTGTACAGCACCAGGGCCAGCGTAATCAACAGGACGGAGATACCGACGATGGAGGTCATGATTGCGTTTTTCCTTAAGGCGAAGCTGGGAGTCAAGAACCCACAAAGGGTGAGCCATTCCGCGCGAGTGCGGAATACGGAAATCACGCAGCCGGGCTGAAATTGGGGAAATTCTTCATGAAAAATGTCCCCAACTACCGCAACTACTCACCTATCGGATCATCAACTCCAGAACGGTGCCTTCGGGGGCAGTGATTTCCCAGTGCTCGCCGCTGCGCGTCGGCGACAGGCCAAAGCGTTCTGCGGCCGCTTCCAGCTCCGCGAACATCGCCGAGCGAAAGTGCAATCGGGGCGCCGCGCCGCCGCCCCTGGCGAGGCGCAGCCGCACGGCCGGTGCAGCGAGTTCGAGTACCTCGCGCAGTGCTTCGTCTTCTTCGTCTTCACCCGACTCCAGCCCGGCGAGGCGCCAGAATTCTTCCCCTTCGTCGAGGTCGGTGCAACTGAACTCTATGTGGGCCGACGGCCCGGTCAGCGGCGCCGGCGCCGCCTGAACCTGCAGGGGTGAGAACGTGGCCGCCTCTATCACCGTGACCCGGTGCCCTGACGGTCCGGCCAGCGTGAATTCGTGGAAGTCATCGATGCCCAGCTGCTGGCGCTCCAGTTCGAAACCTGCCGCCTCCAGCTGCCGCGCCCAGTTCGCGGTATTCGGCTGCACGAAACTCAGCGCCGGTCCCGGCAGCGATTCTGCGTGCAGCCCGATCGCAATGCGGCCGTCGCTGACGACGGCATAGGGATAAGTCCGCGCGTCTGTGGTCGTCAGTTCCGCAAAACCGAGACAGCGGTAGAAGTCCAGCGACGCCGCGATGTCAGGCGTCGGGAGGCTCAATTCGAGAAAGCGCCAGTGACCGGCCATCCTGTAGTGCTCACTGCAGCCAACGGGGCAAGTCTAGGAAAAAACGTGGCCTGAACCCAATATTTCCCGGTTCTCCGCCTAGTCTACTTTCTGCAGTGTCAGGAACATCGATTTGTCCAGCGCGGCAAAAAAGTCCTGGTAAGTCTTGGAATCATCGACCGTGTTCTCGTCGATACGCGCGTTGGCCCTCACCGCGACGCGCTGCGTGCCCTTTTCCCGCACGGTGACGGTCATCCGCATCTTGTACTTGTCATAGCGCGTCGCCGTGACGGTGCCGAGCTCCGCATCGGCCTTGTCGATCACGAAACCCAGGTCCTGCAGAGTCGCGATCACGGACCGCAGGGTCATCGCCTTGTTCAGGGTGTCGTATTCGCGGGTCTGGATCTGGCGAATCTGCACCTGGCTGCCGGTGCCGGCCACTTCCGGTCCCTGCGTGGCACAGCTGGCCAACGCCAGGCTCGCAGACAGCATCAGCGCTGCAATCAGCCGCTTCACTGCTGGCTGGTCTCGAGGAAGATGGACTTCGACAGCTTTTCGAACATCTGCTGATAGATCTCCGGGTTACCGATGACGGCCATTAATTTGATCCGCTCCAGCTTGTCGAATACGACTCGCTGCAGGGTGATCCTGGCAGTGTATTCGTTTTGCCGCTCGAGACTTGGCAGGACGACGAGCGTGACGATTATCTTCTCTTCGTCGCTCGCAGTACTCATGTTCTGCCCGCCGAAAATCATATCCATAATAAACAGACCGACCTTTTCCTCGGTTGAATCCGCATCTATGATTTTCGAGGCAGTCAGCACGCCCAGCGGTCGCTCAACCTCGTCGATATTGAATTCCATGTCCTGCAGAACGCCGACGGACGCAGCCAGGATAATGGCTTCATTGGCGGCTTCGAATTGGCGCGTTTGCATGGACCGGACTTCCAGCGTGCTTTCCGACAGCCGCAGCGCATCTGCCGGGTATCGCGATTGTGGCGCACAGCCGGTGACGAATGCGGTCGACATGGCACCCGTCGCGACGGCTGCAAGCCGACAAACACGCAGGACGCGGCCGTGCATCAGAATCTCGACGTGTGATAACTGAAGTCGCGGACCCGGTCCTCCTCGTCGAATTTGATGACCACGGTAAGCGTCCGCTGGGAGGTGCTGGTGGCCCCGGAACTCACACTGCCGGCGCCCAGGCCGCCACCGGAGCCACCGAAAATCAGGCCGATGATCGTGCCACCGCTCTTGGAATATGCGACTTCAGTAGAAATCTTGTCGTAGACCCAGGTTTCCCGGCGCTCTTCGTCCGTGGTGACAATGTTCGGCGACCCCAGTACCGTGGCCACCTCGGCCCCGGACATGCCGATAGTAATTTCCTTCTGCACCGTGCCGACGGTGACGCGGTCGCTGTCCTCGGCGCGCACCTGGTCGGCGTGCTGACTGGCAGTGCAGCCTGCAGTCAGGACCAGAAGAGCAGCGGACATAAAAACTGAAAGAGTGTTCTTCAGCATTAGCTTGTACCCATATTCGGGAATGATGAGAAAATGCTGCCGTTGTAATAGTGGGGGGTCTATAGGTGCTTTCAACCACGATGTAGCCCTTGAAACCTTGTAAGCCCATGAAAATATGAGTTTTTTGTCCGGGTTCAGTCTCTGCATTCTGCGCGACAGCAAGCCGCTGTGGACATGACATGACGGTAGACACTGAAGAACGCGAATCCACTCTGCAGCCTTTCGCGCCCGGCGACGTCTTCGTTGGCGCGACGCTGTTGAACGATCCCGATGACGACCACGCCGGCCTTGGCCGCATTCTGCAGTACGACGCCGCACTCAATCTGCGTGGTCAGCTCTGGGTCACCGGCACGACGCACCTGGTCTACGGGCTCAGCTTCTCGCCGCAGGGCGTGCTCTGGGCCTTCGACCCTTGGGCATGGCTCGCGGTGCGGGTGACTGCCGACGCGCGGCAGTTACCGAATCGCCGGTTCGCGTCCCGCGCGTTTTCGAAAGTGCATTTCGTCGCCGACGGCAGCCTGTGGTTCACGGAGGGCCTGGGCGGTGACAACCAGCCCGAGCCGTTGACCACGCGCCACCGGGCACTGCCGGGCCACGACACGCTGCTGGGCGAAGCGGGCCTCTACCACTACACGCCCGACGGCGAATTGCTGGGCGAATTTCACCCGGAATTTCACGGCGGCATGAGCGGCAGCATGGCCATCACCCATTCGGTGCTGGCGCCGGACGGGCACACCTTGATTTACGTGTCTGAAACCGGTCCGCGGCTGATGCGCTTCGACCTGGCAACGGGCAAGCAGCAGGAGGACCTGCAGCATTTCCCGGACGGCCGGGGACAGATGTTTTTCGACCTGGCCCTTACCGACACCGGGCAGTTGCTGGTCTGTCGTGGTGACCGGGTGGAAGCCCTCGATCTCGACGGCAAACTGCAGCGGAACTACCCGCTGGAAGGCTTTGGCTGGTCCGTCATTGGCACGGCCACGCCCGGCGCGGCCTTTGTCGCCAACTGGTTCAGCGGCGAGGTGGTGCGCCTGGATCTCGCCACGGGAGACGTCACCGCATCAGTCAGTATCGCCCCTAAATGCATCGCCGGTCTGGCACAATATTCCCCGGCATGAGTGAAACCACCATTATTTCGATGCGGCGCTACAGCGCTCATCGAACCACCGCGCAGCTGCGCAGGCTGCCGCGGGCTTTGCGCACACCGGCACGCGCTGCGCCGGCTGTCGAGGCGATTGTCGCCTACGCGTGGGAACCCGTGGCAGTTGGGCCAGCAGAGCCGGCGCGCATCTGCGATCGGCTGGAAGAGTTTGTGCCCCCGGCGCCGTCCGGCCGCGGGCAATGGGGCCTGGTGCGCTGGTTGTACGCCAACCTGCTGCCGGAAGCCTGGGATTCCCCGACGCTGCTGAAGCCGCTGCTGCGCGATTGCCTGCGCGACGGTTGAACGCCGCCCGGCTGGGTTGCCGACGTTCTGCAAAAAAAGGCACGCAGGCCCCCGCAAGGGGGCCTTTTTTTAGCTGCCGAGTAACCCGGGCAGCCACAGGGCCAGGCCCGGCAACAACAGTAGCAGCCCGAGCAGTGCCGCATCGCAGGCGAGGTAAGGGGCCGCTGCCAGGGCAATGCGCGACAAGGTGGTGCCGGGCGGGGCCACGCCGAGCATCAGGAACAGCAACAACCCGAAGGGCGGTGTCGTGAGACTCATCTCCAGGGCCAGCAGCATCACGATGCCGAACCAGATCTTGTCGAAGCCCAGGGCCGCGGCCAGCGGGAAAAACACCGGGATGGTCAGCAGCATGATGGAAATCTGGTCCATGAACATGCCCAGCACCAGCAGCACCGAGAACATCAGCAGCAGTTTTGCCAATGGCCCGGCCTCCAGCGCGATGGCCCAGTCGACCGCCGCACCGCTGGTGCCGGAAAATGCCATCAGCTGGCCAAACACGGATGAGCCGACGATCAGCAGGAAGACGGTGCCCGTGACGCTCACCGTGCTGAGCAGGGACTTGCGCAGCGCGTCGAAGGACAGCCCCACGGTTGTGGCGGCGAGTCCTGCCACCGACAGCGCACCGAAGGCAGCCGCCTCCGACGGCGTTGCGATGCCGAGAATGATGAAGCCCACTACCGCGAATATGACGATACCCAGGGGCAGGATGTTCACGACGATCAGCTTCAACTTGTCGTTCGTCGTCACCGAGTCCACGTCGTAGACCGGCGCCGCCGCTGGATTGCGTCGCGCCTGCAGGTAGATCACCAGCACGTACAGAATGGCGAGAACGAGCCCGGGCAACAGCCCCGCCAGCAGCAACGCACCGATATCCACGCGCGCCAGGCTGCCGAGCAGCACGCCGAGGGACGACGGCGGAATAAGCATCGCGAGGCCGCCGGTGCCGATGATCGGGCCGATGGCCATGTGCGGCTGGTAACCGCGCCGGGTCATCTCCGGGACCATCAGCGACCCGAGCATGGCGGTGTTGGCCATGGTCGAGCCGGTCAGTGTCGAGAAAGTCGCGCCGCCGGCGACGGTGAGATAACTCAGCCGGGCCGGGATGCGGCCGAACAGCGCGTCCAGCGCGTCGAATACCCGCAGCGCGAGGCCGCTGTGAAACAACAGCGCACCCATCAGCACGAACATCGGCACGGCCACCAGCGTGAAGGTGGTGATCAGCGCGGTGGAGTTGTCCACCAGCTGTAGCAGCCCCGGCAGACCGCCCATGATCAGCACCGCGCCGATCAGGTTCGCGCCGAGAAACGCGAAGGCTACCGGCACGCCGGCCGCCATCAGCAGGGCCACCAGGGCGAACACCAGCAGGCCGGCGCCGGTACCGTCCATCAGAAGGTATCCGGCCGTTGCGCGCCGGCCAGGGATTCACCCAGCACCAGCAGGCGCAGGAACTCCGTGCCCATCAGGCCGAAGCCGACGACCAGCGGCAGAAACAGCAGCCAGCGGGGCGTGTCGAGGGAACGCACGTCGATTTCACCGCGGCTCCAGGCTTCGACGGCCAGCATCCCGGCCAGCGATGCCATCACTACGCAGATGACCACGCACAGTGTCAGCACCGCGCGATCTAGCCAACGCCGCTGCGCCGCGCCGACTCTCCGGTACAGGACTTCCACCAGGATGTGGCCGCGTACTCTCACCAGGTAGGGCGCTGCGGCCATCGTGAAATAGAGCAGCGCGTACTCGGTGAGCGCCACGGTGGAGGCCGGTGGTTGCAGGCCGAGGTTGCGCGCGATGACATCCCACGCAATCAGCAGGCACAGGCCGCCGATCAGCGCCCCGGCGAAACCGGCGAGGCCGTGAATCAGTGCATCGTAGGCGCGCCGGATCATTGCCCGAGCCCTTCGGGATAGAAATACGGTTTCAGTTCGCGGGCGGCCTCGGGCGCGCGCCGGGCCATCCGGCCCCAAACCACATCGTTAGCCAGGTCCCGGTAGGCGTCGCCATGGGGAGCGGGGATGGGAGCCGACTGCAAACCGCGTTCGGCAAGCAGCGCAACCTCGCGGTCCTGCAGTTCGAAAAAACCCGCGCGGCCGCGGGGTTCGTAAGCTTCTGCCTGCTCCGCCAGCACTTGTTGCGCCTCGGGACCCAGACTGTTCCAGCGGTCCAGGTTGATCTGCAGGCAGATGGACATCTGCAGGAACGACGGGTCGATGCGATAGCGAATGAAGTTTTCTACGCCCAGGTCCGGGATGCCGGTTGTTGTGAAGGCCAGGCCGTCTACGGTGCCCCGTTGCAGCGCGGTGTAAATTTCTTTCACCGCAATCTGCACCGGTCTACCGCCGAGCACGCTCAGCAGTTCGCGGTTCGACGGCGATGTGCGGATCTTCAACCCGGCAAGATCGGGCATGCCGTCCGCGCCGAAGCGCGGTTCGTCGGTCAGGTAGATATTCACGCCGACGCCCGATTGCATCCAGCCGAGCAGGTGCGCGTTGACGCGCTTGGCCCAGTAAGCCTGCAACGCGTCAAACCCGCCGTTGCGCCGTGCGTCGGCAGGCGTAATCGTGGACGCGAAAATCGCGTCGCCTTCGGGCAGCACACCGCGGTAGTAGGTTATCGCGCCGAAGGCCATATCGATCACGCCCCGGCGCAGCGCGTACAGCAGCTGGGCCTGGGGAATCACTTCCGGGCCGCCGAGAAAATCGATCTGCACCACGCCCCGGCCCGCTTCGTTTACCGCGTTCACGTAATCCATGAACAGCACGTTGAAGTTCTGCGGCTTGCTCCAGCTGCTGACGAGCGTCAGGCGCTGCTCGTCGGCGTGGACGATGCCCGCCGCGATCAGCCAGCCCAGCAGGGCGAGCCACGGCCGGCGCAATTTGGCGGTTGTCTTGGTCACGGCAGCACCGGACGGTAGCATGAGACTGGGGACATTCTGCATTTTCCACCTGGTGGAAAATGCAGAATGTCCCCACTGGTTCACTTCCACCTGGAGACAGTAGAAAATGCTTCCCGCGTCACCTGGTAGGAGCGGCTTTTTGGACAGGAAGTCCTTATGCCGCGGAGCACAAGGATGTGCGAGAGCGGCTAGCCGCGATATTTCCGTCCATCGCAGTCGGTCAACCAGGTGTCGGCTCAGCCTTGCCTTCTGCCTGGCGCTGTTCCTTGGCGGTGGCTGCGCGCCTGAACGCAACGACGTCGCTCTAATCAAGGCCGCGGCCGATGAATGGATCGTGGCGTTCAAGGCGGGCGACATCGATGCGCTGATGTCGCTCTATATGATCGATGCCTTCGTCGCGCTTCACGGCCAGCCGGCCCTGCGTGGCATCGATGAAATTCGCGCCTACTTCGCGCCGAAAATGGGCACGGCCGACGTCGAATTTCTGCTGGAGTACGAGCAGATCGAAGTACACGGCGACGTGGCGCACCTGGTCAGCAAGTACTGGTATACCGGCACGCCGAAAGCGGGTGGCGAGCCATACCGCGACGCGGGCCGCTCCGCACTGATCTACAAGCGTGACAGCGACGGACACTGGAAGATTTATCTGGATATCGATCAGGCCACCCCGGATGTGAACTTTCCGGCGCCCTCGATTCAAGAACCGTAGGAGCGGCTTTAGCCGCGATTCCGTTTATGGCGGACTGTGGGGACATTCTGCTTTTCCACCTGGTGGAAAAGCAGAATGTCCCCAGAGCTTCAGGCTGACTTGAGCTCGCGGAAGCTACGAACCGCTGAATGGAGGTATTGCTAAGCCTGGTGCTCCGGTGCAGACTCGTTTTAGTTCTGTATCCGGGGGGATCAGATCATGTCACTTGAAGCCGTCAGTTCCGCGGGCCGGCGCCGCGGCGCGCCTGTTCGGGCACTGCTTCTGGCGGTGTTTTTTGTCGTCCTCGCTGGTTGCGCTGCGACCCAGACCGCAACTCAGATCGACCGCCTGGAACGTACTGGCGCCAAGCCCCGCATCCTGCTGATGACGCCGGACGTGAAGTACTACCTGTGGACTGCAAGCGGCATTACGGAGCTGCAGGCCGAGTGGACCGAGGCGGCGCGCACCAACTTCGTCAATGCGACCACTGCGTACGCACAGCAACGCGATGCCGACCTGGTCGTCATGGGTAAGTCGGTGGGTAACGACGCGCTGGTGCGCCGTTACGAAACACTGCATGCGACTGTGGGCAACACGATTCTGACGAATTACTTCGGCGTGGCCAAATTGCCCAGCAAAGCGGGCGGCTTTGACTGGTCCCTGGGTCCCGGGATCAGTGAGGTTGCAGAACGCTACTCGGCAGATTACGCACTTTTCGTGTTCTACCGGGACTACCAGTCCAGCGGCGGGCGCATAGCCATGTCGATCCTGTCTGCGGCATTGGGCGGCGGTATGAGCACTACGGCCGAGTTTGGCTTTGCGTCCCTGGTCGATTTGAAGTCCGGTGACGTGGTCTGGTTCAACAAGGTGAACGTGGGTGCCGGAGAGCTCAGGGACGCCAGCGGTGCTGCAGCAGTGGTGAACACCTTGTTCCAGGGTCTTCCGGCTGATTGATGCTATGACGCTGCGCAAGCTCCGTATCGCGTGCTGTTTGGCTATGGCTTGCGTCGCCTCAGTGGCCAACGCGGTAGAGATGATCGAGCCGGTGATTCCTCCGGGCTACAAACCGGTGCTTGCCGCAGACGAACAGGGCATGTGGATGGAGATCGAGGAGTTCGAGGCACAGCTCCGCGGTTCACCACTGCTTGTGCGCGATCCCGCCGTCACCGAATACGTCTATTCCGTGGCTTGCCGCGTGGCGGGCGATTACTGCCAGGATTTGCGTGTCTACATTGTCCGTAATCCCGGCTTCAATGCATCCATGACGGCCAACGGCATGATGCAGGTGTGGACCGGCCTGTTGATCCGGGTGTCCAGCGAGGATGAGCTGGCGAGCATTCTCGGTCACGAAGTGGCTCACTACGCGATGGCCCACACGATGGCCCGGTTCCGCCGGGTGAAGAAGTCGCTCGCGGCGGGCAGCATTTTCGATCTCGGTCTCGGTGTATTGACTGGCGTGAACCTCGGGGTTGGCCAGATGACGGCGTTCATGAACGCCATGGCGTTCAGCAGGGCAAACGAAGAAGAGGCCGACATTCTCGGCGCGCAGTTCATGGCGGCGGCCAACTACGACGTGCATGCCTGTGCTGCAGTCTGGGAATTTCTCCAGGAGGAAGAAGAGCACGCGGTAGTCAAGCGAGACGAGGCGCCGTTGTTCCTGAGCACACATCCCCGGCCCGACAATCGCGCGGAGACCCTACTCGCCCTCGCGGACGAATACGGATACCCGGACCGGGACGACAACGCCGACCGCCATGCACTCGCGCTGGCGAGCCAGTACTTTAATTTCATGGAAGACCAGATCGATACGAATCGTTACGGGCGCACCGGTTTCCTGCTGGACCGCCACGAGAGTCTCGGGGTCAACCCGGGACTGGTCGAGTTTTTTCGCGGTGAAATGTATCGCCAGCGAGGCGCGGAAGGCGACAGCGATTTGGCGCGCTCTGCCTACGAGAGAGCCGTCGAGTCAGGGGAATGCCCGGCCGCGTGTTATCGCAACCTGGGTTACATCCAGTTGAAGGCAGAAAACCTGCCGGCGGCCCAGGCGAGCTTTCGCCGCTACCTGGAAGCCGATCCAGAGGCGACGGACCGGGAAATGATTGAATTCTATCTGGCTGAGGAAGAATGACGATGACTCAGCGAATTGTTTTTCCGGTACTGGCCGCACTGTGTCTCGGCGGCTGTGTCACGGCGCCGTTTACCGCCGTGCCATCCGGGCCGGTAGCAGTTGGCAGCCTGCAGGTCAGCCCGCAGTCAACGTGGAATCGCGCGGATCGCACCCAGGCACCTTTTACTCGCCAGGACTCCCAAGTCTGGACCCAGGATGGCCTGTTGCTGAATCGCCTGATCATCATTCCCGCCGTGCCGGATGGCGAGCCCATTTTCTCCGTCCCGAGCAAGACCGCAGCATTACCGGTGTTTCGCGCGGACATGCTGCCCAATGAAATCGAGGAACTGGCGGAGTCCTCGATGGTGAAACTGCTGGGCGAAGGCGACAGCACAGTGGCAACGGCAAATCTCCGCCCCGTCAAATTCGGTGAGCGGCGGGGCGTGATGTTCGATTTCACAGGCCAGTTGACCGACGGGCCAAACTATAAAGGCGTGGTCGGCGCCTTTGTGGCAGACGCCAAGCTTTACATGCTGATCTATTTTGGCGCAGATCCGTACTACTACGAAAAGCACCGTGATGAGGCCGAGTCGATCATCCGCTCTGCGCGCAGCTGAATGTTCCCAAAGCCGGCCGCCTACAGGCCCTCTTGAACGCCGCGCGATCGCTCGGTTGGCGTGGCCACGGCCTCGCGCACGCGGGCGAGTAACTGGTCGCGTGTGCAGGAGCTTTTCCTGACAACTTCTTCCACCCGGCCGTTCAGGCGGGCGCGATCTTCCGGGGTCAGGGTCTTGGCCGTAACGACCACCACCGGAATCTCTTCCCACTCTGGCCGTTCCCGCATCTCGGCCAGGAATTCGAAACCGTCCATCACGGGCATCATCAGGTCCAGCAGCACCATTGTGGGCGCTTGGGTAATCATGACCTGCAGCGCTTCACGGCCATTGCCGGCTTCAGCGACTGTCCAGCCCGCTTTCTCCAGCGTCCGCGACATGAGTTCGCGGGACTCGGCGTCATCTTCCACCACCAGCACGGTGCCTGCAGGCCTGCCCTGGCCGCAACGCTCCAGCGCCCTGTGCAGCTGCTCGCGATCTACCGGTTTGGTCAGGTAGTCCACCGCGCCCAGCGAGTAACCGCGGGTCCGGTCATCGATCATGCTCAGCATGATGACCGGGATCTCGCGGAGATCCGGATCGGCCTTCAAGGCTCGCAGCACCGTCCAGCCGTCCATCTCCGGCATCATCACGTCGAGGGTGATCGCGGTGGGCTGCAGTTCGTGTGCCAGTTGCAGCCCGTGCTCACCACTGAAGGCTGTTGCCACCGCGAAGCCGTCTTTCTTGAGATAGCGCCCGATGATTTCGCAGGCTTCCGGATCGTCATCGATGATCAGGATTGTTGCGCCGCTCCCGGCATCGCCCTCGCTCGCTGCCGGAACCTCGGGTTTGGCGGTTGCCGGCTGCGGCGAGGTTGCCTGCCTCAGTTTCGTGCCCGGCGCATTAGCCGGCAAGCACACGGTAAATGTGGAGCCCTCGCCTACGGTGCTCTCCACGCTCAGTTTGCCGCCCAGCATCTGGCAAAAACGCTGTGAGATAGCCAGGCCCAGTCCGGTGCCGCCGTAGTCTCGCGTGGTGGATTCGTCGGCCTGGGTGAACTCCTGGAAGATGTGCTCGAGCTTGTCTGCTGGAATGCCGATGCCGGTATCGATGACCGCAAAAGTGAGCCGGTCTTTGTCCTGCTCGATCTTCCGGTTGACCCGCAATGTCACGGTGCCGTTCTCCGTGAACTTGGCGGCGTTCGACAACAGGTTGAACAACATCTGCCGCAGCTTGGTGACATCCTGGCAAATGACCCCGCCGGCCCCGGTTCGTTCCACCAGCAACTTGTTGCCGTGTTTCTCGACTAAGGGATGTGCTGTAGCGCTGACTTCGTCGATCAATTCGTCGAGATCGATTTCTTCCGGGAATACTTCCATCTTGCCCGACTCGATCTTTGACAGGTCGAGCACATCGTTGATCAGCGCCAGCAGGTGAGCACCGGCGCGATTGATTCTCTGCAGGTCCGGGATGAAGTCTTCCTGTTCCAGTTCCTCGGCTTCCTCCATCAGCATCTCGCTGTAACCGAGAATCGCGTTCATCGGGGTACGCAGTTCGTGGCTCATGTTGGCGAGAAAAGCGCTCTTGGCCTCGTTGGCCGCATCGGCCACGTCTTTCGCGGCCCGCAATGCGTCTTCCGCCCGCTTGCGCTCCGTCAGGTCGTGTAATACCCCCAGCATCACAATCTTGCCTTCCAGTTCGACCGGGGCCAGGGTGATTTCCACCAGGACTTCCTCGCCGTCCTTCCTGCGGTGTAGCCACTCGAAGCGATGTTTGCCCTTGCTTCGCGCGGCCTGGACCACCTCGATGGTTTTCTCGTCGGAGCGTCGGCCGTCCGGCTGGAACTCGGGTGAGAAATCCGCCGGCTGGTGTGATAGCAAGTCCTGCTTGTCGTCGCAATGTAACAGCCGGACAGCCGCATCGTTGCAGTCGACAAAGATCTCATTGTCCAGGATCATGTGCGCGTCGGAAGACTGTTCGAACAGCATCCGGAAGCGTTCCATGCTTGCCTTGATCTCGTCCTCCGCCTGTTTCTGATCGGTGATATCCATATGGATGCCGATACAACGCAGCGGCTCGCCCGCTTTGTCTCTTTCGGTGGTCTTGCCGAGGGCGAGTATCCATCGGTAACTGCCGTCTTTAGCCCGCATGCGGAATTCAGTGCGGAGTACCGGCGTCTCTTTCTCGATGTGCTCTCTGAACTGCTTCCATATCCGGTCCACATCATCGGGGTGCGCAAGCCTGGACCAGTCATCGATCCTGTCGGTCAAGTCACCCCTGGTATAGCCGAGCATCGTGGCCCAACGGTCATTGACTAAATATTCCCCGGTGGGAGGCCGGTAGTCATACACACCGAGATTGGCGGCTGCCATCGCGAGTTCGAACCGTTCCTGGTTCGCTGCGAGTTCTGCTGTCGCCGCCCGCACGCGATCACTGATGTTCTGGTTACGCCACAGCAATAAAGCAATGAACAGTGCGATGATCGCACTGCCGCCGAGACCGGCAAGAAACGTGAAGCGCGCCAGGTCTTCCGGAGGTCCGCCGGCAAATTCTTCGGTAATGGCCCAGCTCGCACTCAGGTCTGCACCCGCGGTGACCGTGCGATCGGTTACCACGTGCAGGGCGCCTGGTACTTCGCTGCCGAGGATACGTTGCCGCTCACCGTCCATGAACTTGCCGTCCAGCTGCAGCTGCATGCCAGGCGGCACGTGAATCTGGTACAGACCTTCGATGATGGCGGTGGCATCGATTTTTCCGAGAATGACGGCTTCGCCTTCCGGCGTCTGGATCTTTAACGCCACCGCCGAGTACACGTTGCCATCGGATTCAAAGGGTGGCCCCATGATCAGGTCGCCAAACCGCTTCACCGACTCGTCCACGGTGGCTTGCAGCCATGGCTGATCCGTGAGCAATACCCCCTCGGCCAGCAGGCCGTAGGGATTGGTCGTATAGACGATTTGCCATTCACCGTTTGCCCCGGGTCGCAGGTAGGCGGCACCGTCCAGGAAGAAAGTCGTGGCGCGCGCCTCTAGGCCGTCATAGGCATCGAGGAACTCTGCCTCCGTCAGGCTCGTGGTGTGCTCCGCCAGGGCCGCCAGCCCGGACAGCGGGGCATAGCTTTCCTCCAGCCAATTGAGCATGGTGCCGGTCAGCCACTGCCCGGCGTTGTCTGCCTGGGCGATCCAGGCACGGTAGGCGTCTGTCCGGAAAGCTTCGCTCAGTTGTCGCGAGCCGAAGATCCCGGCAGCGAGCAGGATCAACAGTATCGACCAGCGAATCAGTGGGCCAAGGCGGTTCAATTATTCCTCCACGCTGAACATGGCCCGGAACCCGCGCGGCGCCAGGGTGGTGGAGGAATCCCAGTCGGGCAGAGTCTCCCGGTCGATTACGACCACGCGTGGCGCCGCATGCTTGAAATAGGGCTTGCCCTCCAGGATGCGCACCATCATGTCGACGGCCATGCGCGCCTGGATCACGTTCGAGTCTGTAGGCGCGGCAATGATCGAGCCGCGCTTGATGCCCTGATGAACGCCCGGACCATAATAGTAGGCGAGTACCTCGATGTCCCCATCGAGGCCACGCCGTCGCAGCACGCTAACGGCAGCTTCTGCGCTGACCGTGGTGCCGACGATGTAGTCGAGCTGGGTTGCGGCTTCGTCGCCCAGTTCATCCAGCACAGCTTCGATCAGCTGGGTCTGGGTGGCCTTGCCGGTGTCGCCTTTCCGGGTCGCGATGATCTTGATGTTGCTGCCGGCCACTGCGGCATTGAAGCCCCGGTCACCGGCTTCCACCCACGCCGCTCCTTCTGGCCCGGGAAACCACGCAACCCTGATGTCGCTGCTGTCTGCCGGTACGAGTTCCCGGAGGTATTCTCCGACCTGGAATCCAGAGTCGTAGTAGGTGACGGCGGCGCGGGCCGTGATGTCGGGTGAGTTGATGCCGTTGATCAGGTCCAGCACTGGTATGCCGCGCGCGCGTGTCGCAGTCACCAGGTCATTGAGCCCATCGGCGTCGATGGCACTGAGAATCAGACCGTCGGCGGGTTGGCCCTGGATACCGTTAGCGAGGCACTCTTCGACTTGCTGGCGCTGCACCTCCAGGCGGTCGTAGCCGCCGGCTTCATAGATGGCCAGGTTCACCTCCAGGCGCCTGGCTTCATCGACGAGACCGAAATTCACGGCCAGCCAATAAGCATCTTTCAGATGCGGAATCGAAACGCAGATATTCCAGCGCTTCTCGGCCTTCTCCAGCGGCACATAGCTCTGCTGGGACCGTTGACGCTCGGCATTGAAGGGCGGGTCCCAGACATCGACTTCTACCGGGTACCACTGCCCGGCAGGCAGGGGCGCCGGCAGCAGCAGGCACAGCGCGACGGCCAGGGTGGCCCCTATTGCGCCGTTACGACGGGTGGAGATTCGCGGAAAAAGCATTGCACGGCTAGTCTACAGATGAACCGGAACAGCTTCAGCCAACGGCCGGCGGTGCACCAATACAACTCCCGTAGGAGCGGCTTTAGCCGCGATCTTCGTTTCGAACAAAGGATCGCGGCGATCGAAAGGAATCGCGGCTAGCCGCTCTCGCACATCCTTGTGCTCCGCGGCATAAGGACTTCCTGTCCAAAAAGCCGCTCCTACCGGGATGGAGATTTGGCGGGCGTTAGGGCCGCGGCTTCCACGTCACGCTGCTTGCGGTAGACACTGCGCCACCAGAGCCCACCCACTCCGCCGGCGACGAAGTTGGCGGTGCAGGCCGCGGCAAACACGCCTACGAGCCCGAACAGCTGGGCAAGTACGAAGGCCAGCGGCGCATAGACCAGTACCGTCCGGCACAGAGAGGTGACCATCGCCTGCAGCGGCTTGCCGATGGCATTGAACGCGCCGTTGATGGACATTGCTACGCCGAGGGCCGCGTAGCTGATTGGAACAATGCGCATGTGCATCGTGGCGGTATCGAGAGCCGTTTCGTTGTCGGTGAATAACCCGGCGACCAGTGGCCCGACAGCAAACATGACCGCAGCCACGATGAGTCCGTAGATCAGTATGAAGCGATAGCACCACTTGATGCCGTCTTCCACCCGGTCGAAGTGTTGCCCACCGAAGTTCTGCCCGACGAACGGTGTGACGGCGGCACTCAAGGCCATCAGCGCCAGCAGCGACAGGCCCTCGAAGCGCGACGCGATGCCGAAACCGGCCACGGCCTCCGGGCCGAACTGGGCGACCTGGTAGGTAATGAAGGCGGTGGTCAGCGGCGCCACCAGGCTGCTGGTCATGGACGGCACACCGACGTGCAGGATGCGCTGCCAGGAATTCAGCAACAATTTCAGGTCCAACGCCTGGAAGCGGATCAGCTTGTCGCGAAAGTAGACCACACCGACGGACGCGCACATGGTCAACATGTTCGACAGCACCGTGGCGATGGCGGCGCCTTCTACGCCGAGGGCCGGTATACCGAAGTAGCCGAAAATCAGGATCGGGTCGAGGATGATGTTCAGCACCGCGGCCGTGGTCATGATCTTGGCCGGCGTGGCTGCATCGCCTGACGCGCGCAGCACCGAGTTCGTGATCATCGGCATCACCAGGAAGATGCCGCCGTAGTAGTAGATGCTCATGTACCGGACGATGATCGGCAGCGTGTTGTCGTCGGCGCCGAGGGTACGGAACACCGGTTCGATGGTGGCGAGCCCCAGGGCCACCACGCTGACGCCGATGGCGGCGCCGAGGAAGATGGCATGCAGCGTGACCCGTTCAGCCTCTTCCCGGTTCTGTGCACCGAACAGCCGGGCGACCACCGACGACGTGCCGATACCGATGCCCATAGTGATGGCGCCGACGATGAAGTTCACCGGGAAGGTGAAGCTGATGGCGGCCAGCTCCAGGGTCCCGATCTGGCCGACAAAATAGGTATCGGCGAGGTTGTAGGAGATGATCGCGATCATCCCGACCATCATCGGCAGCATGAGCGAGCGGATGGATTCGCCCACCGGGCCTTGAGTCAGGCGGGGCTTGCCCTTGCCGGGCGCTTGTTTAGCTGGCTGGGTCATGAACGCGGCGAGTCTATAGCGCCCGGAGGCTGATAAACAGCAACCCACCGGCGCTGGCCAGTCCCGCGCCACTGCGTGAACCTGCCAGGCGTCGTCGCTGGCCGTCGCCCGGAATGCACTCTCTATAATGTGACCCGGGCCGCGACGCGTGCGGCGCGGGGATCAGGACCTGAGTCATGAAATTTGCCAGTCTTGCCGCCGGCGGCTTCGGCCTGGTATCCACCGACGGTATCCGGCCCATGCCGCAGGGCGTTCTGGCCCGCTACCCAACCCTGCGGGCGGCGATTGCCGCCGATATGCTGGGCTGGGCGGCAGAGGCCGCGGCGGCGCAGGTGGCGCTGGCCGAAGACCAGCTTGCGCTGCTGCCGACCATTCCTGACGCAGGCAAGATCATTTGCATCGGCATGAACTATCGCGAGCACATCAAGGAAATGGGCCGCGAGCCGCCGCGATACCCGGCTTTTTTCCTGCGCTTTAACGACAGCCTGGTCGGCCACGGTCAACCGGTGGTCCGCCCGCGCCTGTCAGACAAATACGACTGGGAAGGCGAGCTGGCGGTCGTGATCGGCCGCACCGCCCGGCACGTCACGCGTGATGACGCCTTAGATTACGTAGCCGGTTACACCATCCTGCAGGACGGTTCGCTCCGCGACTACCAGGAGCACACTTCCCAGTTCACTGCCGGTAAAAATTTCCACCAGAGCGGAGCCATGGGCCCGTGGCTCGTAACCGCCGACGAGATACCGGATCCCGCGACGCTGACGCTGGAAACGCGCGTATCCGGTGAAATCATGCAGCACGGCGCGGTGGCCGATCTTTGCATCGACGTGCCGGCCATCATCGAGTACCTGTCGGGCATCTGCGAGTTGCGGGCAGGGGATGTGATTGCCACCGGCACGCCATCGGGCGTGGGTGCGGGGCGCAAGCCACCGCGCTGGCTGGTGGCAGGCGACGTGGTGGAAGTGGAGATCAGCGGTATCGGCGTGCTGCGCAACCCGGTGGTAGACGAAGACTGACCGGCTTCAGATACAGGAAGCCAGGAAAGTCAGCGTGCGATCCAGTGCCTGCCTGGCACTGTCGGCGTGAAAGTCGACCCGGTCGTCACAATTGAAGCCGTGGCCGGCTTCCGGGTACAGGTACATGATGCCTTCGGGTCGCGCGGCGCGAATCTGCTGCAGCGTGGCCATCGGAATCAGCGGGTCGTTCCCGCCGAAGTGATAAAGCACCGGGCACCTGGGCTCCAGTTCCAGCCAGCCGGTCAGGCGCCCGCCGTAATAGGCTACGGCACCGCTGAGTGTCAGGCGGCAGGCGGCGAGGTCCGCCATCGCACCGCCCCAGCAATAGCCTACTGCGGCCACTTTGCCGGCGGCACCCGCAGTCGCCACCGCGGCATCGATATCCTGCACCGAATCGTCGGAGTCCAGTTTCAGCATCACGTCGCGCCCTTGCTCCACCTCGTCGTAGGGCAGGGCGATGCCGGGTGATACCCGGTCAAACAGCGCGGGTGCGACAGCCAGGTAGCCTTCTTTGGCGAAACCGTCCGTCACGCGCTTGATGTGGTCTGTCAGCCCGAAGACTTCCTGAATGATCACCAGCCCGCCGCGAGGCGTGCCTTCCGGTGTGGCCCGGTAGGCCTGCAGCTGGTGACCGTCTGCCGCCGTCAGCTGAATGTTCTCACCCATGAAGCGATCTCCGGGAAGAGGGCGCCCGTGCTACCTGCAGGTGCCGTGCGACAATGCAACCGCCCTGGCCCGCCCATTCTAACGTTGTACGAACAGCTGATACCCATCATCGCCCCGGTAGCCGTCTGCGCGCTGCTGGGCTACGGCTGGGCGCGGGCCGGATGGAACTTCGACCGCGATTTCGTCACCCGCATGATCATGAACATCGGCGCGCCGGCCCTGGTGCTGGACGGCATCGGCGGTCTCGACGCCCAGACCCCGCAGTTCCTGCTGGCCCTGGGCCTGGCCTTCGTCGTGTTGCTGACCTGTGCGTTGACGGGCTACGCCGTGTTGCGCATTGCCGGCCAGCCGGTGCGCAGCTATCTGCTGCCCGTGACCTTCGGCAACGTCGGCAATCTCGGGCTGCCGCTCTGTTATTTCGCTTTTGGCCCCGAGGGCCTGGGGCTGGCGGTGGCTTTCTATCTCGCAGGATCCCTGTCGCACTTCATTTTTGGCCCACTGTTGCTGGGCCGCCAGGCCGCGTGGCAGACGCTGCTGCAGACTCCGATCATCTACGCCGCGATTGCGGGCCTGGCCATGATGAGTTTCCGGTTGCCGGCACCGCCCTGGCTGCAGAACACCGTAGAGCTGGTGGCCGGAATGGCCATTCCGCTGATGCTGCTGGCCCTGGGTCATGCGTTGGGCACCTTCGGCGTGCAGCGCCTGCGCGCATCGGCCATGGTCGCGGCGCTGCGTATGTTGGTCGGCTTCGCAGTGGGTGTGACGCTGGTCGAGCTGCTGCAGCTGGAGGGAATTTTGCGCGGTGTGGTGCTGATTGAGGCCGCGATGCCGGTGGCTGTGTTCAACTTCCTGCTGGCGGCCCGGTACCACCGTGACCCGGATGCGGTGGCCGGTGCCATCGTCGTGTCTACGGTGGTGTCATTTCTGACCATGCCGGCCCTGGTGCTTTACGCGCTGGGCTGAAGGCTGGCAGCCGATGCCCTGGGCCCAGCACCGATGCCCGGGGCGGTTCCCGGCTGGTCCGCCATGCCAGGTTGGCACCGTGGTGTCGGGTCTCAGATCACAATTTTTTGGCCTCTGCCGCCTTTTTGGTCATACTCGGGTCAGGGCGCGCGAAGACGCCAGCATCTCTAAAGCGTTAGTGCGCCACCAGAGCCGCGGAGAGCGGCAGGGGGCGTTATGCGACTGGTACAGGACATTCTTAGTTTCAAGGGTAACGATGTGTATTCCGTCGGGCCCGGTATCACCATTTTCGAAGCCGTGCAGATGATGGCCGACAAGAGTGTCGGGGCATTGCTGGTGATGGACAACGACAAGCCGATCGGGATCGTGACCGAACGCGACTACGCGAGAAAGGTGGCCCTCGAAGGCCGGTCGTCGCGCAATGCCCTGGTCAAGGAAATCATGTCGACGCGCGTGCTGTGCGTGAATCCGCAACGTACCATCCAAGACTGCATGGCGCTGATGACGGACAAGCGTGCCCGCCACCTGCCGGTGGTGGATCACAAGAACGTGATCGGTATGATTTCGATCGGTGACCTGGTCAAAGCCGTGATTGCCGAACAACAGTTCGTCATCGATCAGCTGCACGACTACATTACCGGGACGCAGCTAAGCTGAACTTCGAGTGCATGGCCTGGTCGACTGCGTCATCGCCGGCGCCGGGGTCATCGGGCTCGCCGTGGCACGCGCCGTTGCGCAAGCCGGCCGGGAAGTGCTTGTAGTCGAGAGTGCGGCCGCCATCGGAACCGGCACCAGCAGTCGCAACTCGGAAGTCATTCACGCCGGAATTTACTATCCCCCCGGGTCACTGAAGGCCCGGCTGTGTGTGACGGGAAAGAAGGCCCTGTACGACTACTTGGGCGAGCGCGACGTTGCCCACCGGCGCGTCGGCAAGATCATCGTTGCGGTAAACGCCGCCGAAATCCCGGCGCTGGAACGCTATCACGCGCAGGCGGTGGCAAACGGCGTGGATGATCTCCAGTGGCTGTCTGCGGCCGAGGTTGCCAGGCTCGAGCCAGAGATCACCTGCGTGCGTGGCCTGTTGTCCCCGTCCACCGGGATTCTCGACACGCACGAGTACCTGCTCGCGCTGCGGGGCGACCTGGAAGCAGCCGGCGGCTTGGTCGCGCTGAATGCTCCCGTGGAACGAGTGGAGGTCACGAAAGGCGGTTTCTGCGTGCAATGCGGCGGAGCCGAGCCTGCAGTAGTTGAGTGCAGTGCGTTCATTAACGCGACCGGCCTGCACGCACCGGACCTGGCTGGCCGAATCGACACGTTGGCTGGGCAACACGTGCCGCAGGCCTACTACGCGAAAGGCCACTACTACGCGCTATCCGGCAAGTCTCCCTTTCAGCGACTGGTGTATCCGCTGGCAGAAGAAGGTGGCCTGGGCGTGCACGTGACCCTGGACATGGCCGGTGTCACCCGCTTTGGGCCGGATGTCACCTGGGTGAAAGATGAAGACTACGCCTTCGACGACTCGCGTCGGCCGGCCTTCATCGACGCGATTCGTCGCTATTATCCGGGGCTGGATGCATCGCGACTGCAGCCGGCCTACACGGGCCTGCGGCCGAAGATAGCCGGCCCGGGAGAGCCGGATGCGGACTTCGTCATACAGGGGCCCGCGGAGCATGGCGTGCCCGGGCTGGTGAACCTGTTTGGCATAGAATCACCCGGCATTACCGCGTCGCTGGCGATAGGTGAACACGTTGCCACTTTGCTGAGACACTAGATCAATGGACTTCGAAGCCACCCGACATATTCAACCGGAAATGGCGACCACGGAGCGCCTGATGTGGTCCGGGCGGCCCGTACAGGGCCTCCGAATTCGCAAGCGGGACATCCCGACCGTGCTCTTCGGCATGGCGTGGACGGGCTTCGCGGCCTACTGGACGTGGTCGGTCTGGCAGGAAGAGGCCGAGCTGATCCCCACGATGATCGGTGGAACGATGATCCTGATCGGCTTGCACCAGTTTATCGGCCAGTTCTTCCTGGACTCCTATGTGCGTGCGCGGACCTATTACGGCGTCAGTGACCTGCGCATGGTGATTCTGAAGACAGTACCCACGCGCAACGTGGAGTCACTCAACCTGGCCGAGCTGCCGGATGTGACGCTGGACACGGAAGGGATGGACGGTGGTGCCATCCAGTTTTCCCCGGACGTGACGGTGACGGTGCCGGGCACTGGAACTCGCCGCCGCCGGCGCGTGCGTCGCCGCGGTCCGCACTTCGAGCTGGAAAGTGGTGCGCGCAGCGCCTACGAAATCATTCGCCGGGCGCAGCACGACGCGCGAAGTTAATCGTCGTCGGGCATCAAGTTTCAGTGCCCGGATGTCTCAGAGACCCTCACTCTAAGCAGCCGCACCACCCGCAGCGCCTTTGAGCGCAATACTCCACGCCTCGGTCCGAAAAGGTTTGTCCACCGGCGTGTCGGCAATGTGGTTCGTGTAATTGCTCAGTGTCTTTTGGCCGATGCCGAGGATCACATCGAGAATATTTTCCTGGGTGTAACCCGCAGCGAGAAAAGCGCCGATTTCGGCTGGCTCGGCCCAGCCGCGCGCCTGCACCATGTGTGCGGTGAAGCGGCGCAGCGCCTCGTGTTTCGGGTCGGCCAGCCTGGCGCCGGTCCGCAACGATTCCACCTCGCCTTCGGGCACGCCACCGTGCTTCGCCACCACGCTGTGCGCGGCCATGCAATAGGTGCACTCGTTCTCGTAGTTGATCGTGAGCCACACGATGTGGCGCTCGGTGTCCGTCAGCGAGGTCTTGCTGAAGATCCGGCCCAGTTCCTGGTAGGCCTCGACCAGCGCAGGGGATTCGGCCATCACGCCGTACAGGTTCGGGAGCATTCCGCCGAAGGCCTTCTGCGTGGACTCCAGGATCGGCTTCGAGGCCTCCGGGGCGGTATCGTGGGTGTGCACGGTGAAATCGGTCATCGTTGTTCTCCTCGTGGACTGCCGGGTTGGACCGTGGGCGCTACACTAAGTTGCGCCGGGGGTGCGCCGGGGACATTCTGCTTTTTCTTCCATACATGCCAAGTTTCTGCAGGACCGCGCAGAAAAAGCAGAATGTCCCCTGACATCGACCTACGGGCCGGGAGCAAGTATGACAACACGATGTTCCAACTGTGCGACCGCGATCTTGGGCCTGGTCCTGTTCGCCTCGTGGACGCAGGCCCCGGGAGCTAACGAGGGCGCGCCGCAGGTACTTATCGACACTGGCTCGCTGCAGGGCTTGGTGGAGGACGGCATCGCGGTGTTCCGCGGCATTCCGTACGCCGCGCCGCCGGTAGGCGAGCTGCGCTGGCGCCCACCGCAGCCGGCCGCGCGCTGGGACGGGGTGCGCGATGCAACCGAGTTCGGTCACGCCTGCGCGCAGAAGCTGGGTGCCTACCCTGAATGGGCCGATACGCACTTCAAGACCATTGGCTTGAACGAAGACTGCCTGACGCTGAATATCTGGACCCCGGCGGAGCACGACGGTGAACCGCTGCCGGTGATGTTCTACATCCATGGCGGCAACATGCAGTTCGGAGCCAGTTCCATGCCTCTGTATGACGGCGGCATTCTGGCTCGCGAAGGCGTGGTGCTGATCACGATCAATTACCGGCTGGGTTACCTGGGCCGTTTTGCGCATCCGGCCATGACCCGCGCGCAGGCCGGGGAGCCGCTGGCCAACTACGGCGTGTTCGACCAGATCGCAGCGCTGGAGTGGGTGCAGCGAAACATCGCGGCCTTCGGCGGCGACCCGAACCGCGTGACCATATTCGGTCACTCGGCGGGCGGCGTTTCAGTGAACGTGCTGATGATTACGCCGCAGTCGAAAGGCTTGTTCCAGGGTGCGATCGCGCAGGGCAGCGGCATCCTGCTGGATATGACGCAGCATGCCTTCGAACGCGGCCGCCCGGGCCCAACCGCGAAATCGCGCGAAGACATGGGCGTAGACTTGGTCGAGTACTTCGAAATCGAGGCAGGCTCCGACGAAGAGCTGCTGGCCGAGCTGCGCGCGATGCCCTGGGAACCGATGGTGGAGTACCAGCGCGCGCGCCAGGTGCCCTTCAACCCGGTGGTGGACGAAATGGTGGTCGTCGATCACGTGGCCCGGGTCTTCGAGCGCGGCGAACAGCACGACGTGCCGTACATCGGCGGCGCGAACAGCTGGGAGTGGAACCAGATTGCCGACATCCCGCTGATCGGCAAGTGGTTCCTGGCCGGGGCGCTGATCGAAGGCCTGTCGGACGAAGACCTGGCCGCCTTCGACGACCAGTGGACGCGCATCGGCGAATCCCAGCGCTGGTTCTCTGAAGGACTGTTCCTGACGTCCACCCGTTACCTCGGCAAGCAGATGGCGAACGTGCGCTCACCCGTATGGCTCTATCACATCACCTATATCAATGAGCGGCTGCGCGGCGAGATCCCTGGCGCGGTGCACGGCCTGGAGGTACCGTTCATCTTCGGCAACGTGCGTGAACACCCGGAGTACCAGCGGCCGGGAGCATTGGCGGAGCAACCGCCGACGGCGGCAGATCTCGCTTTCGGCGATACGCTGCGCGCGTACTGGCTGAACTTTGCGAAGACCGGCGACCCGAATGGACCCGGTTTGCCGGAGTGGCCGCGCTATGAGCCCACAACTGACCTGGTACTGATGGTGGACCAGGAGATGACGCCGCAGGCCGGCCTATATAAGGAGACGCTGGACTACCTGGAAGAGCGGGCGCTGATTCGCCGTCGGGAGTTTGAGAGGGCGCAGGCGCAAAACTAGGGGTGCCAGGCTAAAGAATAGACGGAGAGCGTTGGTGAAGAAATTTCTATATCTCGCGACATTGTGCTGGTTTGCCCATGCCGGCAACGTGATCGCAGCCGAAACCATTCTCGTCGGCGGCGCGACGGGTCGCCAGGGCAATACCGTGGTCGACGAATTGCTGTCCCGGGGCTACCAGGTGCGCGGTCTGACCCGCAAGCCCGAAGGCAGAAAGGCAGAGAGGCTTGCAGAAAAGGGAGTTGCTGTCGTCCAGGGCGACTATGGCGATACCGAGTCGCTGCTCGCGGCGATGGACGGTATCGACAAGGTCTTTTTCTACAGCGGCTTTTCCCGCAACGAGGTGGCCGAAGGCGTGAACGTCATCGCCGCGGCCAAAGCGTCCGGAATCCAGCACCTGGTCTATTCCTCAGGGGCCGCAGCGGAACCCGGGAACGGACCGGAAGGGGCTGCGAAGACTGAGGTGGAGCTTGCGCTGGTCGACAGCGGTGTGCCGTATACGGTGTTTCGCCCCGTCGCGTTCTATGAAAATTTCGACCGTCAGCAAAAGCGCATCGCGGCAAGCGGCATTGTCGATTCACGAGATCCGGATCGCATGCTGCACTTTATTGCGATACGCGACATTGGGTTCTTTGTTGGTGAGGCCTTCGATCATCCAGATCAATGGCTTGATCGGGCCGTCAACATCGCTGGCGATGCGATGACCGTGCAGGCGTATGTCGACACTTTCAGTGCGGTGATGGGGCGGGAGATTTCCTATAACCAGCTACCACTGGACGAGTACCTCGCCAGCATGCCCAAGCCATTGCGTCCATTGTTCCGCTGGTACGACGAGGTCGGCTACGAGGTCGATGTGGATGCACTCAGAAGCGAATATCCGCATCTGATCACACTGGACCAATACCTGCGTGCCACCGGCTGGGAGGACTGGAGCCCGGAGTAACCGTGTCGAGGGTTCCAGCCTCGGTGAGCAATGTTCTTGCGAGTCGATCAACGGGGCTTGTTCCTGGTGAAACGACTCCATCACGCGACTGTTTGAGCAACTCAATGGCCCGATCAGTAAACTGCTCCCAGCCCAGTCTTCCGATAGTGGTAGACTTTTCTATACCACGTCAGCCAACGATACTCGGCAGCTTTCGCTGAGCGTGGCAGGGCGGATCCGATAAGAAAATGGACATGAGTCAGCCCATCAACTCAGAATCGATAGTGGTTCGCTTCGCCGGCGATTCCGGCGACGGGGTCCAGCTCATGGGCACGCAATTCGTCTCGGCCACGGCAATGGCCGGGAACGATTTTGCAACTTTTCCAGACTATCCCGCCGAGATTCGTGCGCCGGTCGGCACGACTTTCGGCGTCTCCGCCTACCAGATCAACCTTGGTGCCGGGCCGATCACGACTGCGGGCGATGCGCCGAGAGTGCTCGTCGCTTTCAATCCGGCGGCGCTCAAAGTCAATTTGCCGTTGCTCGAGGACGGCGCCCTGGTCGTGCTCAACATCGACACCTTTTCGGCGCGAAACCTCGCGAAGGCCGGATACGCCGATGATCCGCGAACGACCGGTGAGCTCGATTCCTTCCAGCTGGTCGAGGTCGACCTGACGCGGCTTACGCTCGAGGCCGTCAAGCCTTTCGGCCTCAGTAAGAGCGACTCGGGCCGCTGCAAGAATTTCTGGGCGCTGGGTCTCGTGCAGTGGATGTTCGGCCGCGACATCGAGGTCATCGAGGCGTGGCTCAAGAAGAAATTCGCGACCAAGCCCGAGGTGCTCGAGGCGAATATCGCCGCATTGCATGCCGGAAATGCCTATGGGGAAACGGGCGAGCTCGACGCCGCGCTGCCGCATCTCGACACGAGCCAGGGCCGATTCGAACCGGGTGAATACCGAGGCGTGCGTGGCAGTCAGGCTTTGGCACTCGGCCTGGCCGCCGCGGGCGAGCTCGCGAATCGGCCCGTGATCTTCTGTTCCTATCCGATAACGCCGGCGTCGCCGCTATTGCATGAGCTGGCGCGCCTGGGTCAACTCGGAGTCGGCACGTTTCAGGCCGAGGACGAAATCGCCGCGGTCTGCGCGGCCATCGGCGCCTCTTACGGCGGGTCGATCGGGGTCACCTCGAGCTCTGGACCGGGCATTGCGCTCAAGACGGAAGCAATTGGTCTCGCGATCAGCGCGGAGTTGCCGCTGGTCATCGTCGATTCACAGCGCGGCGGGCCATCGACGGGCTTGCCCACCAAGACAGAACAATCCGATTTGTACCAGGCCGTTTACGGCCGCAACGCCGACGCGCCGTTGCCCGTGATTGCGTCGCGGTCGCCGAGCGATTGTTTCGAGGCCGCGATTGAGGCCGTCAGGATAGCCCTGCGGCACATGACCCCGGTCTTCCTGTTGACGGACGGCTATTTGGCGAATGCGGCAGAGCCGTGGCGGATTCCCGATATGGCCACGTTTGATCCGATCAACGTGAACGAGCCCGGTCAAGATGCGGTCGCGATGCGATCGAAGCTCTTCGCCCGCGATCCGGCCACGTTGGGCCGGCCCTGGGTGGCGCCCGGCATGGCGGGGCTCACGCATCGCATCGGCGGGCTCGAGAAAGATCTCGAGACAGGCAATATTTCTTACGAGGCCGCCAACCATCAGGCGATGACCGACCTGCGTCAACGCAAGGTCGAGCTTGTCGCGGATTTCATCGGCGATCAGCCTGTCGAGCTCGGCCCCACCGAGGGCAAGATCGCCGTCGTTGGCTGGGGATCGACTTATGGTGCGATCTATCAGGCCGTGCGCCGGTTCGCCAAGAACGACGAGCCGGTGAGCCACGTGCATATTCGCCATCTGAGCCCATTGCCGAAAAACCTCGGCTCGCTGCTGCGCGGCTTCGACAAGGTCATCGTCCCGGAGATGAATATGGGTCAGCTCTCGACGTTACTGCGCGACAAGCTCGGGCTCGACCCCGTTCTGTTCAACAAGGTCACGGGCCAGCCGTTTCAGATTGCCGAGCTCGTCGATTTCATTCAGTCACATTTCGCCGTCGGCAGCAACGTCGAGCCGCTGCCGAGCATCCGCCAAGGTGATCGCTCATGAGTGCACAACTGACGGCCAAGGACTTCACGAGTGAGCAGGAAGTGCGCTGGTGCCCGGGTTGTGGCGACTACGCGATACTGAAAGCCGTGACCCGCGCGCTGGCCGACGCGGGTGCCGAGCCCGACAAGACCGTGTTCGTCTCGGGTATCGGCTGTGCAGCTCGGTTCCCGTACTACATCGAGAGCTATGGGTTCCATACGATTCACGGGCGCGCGCCGGCCGTCGCCACGGGGTTGAAGTTGGCTAATCCCGAACTCGATATCTGGGTCGTGACAGGCGATGGCGATGCGCTCTCGATCGGCGGCAACCATCTGCTGCATGCCTTGCGCCGAAATGTCGGGCTCAAGATCTTATTATTCAACAACGAAGTCTATGGTTTGACCAAGGGTCAGTTCTCGCCGACGTCACGGCTCGGCACGAAGTCGCCGTCGAGCCCGACGGGATCCTTCGATACTCCCGTGTCACCCGGCCTGTTCGCGCTCGGGGCAGGCGCCCGGTTCATTGGGCGTGGCATCGATGTCGACAAGGCGGGCCTGGGTTCGGTGCTCGCAGCGATGCACGCGCAAGAAGGCGCTTCGTTTGTCGAGATTTTTCAAAACTGCATCGTCTATAACGAAGATGTGTTCGGTGAGTTTACCGACAAGAAGAACGCCGCCGACAATCAAATCCGCGTGCAGCATGGGGCACCATTGCTCTTCGGTACAGACAACGAGAAGGGGCTTGCGTTCGACCTTGGGCGCATGCGGCTCGAGGTCATCGATGCCAGGGCCCGGCCCGGCGATGTGCTGAAGCACGATGAGTCGAACGCGACGCTCGCACAGCTACTGTTATCGATGCAGCCGGCCGAATATCCCGTCGCACTGGGCGTTGTTTACCGGAATCCCGCGCCGAGCTATGAGCAGGGATTCTACGAGCATCATGCAACCGGCATGCAGCGAACGGCCAGCGTTGCCGATGCGCTCCGGCAAACCAATACCTGGTGGGTCAAATAGCAAAACCGGCGGCCACCAGCGCATTCGGTTCCTCAGCTGCTACCGCTCATTACCACGGCACCGAGTCACCGGTGTATTTGTAGAAACCGCCGGACATTTCCGGGGTGAAGTTCTCGATGACCTCGATCATCCCGCTGACGGACACGGGGCGTTCCACCTTGCCTTCCAGGCGCAGATTCCGGGTGCGATCATCGATTATCAGGCCGGGCGAAAACAGACCGATGAGCACCCCGGACTTCCTGACCTTTTTCTGCTCAGCGACGGTATGCATGAACATGTTCAGTGCAGCCTTGCTGCCGCGGTAGAAAAAGCTGCCCTCCCCGTAACTGTCTTCTATTGAACCCTGCAGGCTGGATACGGTCATGATTTTCTTCTGCTCGCTCAACAACACGCTGCCAAAGAAGGCTTCAGCCATTTTCAGCGGCCCAATTGCATTCGTGCGCACATAAAGATCCCACAGATCGTAGTTGAGCCTGCCAAAGAACGAGCCGCTCAACTGCAGGGTGTCGCCGAAGAATCCGGCGTTGTTCAGCAGTACGTCAATGGGCTGTTTTTTGTACTTCCTTGCCAATGCATCAACCATTTCATGGCGCAACACATCGAGCTGTTCGATTTTGATGTTGGGATATTCGTCCGCAAGCTTGGCCAGCACTTCCGCCTCGGCCGGACGACGACAGGTCGCGATCACGTTCCAGCCCAGCGCCGCGTACTGCCGCACGAACTCCAGGCCAATGCCACGATTGCTCCCGGTAACCAGGACAGTTGGCGAGCCGGCATCCAGTTCTGCGGCACCTGCTGCCGGGATGCCCGGCGCGATGGCAATCAACACCAGCAGGAGGCGGCGAAGGCACGAGAGATACCCTTTCATTTCAATGCTCCGTTAACGCAAAAAACAGCGGGCAAACAAGCCAATCGGAATACAGTGTCTGCAGCGCCTTGCAAAAAAGCAGAATGTGCCCGGTCAGACGCGGCTGCCGGTAAAGCTCCGCACAATGATAATGAGTGCGACAAATAGCCCGATGCCGACCAGGAACGGGATGGTGCGACCCGGACTCTTGTCCGGCCACTCCTCGCGCAGCACATTGACCAGGATCCCGCCACCCAGGAACGCGACAATCGTCGCGAGCACGCTCTTGGGGAAGGCGTCGAACGTGCCCGCCACCCAGCCGGCCAGCGCCGCGACGCCCAGCAGCCAGCGGATATAGCGGTCAAAGGCAGCCGGGTGCCAGGCGCGCAGCTGGTGGCAGATGCCGATGAAGTGTAAACCCAGGGCCAGGGCTGCAGGGATGTAGGGAAAGTAGCCTGGCCGTGGCACGCTGGCCAGCATGTAGCCGGTCGCAAAGCTGTACACGGCGAACGCGCTGCCGTGGAGCCACGTGGGCAGTAACTGGCCGTTGGTGCCGGCGCGATCGACGAAGAAATAGACCACCAGGCCGGCGAGAAAGAACAGATACAGCCGGTATTGCAGCAGCTCCGGGAGCTCCGGCCGGGCGGCAACAATGATGGCGGTGTAGTCGCCGATCTTCGGTAACAGGTAGAGCGCGACGTAGCCCACCGCCACGCCGCCTGCCACGGCAACAAGCCGCGGCAGATGACCTGCTGCCTGTCGTTCGAGCCAGGGGTAGGTGACCTGCACGCACGCCACGATGCCAACGCTGATCAACGACGCCCAGAAGCGGAAAACAGCCACGTCCATTCCCTAAGGTTAGGCAATACCCAACTGGTTGGGGACATTCTGCCTTTTCTGCCATGGTGCTGCAGATAGGCAAGGTCGGCGGAAGAAAAAGCAGAATGTCCCCGTTGCACACGCAGGGAATTCATGGCCGGGTCAGTAGATCCAGCCGCGTGTCGATCTGCTTCAGGATTTCGGTCTTTGGCAGTCGGTCGTACAGCGCGACTTCCAGGCTAACAAAGGTCACGAAAATGCGGGTGCGCACTTCCAGCTCCTCACCGCGAAATCCCAATGCTTCGAACAATGGCCTCACCACGTCCAGGCGCCAGCGATCCGAGCGACGCAGAAAATCCCGCACACGCGGGTTGTCCATAGCCCAGGCCCGGATCGGCAGGTCATAACTCGTGAATTCTCCCTGGTAAACGCTTTCCATGAGCGTCCGCAACTTGTCTTTCGGCCCCCCGTCATGGGTCTCTACGGCCGTTGTTACCGACAGATTGTGAATCTGGTTCCAGTACTGCAGCACAGCATTGACGAAGTCGTCACGGTCGCAGAAGTGGTGGTAGAAGCTGCCCTTCGTCACGCCGAGGGCAGCGGCAAGCTTGCTGATGTGCAGGTCGCTCCCGCCGGTCCGGCGCAGAAAATCCAATGCGCCCTGCAGCCAGGCTTCCCGACTCAGCCGACGGGATCCGAGATCTGTGACTTCGGGTTTCACGTATTGGGAGCCCTATGCCGGGGTGCGACCATACTCATGGGTATGTTAACTTAAGTCCGCCAGTCCGCCAGTCCGCCAGTCCGCCAGTCCGCCAGTCCGCCAGTCTGGCTGTCGGGTGGCTAGCGCCCGTCCAGGCGCGGTTTCTTGAGCGGCTGCTAGCCGCGGCATGGAACGGTGTGGACGGAAAGAAACTGAACTTCGCGGCTGTGCGTCATTTTGGCTCCAGCCCATAGCCAGGGGGTCCAAAATGGAACGAGTCCGAATTGATTTCACCAGCGTTCTGCTGGGTGCAGCGCTCACTCTCATGTCTGTTTCGCCTGCAGCGCTCGCGACGTCTCACGAGGGCACGGAGTTGGAAGGCAAGCCCCCGGCGCCGCCGGCACCAGGCGCTAAAGGCGATGACGGCATCGACACGAGTACAGGCACGGATCCGCGGGACTTCGCGCCGAAATTCATGCCCTATTACCGCTACTCGGAACTCGAGAACAACCTGGAGCAGAACGAAGCAACGCTATTCGGGCTCTATGCGTTCACCACGAACTTCGCGATGACCTACGAGGTCCCGCTGGCTATGGAGCGAGATGTCAGTGACACGGACCTGCGGAATCCGAATTTTCCCGCTACATCCTCTTCCAAATGCGTCGGTGCTCTCGGTGGTGGCGGTAGCCCGGAATTGCCCAACGGCCTGCCTGCAGAGGGCGACTGTAAAGAGACCGGCGTCGGCGATATGAATCTGCGCTTCATGTATCGCACCCAGTGGGATTTCCTCGGCGCCGACTGGATTATCGGTGCCCAGTTCGATTTTCCAACCGCGACTGATGACACGCTCGGTAGCGAAACCTTCGCGGTAGGGCCGATGGTAGCGCCGATCTGGAACCTGGATTTCTGGCCCGGCCCCGGCGCTTTCGCCGCTTTAATGAACTTTTATTTCATCGATGCGTGGAAGGATGACAAGCGCGACGACATCAACATGTACGTGGGCCGGTGGTTCTTCATGTTGCCGCTGCGCGCACCCGGCCCGGGTCTGTTCGACGGCATTTACCTGCTGCCGGAAGCCCAGCCCATCTACAATTTCGACAACGACGAGTTCTCTTTCTGGATCGCGCCCGAGCTGGGCAAGATCCTGGCGCCAGGCGTGATCGTGTACGCGAAACCCGGCTGGGGCGTTGACCCGGATGCCGGCAATGGCGACCGGGACTTTACCTTCGAGTTGGGGCTGCGGTATTTCATGAAGTAGCAATGCTGCTGAAGTAAAGAGGGTCGAACCGAGTTTTTGACGCTGGTCGCGCCGCAAGAATGCGGTTCGACCCTCAATTTCCAATAAGGGGAATCACGATGCGCTTACCGTCAATTACCTTTCTGGCAATGGCTTCGTTGGTTGCCGCATCAGCCTGGGGCGCAGGCGGTGTGGTATCCGATCCCACTGGGATTGCACCGGACCGCTACGTCTATTACCCGGGCACGGAAGAACTAGCCAAAGACGAGATTCGTGTGATCGCTTGTGGCACGGGGCTGCCCGCCGCGCGCCGCGGCCAGGCCGCGACCTGTTTCCTGATTGAGGCTGGAAACGGCGACAAGTTCCTGTTCGACATCGGCACCGGGTCCATGGGCAACCTCGCCAGCCTGATGATCCCGTACCAGTACCTGGACAAGGTCTTCCTGTCGCACCTGCACACGGATCACATGGGCGACATCCTGGGGCTCTGGGCCGGTGGCTGGACGTCGGGGCGGCCGAACGCGCTACGGGTCTGGGGGCCCAGTGGCGCAACGAAGGAAATGGGTACGGCCTATGCAATGGAGCACTTCCTGAAGTTTGTGAACTGGGACAAGGTGACGCGGGAATACAAGATCACGCCGATACCCGGGCAGATAGACACCACCGAGTTCGACTACAAGGTCCCGAACCAGGTGGTCTACCAGGAAAACGGGGTCACGATTCGTTCCTATCCCGCCATTCATGCCGGTGATGGCCC